>JAZGCO010000040.1:0-20887 GCA_036476995.1 Gemmatimonadota bacterium
CCGCCGCGGCCCGTAACGGAGTGCTCATCAAGGGTGGTACCTACCTCGAAACCGCTGGTCGAGTGAAGGTCGTAGCGTTCGACAAGACCGGAACGCTCACGCATGGTCACCCCGAGGTGATCGATCTCCGGCCGGCACCCGGCGTGGATGAGTCGGAGCTGCTCCAGCGTGCCGTAGCCGTCGAGGCGGGTTCCGAGCACCCGATCGGATCGTCCATTCGACGGGCCGTGCATGAGGGCGGGCTCAGCGTGAACCGATGGAAGGTCACCGGATTCCAGACCATTCCCGGCAAAGGTGCTCGGGCGGATCTCGACGGAGAGGAATATCGGGTAGGCAGGCCTGACCTTTTCGGGCATGTCGGTTCCGATCCGGCGCTCAGTGAGCTCCGGTCGCAGGGCCGAACCGTCGTCGGCGTCGGCAAGACCGACCGCTTCCTCGGTTGGATCTCGCTAGGGGACGGGGCCCGTGACGAGTCCGCCACCGCTGTAGCCCGGCTGCGCAAGGTGGGGATCGAGAACGTGGTCATGCTTACGGGCGACAATCAGGAGACTGCCGACGCGGTGGGAAGAAAGCTCGGCGTCGACCGGGTCTACGCGGGCCTGCTGCCTGAGGACAAGGTAGACGTAGTGCGGGCTCTCGAGCGGGAGCTGGGACCGGTGGCCATGGTTGGGGACGGGATCAACGACGCGCCCGCCCTGGCGGCCGCGACGGTCGGGATCGCCATGGGCGCGGCCGGGAGCGACACGGCCATCGAGACCGCGGATATCGCCCTGATGGGAGACGATCTGGAATCGCTGCCGTACCTGATCGATCTTTCGCGCCGGGCCAACCGAGTCATTCGTCAGAACATAGGTTTCGCCCTCCTGGTAAAGGGAATCCTCGCCGTAGGTGTTCCGCTGGGACTGGTTTCCCTGGTTCTGGCCGTCGTTGCGGGTGACATGGGGGTCTCCCTGGCCGTGACGGCGAACGCGCTGAGGCTGGGCCGGAAGCACGCCTGATGCCAGTAACCGTATAGCGTTCCGCTCGTCGCGCGAGCGGAAGAGGCCCGTTTCCTGCAAGAAACAGTACGTGACAGATACTCCTTGAGCGTACACGGGAATCCCTACATGGCCGATCGCCGGTCTGAGATATCAGAAATTGAGCTGACCGGAAGGTTTGCCACCGGAGTGGAGCTCACGTGGCTCCATGCCGTCGTTGCGCTCGAGGCCATTGCCGGCGGCATCGCCCTGATCCTTCCCATCACGCCGAGTAAGACGGGCAGCGATGGAAGCATGGCGGACATGTTCTTCGCCGAGCCCACCTATCGGCATGAAGTGCTGGTCAATTTCGTAGGCGTCAATATAATTCTCGCCGCGCTCATCCTGGTCGCGCGAATCATGCAGAAGCGCAGTGAAAGAGCAGCGAAAGGGACCTTGAATGGGCCTTAGATCTGTCGTCGGTGTATATTCTCAGGCCGTTCTTCATGCCCTGCTCGCGCCGCACGCGCCGCACGCTGGGGCAGGCGCCGCAAGCTGTGGCAGCCGCCGCAAGCTGTGGCAGGCGCCGTTGGCCACTCAATATGAGGAAAGAGTTTGATCCATAGACGCCCGCCCGAGCCTGGTGTAGAGCGGATCATCGAGTCCGAGCCGCCGGCTGTCGTTCCCGTCGCTGATACTACCGCAGCCTCGCCCGCCGAGACCGTTGCGCGTCCGACGTCGCCAGCCGATCCGCGGCCCGTACCGGCGCCCGGGCCCGAAGGCGAGTTCGATCTCAAGGATCCGAATTTGTACCTGAACCGGGAGCTCACGTGGCTCGGATACAACCACCGTGTGCTTCACGAGGCGCAGGATGATAGAACTCCGCTCCTTGAGAGGATCAAGTTCATTTCGATCGTCTCGTCAAACCTGGACGAGTTCTTCCTCAAGCGGATAGGGGGCCTCAAGCAGCAGGTCGCGGCAAACGTTCTGGACCTGAGCCTCGATGGGCGGTCGCCCGCCGAGCAAATCGCGCTTTGCTACGAGGAAGTTCGCCGCCTTCAAAGAATGACGCGCGACACGTTTGGCGAGGTCACGGCTGAGCTGGAGGTACACGGTGTGCGCCTCCTGACCTGGCCCGATCTGGGCCCGGACGATCGCACCTACATCCGCGACTACTACTTCAAGAACATCTATCCGCTCGTTACACCGCAGGCGACAGATTCCGCGCACCCGTTTCCCTTCATCTCCAATCTGTCGCTCAACCTGCTGGTCACTCTCCGGTATCGAGGGGATCAGGAGGTCTCGCTCGCCCGCGTGAAGATGCCCGTTGGGGCTGGAGTTCCGCGCCTTCTGCAGATTCCAGGTCGTGACGCATTCGTGACCGTGGAGAGCGTGATGGCAGGAAATCTGGATCTTCTGTTTCCGGAGATGGAAGTGCTGAGCTGCGAGCTGTTCCGCGTGACTCGAAACGCCGACACCGTACGAGACCCGGAAGGAGCCGAGGATCTTCTGGCGCAAATCGAGAGCGGCCTGCGGGAGCGCCGGTTCGCTCCCGTTGTGCGCCTCGAGGTGTCGAGCGGTATGAGCCCCTATCACCGGGACATGTTGGCCGTGGAGCTGGGCCTGGATGCAGAGCAGGACGTGTTCGAGGAAGAGGGTATGCTGGGCCTCGTGGACGTCATGGAGTTCCTGAATCTGGAGAGACCGGAGCTGAAGGATCCCCCTCATCATCCAGTCGATCATCCGCTCATGCACGCCCATGGGTCGCTGTTCCAGACCATCCGAGAGGCCGGGTCGATCCTCGTTCATCATCCCTACGAGTCGTACGTGACTTCTGTCGACCGGTTACTGAAGGAGGCAAGTCAGGATCCCGACGTGCGAGCGATCAAGATGACCTTGTACCGCACATCGGCGGAGTCGAAGACGTTGGACTACCTGATCGAGGCGGCTCGGAACGGAAAGCAGGTTGCCGTAGTCGTGGAACTCCAGGCCAGCTTCGAGGAGGCCGCCAATATCAGGTGGGCGAACCGGCTCGGCGAGGCTGGGATCCATGCTACGTACGGTGTGATGGGGCTGAAGACGCACTGTAAAGCGCTGTTGGTCGTTCGTGAAGAGGCCGACGGACTGCGCCGATACGCGCACATCGGCACCGGCAATTATCACTCTGAGACGGCCCGCCTCTACGTGGACCTCGGCCTGTTCACGTGCGATGAGGCGATCGGCCAGGATCTCACTGAGCTGTTCAACTATCTGACTACCGGCTACAAGCCGAAGCGGAATTACAAGAAGATCCTGCCGGCGCCGAAGATCCTGCGCAGGGCTCTCCTGGATAAGATCAACCGGGAGATTGAGTTGGCCGGCCGGGGCGAGCTAGGTCACATACAGATGAAGATCAACGCGCTGGAAGACCGGCGCGTTACGGCGGCTCTGTACCGCGCTTCTCAGGCGGGTGTGAAGGTAGACCTCATCGTCCGCGACACATGCCGCCTTCGGCCCGGGATTCCCGGACTATCCGAGAACATTCGGGTGCTCAGCATCGTGGGTCGTTTTCTGGAGCACTCGCGGATCTATTACTTCCGCGCCGGCGGGGCGGAGGAGTACTATATCGGCTCGGCAGACGCCATGTACCGCAGCCTTAACAACCGCGTTGAACTGATTGCGCCGGTCGAGGCGCCCCCGCTGCGCTCGTATCTGCGCCACATACTGGGCCGCATGCTGGATGACCAACGGGCGGCGTGGGAGATGCGCCCGGACGGAAGCTACGTGCAGCGTGTCCCCGCGAAGAAGAGCCAGCGAAAGAGCGCCCAGGAATCGTTTGCCGAGCGTGCGGCGCGCCGCCTCAAGGAAGCGACCCGCCTCAAGCGCCGGAAGCCGCGTACGGCCTCCGGCTAGGTAGGTTCGGCCCCTCCGGTCCCGCATTTCAGCGCTCGAGCGTACAGGTCTAGGTGCCGCCCTCTAGCAGTTCCAGCACGATTCCGTGCCGAATCCCGCGGTCGTTCACGAGCGTCTGGGGGCACTCAGAAATCTGCGCGATCCGGAGTGCAACGGCGGCCCCGGCCACGATGATGTCGGCGCGCTCTGCCGGAAGTCCCGGGATCTCGCGCCGCTCGGCCTCGGTTCTGGTTCGCAGTTTTTCAGCCTGTCGCTCAACCCAGGCTGTCTGGAGCGGATGGCCCAGGGCGGATCCGGGTCCCGCAGAGTCCTGCTCGGCGCCAGCGCCCGATCCGCCCGCAGCACCCGATCCCGCCGCCGACATGAACGCCAGCACCGTGTAGGTGCCACCGTTCCCGATCAGAGCGGGAATCCTGCCCGTCCCCACGGAGAGAGCCGGCCCGAGGAGAGCGTCGATGTGGCCCACGAGACACTGCCACTCGGTCTCAGTGACGGGGTCCGACCCCAGAAATGTCTCGGTGAGACGCACGGCGCCGAGCGGTAGCGAGTCCACTCGCTCGATATCCGATCCCGCGGCGTGCACGAGCTCCACGCTCCCCCCTCCGATGTCAGCCACCAGCACAGGCCGCGTGCCCAGTTCGAAGTAGTGGCGCACACTGCGGAAGGCCAGCTCGGCCTCCTCCCGCTCTGAAATCACGTCGATTTCAAGCCCTGCCCGGTCGAGCGCCGCTTCGAGCAGATCGCCTGCGTTGGAGGCCTCTCGGAGGGCGCTGGTACCGATCGCTCGACTGCGATCCGCGCCCAGGTCGGCGGCTATCTTCGTCACTTGCTCCAGGGCGGCGAGAGTTCGAGCCAAGGCGGCGTTCGTGATCCGGCCGTCGGCGTAGAGGCCCGAACCCAGGCGGGTACGGATGCGCTCTTCAGCCACAACGACGATCCGCGTCCCGGCCGGCTCGGCTACGGTCAGCCGGACGGAGTTTGTACCGATATCGATAGCGGCTACGCGCATCTCAGTCGCTTCTTAGCGCTGTCGTGAGTAGGGTCTCGGTCGGAATTTCCGGCAGGTCTGGCAATCAGAAATACGAAGCGAACGAAAAGAGCACGCGCGCGAATTCGGAGGAATTGTTGAATCGGTCGCGTCCTTGTCCGCGGACGTAGTCCAGCTTGAGGGCGGTATCTCGTGTCGGATGAAAACCCACACCGAGTGAAATCTGCTTCACGCTGTCCCCGTCCAGGTCGGCGTCCAGGTCCAGCACATCGAGGCGTATCCTGGCCGTAAAGAAGGAACCTGGGATGTGTTGAATCCTTCCGCGCCAGAACGGATACACCGCATCGACATACAGGCCCTGCTGCTTCTCGGCCAGAAGGCCTCCCAGGGAGGGCGGAATGTCGATAAGGGCGAGCGCCGCCTCACCGGAGAGTTCGACCGGACCCACGTCCAGCTCGCCGTCCAGGGCCCAGATCGTCAAGTCGCGCCGTTCGTCCACTCGCTCCCCGTCCACCTCGAACACGCTATAAGCGCCCGCGTGGGCTGAGAGGCCCAACTCCCGGCCCAGGCGCGGACTCCACGCGACCCGGCCCACGACAGACGGAGCATTGTTGTTGTCCTCAAAATTGTTTGACCCCTGGGCCAGCCGCACGCCGTCGGCCGAGAGCAGCCCGTCATCGAACCCGTTGACCGCATAGATCTGGTACGTGACCCGCGCTGGACCCCCAAGGTCGAGCAGACCAAAAAACCCCAGCCCGGGCTCAGATAGCGCGACGCTCAGAATCTCGGTGGTCACGAGTGGTCTGTCCGTGAACGGATTGAGAGGACTGTCGTGTGCCAGGTTAAACCGGCCGAGCGGCACGAGAATCATTCCGGCCCGCAGATTAAGGCTCGGATGTATTAGCGCGTCCAGGGTCATGAATTCCAGCGCGATTTCCTCGCCGGCTTCCTCGATCTCGAGTTCAGCGCCGAAGCGGACGAAGTCGCTCACCTGCGCGTTGACGAACAGGTTGAAGCGCTTCGCGAGGAAGGTGAATTCGCTGCGGACTCCATCTTCGCGCTCGAAGCGCGCATGCGCCTCTGCGTATCCACCTATTGCCGCCTTGCCCAGCAGGTTGGAAAGATACGGACGGTCGCCGAATCCCCCTTCGATGAACGGCCTGTCCTCCCCAGCCTGGGCCGCCGAGTCTGGAGCCGCTTCCTGCGCGTACGCGGGAGCTGCCGCCACACTGAGGGCTACGAGCGCTCCGCCGAATGGCCTCACGCCGCCCCCCCCAGGTCGATGACGAGCGCTCCGCCTCTCGTCACGGTGGCAGGATAACTGGCCAGCGGCTTGTCGGCCGGTCCGACCAGGACTTCTCCAGAGCGATCGTAGGTAGATCCGTGGCAGGGGCACACGAAGCGCTGGCCCTCCAAGTTTACGGTGCATCTCAAGTGCGTGCAGATCGAGGAAAGAACGGTGTACGAAGCGTCTGCCGCCGCGATCACGAACAGCGTCTCCGCCGAACCCTCCGGAACGATCCGAATGAATCCACCGGGCTGCAGAAGACGCGGGTGATTGCGCAGGGTCAGCGTAACTTTCCCGTTGGATGGCCTCACGGGTACCGTGGCCAGCGACGCGCAGCCGGCCGCCGCCACGCCACCGATCGCCGCCGCGCCGATCGCGCCACACGTGGTCACCACGAAGTCGCGCCGGTCCATGTCTGACCTGCCTACATAGCCTGGACCCGGAGTCGGCGGCGGCTTCATATCGCTCATCGCGACCCCACGAAATCGATCAGGCTCTCCTGATCGGAAGCTACGAGCGCCTCGAACTCGTCTCGCGCTGCCTGGGCCTCTCCGCCGTGTGCCAGGATCGCCTCCCGTACCGTGGCGGCGCGGCCGTCGTGCAGCAGGAACGCGTCGCCGTTCAGGAAATCACGTATCAGCCGCAGACCCCACAGCGGAGTGGTACGCCATTCCCGGCCGTCTGCGCTGCCATCGGGGCGATTGTCTGCCAGGCCATCGCCCATGTCGTGGAGCAGGAAGTCGGAGTAAGGGCTAATCGCTTGGCCTGACAGAGCCGGGATCACGCTCTCGCCGGTCGTGAACGCCGGTGTATGACACGCAGCGCAGCCCACGCTCCCGAACAGAGTCTGCCCGGCCTCGCGCTCTGCGGTCAGCTCTCCCGGTGCAGGGATGGCCAGCATGCGCACGTAGTTGAGCACAGCCAGGACCTGCGCCGCCCCGAGTTCCGGATCTTCGACCCGATCAGCGACCTCCGTGGCGCGACTGACCTGGGGATTGAAGTTTTCCACGGGGCGGAAGTCCGTCGTGATCCCCATGTCCTGGTGATAGGCGTCTACTATCTGTTCCAGGATCGATGAGATCTGGGCCTTTCGGCTGAACCGGCCAAGCTGCTGGCCACTCCCGCCACCCGGCTCAGTCGGTGGAACAAACGCGGGCGAGGTCACCCAGTTCGGCCGCCCCGATATCCCGTCGCCGTCGGCGTCGTTCTCGTCCGCGTGCGCCAGGATCGCGGCCACGGGGATCGCTTCGATCTGTCCCACACCGAACACGGGCGGCGGCAGCCGGACCGAAACGTCCACTCCGGCTGGCACCACTTCGGGATCAGCACCGGCAATTGCCCGGTCTTGGATCTGCGGACCACCAACGTCGAGCGCAGGGTCCGTGCCCCGACTGATCCGGGTCAGCGAGTTCTCGCGCCGGCCCCGGCCGTCGCCACTGTGGCAGGCCGCGCAGGCTACGTCGTTGAAGATCGGCCCAAGGCCTTCGGCGACAGAGAACGGCCGGCCGAACTGTTCGTCACCTTCGACGAACGCGGCCAGCTCGGCCGGAGATAGGCCCTCGACAGGTCCGTCCAGCAAATCTCCGGCCTCGGGTGCCTCAGTCAGAACCGAATCGCACGCTGCGACGGCCAACGAAATCCCAATCGCCGCTGCCGCTGCTCCCAATATGTTCCGTTTCCAAACCACTGTATCGCCTTTCAAAACGTCCGTCGCCGACTTCCCAATAAATTTAGTCTACGCTAAAAATGTGCCACAAGCATAGAAAAAGGCGCCGGGGGCGTCAAGATCCTTGGTAGCCCCCGCGCCAATCACTATATTTATTTCGAGACTCGACCATTACACATATCCAGGACTGAATCATAGACGCAACCCAATCGGAGCCTGAATGGCGACACCGGTAGAGCAGATAACATCAGAGGCAGCCGCGAGATTTGGCCTGACGCCCGACGACCTTCTCGGCATGTACAGGACCATGCTACTGTCGCGGCGGATTGACGACCGCGAGCTTCTGATGAAGCGCCAGATGAAGATCTTCTTCCAGATCAGCGGGGCGGGTCACGAAGCGATTCTGGTCGCTGCGGCCAAAGCCACCCGTCCTGCCCACGACTGGTTCTTCACCTACTACCGGGACCGCGCCCTATGCCTCGGGCTCGGCGTAACTCCGTACGAGATGTTTCTTCAGGCTGTGGGGGCGGCGGACGATCCGGCCAGCGGCGGCCGGCAGATGCCGTCTCACTGGGGGCATGCACCGACAAATATCGTCAGCGCTTCCAGCCCGACCGGAACGCAGTTTCTCCAGGCAGTGGGCTGTGCCGAGGCCGGGATGCGCGCCCAGACGATCGGTCTCACGCCGGACGAGATGATCTTCCACGACGATGAAGTCGTGATCGTGACCACTGGCGACGGGACGACGTCGGAAGGCGAATTCTGGGAGTCCCTCAACACTGCCTGCAACCTGAAGCTGCCCGTCATCTACCTCGTTGAGGACAACGGATACGCCATCTCCGTCCCGGTCGAGGTGAACACGCCCGGCGGGAGCATTTCGGTGATCGTGAAAAGCTTTCCGCACCTGTTCATCCGCGAGGTGGACGGTACGGACCTGGTAGCGAGTTTCGGAGCGATGCAGGAGGCCGTGGCGCACTGCCGCGCCCGACGCGGGCCCGCCCTCGTGCACGCTCATGTGGTGCGGCCGTACAGCCACTCCATGTCTGACGACGAGAGGATGTACAGGCCGCCGGCAGAGCGGGATCTCGACGCCGAGAAGGATCCGCTGACCACGTTTGCCGCCGCCTTGATTCGCGACGGAGTCGTCACCGAGGAGGAACTTGAGGCGATTGAGACTGCCGTCTCTGACGAGGTAGCCGCGGCTGCTGAGTCCGCTGAGGCCCAGCCCCAGCCGGATGCCTCCACGATATTCGACCATGTGTACTCGGCGGATGTGGACGCTACCTCCGCGGATTTCGAGACGGAGCCCGCTTTCGAAGGCGATGAAACGACCATTGTGGATCTAGTTAATTCCTGCATGCGGGATGAGATGTCGCGCGATCCGCGGATCGTGTTGTTCGGCGAGGATGTGGCCGACGTGAGCCGAGAGGAATACCTCGACGACCTAAAGGGCAAGGGTGGTGTGTTCAAAGTCACGGCGGGCCTGCAGCGTCAGTTCGGCTCGGCACGTGTATTCAACTCGCCGCTGGCCGAGGCCAACATTGTGGGCCGCGCGATTGGCATGGCGATCCGGGGCCTGAGGCCGATCGCCGAAATCCAGTTCTTCGATTACATCTGGCCCGCGTTTCACCAGCTGCGGAATGAGATGACCACGATGCGCTGGCGGTCGAACGGCGCCTTCTCGTGCCCCGTCGTCGTGCGCACGACGTACGGCGGGTATCTGACTGGCGGCTCCATCTATCACTCGCAGACGGGCGCCTCGTTATTCACGGCGACGCCCGGGATGCACGTCATTTGTCCCTCGAACGCGGAAGACGCGGCCGGTCTCCTCCGGACAGCGATCCGGTGCGACGATCCGGTACTGTTCCTCGAGCACAAGCACTTGTATCGGCAGACCTACAATAAGGGCCGGTATCCGGGCCCTGACTACATGATCCCGTTCGGCCGAGCCAGCATCGTTCGGGAGGGCCGGGACCTGACGCTTGTTACTTACGGCGCGCTTGTGGAGCGCGCTAAGAAGGCCGTTAGGGAGCTCGAGAATGAAGGCACTCCGGTGGACGTCGAGATCATCGATCTCCGCTCGCTGTCTCCTCTGGACATGGACACGGTTTCGGCCTCGATCAAGAAGACGAACAAAGTGCTTGTCGCCTACGAAGACTCGAAGTCTTGGGGCTTCGGCGCCGAGATTTCGGCCCGAATTGCGGACGATGTTTTCGAGTGGCTGGACGCGCCCGTACGCCGGCTAGCGTCGACCGACACGTTCGTGGGATACGCGCCGAAGCTGGAGGAGCGGATCCTTCCTCAAGTCTCCGATATCGCTGCGGCGGTGACGGAGCTCAAAGCGTACTAACCGGTTCCACCGCGTAGGCGCTGGCACCTCCAGGGGAGGGCGTAGATGGTGGATCCGCAAGAAGCCCCACATAACTTCGTGTGTGGCAAATACGAGCTGATTGACGTCCTGAGCGAGGGCGGGATGGGAACCGTATACCTCGCGAAGCACCCAAAACACGAGCGTCAGGTCGCTATCAAGACGATCCACCCGGATCTCGCGACCGAAGACTTTCGCAGGCGGTTCGAGCGCGAAATCACCATGACCGCACAACTCCAGCATCCCCACATCCTCCCGCTCCTGGATTCGGGCGCCGCCGGTGACACGCTGGTTGGTCTCGGTTGATCACAGAGCGTAACAGAATCGAGACCGTCCTCGAGACGGCCGTTATCGTCGCCGCAATCGCGACGATTCCCCTCACGATCGCTGAGGAGACGGGCGTGCGCCCGGCGCTCGTGCTGGTGGCCGACTGGGTCCTGTGGGCTGTTTTCGTGATCGAATACGCCTTTATGCTCGGGATTGCGCACGACCGTCGCGTGTATGCGAACAGCAACTGGCTGAGCGTCGCAGTGATCGTGTTCTCGTTTCCAATGTTGCCTGCGGTTCTCGCTCTTAGCCGGCTCGCCCGACTCGCTCGCCTGGCTCGTGTGTTTCGGATCGTCACGGTGGCAGCACGCGCAGGAAGAGCGCTCGGCCAGATCGTCGGCCGGCGCGGCTTTATGTACGTGGCGGGCGGCTGCGGCCTACTGATCTTCGCCGCCGCCGGGGTGCTGCTGGTCGCCGAGCCGGGCACCGTGAGCCGGAGTTACTGGGAAGCGGTGTGGTGGGCTGTCGTTACCACGACGACGGTCGGCTATGGCGACATCGCGCCGGTCTCAGCGCTCGGCCGGCTTGTCGGTGTCGTGCTCATGTTCGCTGGAATCGGCCTGGTGGCCACGCTGGCTGCCTCGGTAGCGGCCCATTTCGTTGAGCAGGACGATGCCGAGGACCAGGCTGCGATCGAGGCGAAGCTGGACCGGATCGAGAGTCTGGTCACGAAGATCATCGAAGAGAGATAGGGCGCACTAATGGACCTCATCGGACTTCTGGTCGTCGGCTTGGCGATACTGGCTTTCGGCGGCGTCTCGAAGCGTGCCGAACGAAGCGTGCTGACGCCACCGATGGCGTTCGTCCTCGTCGGCTTGCTCGCCGGACCGCTTGGGTTCGGGCTGGTGGAGTTCAGCGTAGAGGAACCCTTTGTCCATCTCCTGGCCGAAGTGACCCTGGTCCTGGTGTTGTTCATCGATGCCAGCCGCATCAGCGTCAAGCGCCTCCGGAGCGAGCATGACCTACCGGTGCGCCTGCTTTCCTTCGGACTGCCAGTGACGATTCTGGCCGGGGCCCTGGCCGCCAACCTGATATTCGAAGCCCTGACGATCTGGGAGTGTCTTGTTCTGGCCGCCATCCTGGCCCCAACGGACGCGGCCCTGGGCCTCGCGGTGATCAACGACAAGCGCGTGCCCGTCCGCATCCGGCAGACACTTAACGTCGAGAGCGGCCTCAACGACGGGATTGCGCTTCCCGTTTTTCTCATTTTCCTCTCCTTCGCCGGAGCCCCCGCAGAAGGGATGGGGACCGCGTTTTGGGCGCGTTTCGTGGCCCTTCAGCTGATTCTTGGCCCTCTGATCGGGCTGGCCGCCGGAGGACTGGGTGGACGGTTCATCCACGCCGCGTCCGAGTCCGGGTGGATGAATCACACGTTCCAGGCGCTATCCGGACTCGGGCTCGCCTTCGTGGCTTTCGCGGGAGCGGAGCTGGTCGGAGGCAATGGATTCATTTCAGCGTTTGTCGCGGGTCTGACCTTCGGCAACTCGTCGCGAGCGGTGTGCACCTGTCTTTGGGACTTCGGCGAGGAAGAAGGCCAACTCCTGGCCCTGTTCGTGTTCATCATACTGGGCGCAGTACTCGTACCCGAGGCCGTGGATGGAGCCGGGTGGCTGGTCCTGGTCTACGCTGCGCTAAGCCTCACGGTGGTGCGGATGGTGCCGGCGGCGCTGGCTTTGATTGGGACCGGAGTCAGCCGGCAGACCTCTGTCTTCCTGGGCTGGTTCGGACCTCGTGGAATCGCCTCTATAGTGTTCGTCTTATTGGTTCTAGAACATCCCGGCATCCGGGGAGGACATCTCATATTCTCCGTCGTGGTCCTTACTGTGCTGCTCAGTGTGTTCGCCCACGGCGCGTCTGCGTACCCGGGGGCTTCCTGGTATGCGGCCCGAACGCAACCGAAGGACGAGGGCGATTCAAGGGCAGAGCACCGGCCGGTGAGCGAGATGCCTGTGCGAATCTCACAGGGTAGGAAGTAGCCTTCGGCGTCGATCCTACAAACCTCTGGCTTTTTCGGTTGTATTTTGAAGTCACTCCCCACTCGGCCACCGGAGCAGGACTGCGTCGGGTGTACCGACTACTTGGAGCAGATGCGGCTGACGCTTCGTCTGTCGGGGAAGATTGAGGAGGAGTCGCTCGACGCTCGTGTGCGGACTACTACGGGCTGCTGGACGCGTTTCGAGACTGGAAGAACCGGAGCGCCTGAAACATTCCGCCGCGGCGAGTGACACCCTGGACGTCGCCGGAGTGCCACGCTGCTGCCGGATCGCTGCGCAGTAACGCTGCGCGGTAATTACTTGATCAGGCGCAGTGCCTTGACGATGGAGCTGTTGCCGGGCACGCTGGCATCCGTCGCAGTGCCCGTCGTACCGAGCCACCGGCCGTAATAGTCCGAACCGATCCTGCCCTCCACGAAAATGCTCGCCACCTTGGTGATGGTAAACTCTTTCCGACCCTCAACCGCCGGAACCGTGGGATCAAAGAGCGGAACGTTCTTTACCCGTGGGCTATTGTCGACACAGCCGTGCGGGTTTTCCACGGATACAGCGGTTGGCCTGGCGACACAGCCACCCGGGCCTCCGAACTGGTTCCAGTAGGCGGACGGGTCGAGGTCGTACAGCTCCTTGAAGCCGGCGTCTGTAGGACCGCTCATGGCGCCAGGCTCTGAGTAGACCACCGTTCCTGTGGTGTACACACCCTTCATGCACCCCGAAATCCTCTCCCGGTATCTCTTCCCACCAGAGCCGTCGTCTAACAAGGCGTTCTCGTCTCCGAACGGCGTCCACGGATAGTACCAGCTGTTGGCCATGTTCCCCCCGCCACCGCCGGCCTGTCTCAAGAAAACCTGGTCCCCGATGTTGGACTCGGTGTATCCAGTCCGCTGCGGGTCATAGTAGTCACCCGGTGCGTCGAAGGTGTCGTCCTTATCGGACCACGTTCCATCCTCCTCGCGCCACCGGTCCGGCAGGGCAATTGGTAGCGGGCACGTGACACCGACGTCAGACCCGATGTCCATGGCTTCGGCGGTAGCCGTCGCAACCACATCGGTCGCACTGACTCCGAACAGGCCTGCGAAGAGCGTGTTGACAGGGTTACCCCGGTTCGCGGTGCGCAGGACTGTAACCGTGACCTGGCCCAGAGCACGATCGACCTGGACATCGGCCGGATCGAGGATGACGGCCTGGTGACGAATCGAATTGTCCTGCGCGTATTGAATGGCAATCTGGCCAGCCAGTCCGTCGTTCTCGGGCAGCCGCGCCAGAGATCCCGCCCCCGCCAGCGCCGAGAGATCAGCGACGCGTTGCGCCTCGGTCCGTGCCGTGTAGACGAGGCCGACATCAATCGCCAGCGCCGCAACCGATAACACCGTCGTCATCGTAGCCGCCATTATCACGAGCACGGATCCGCGCTCTTCTGTCGTCTGCCTGAGAATTCGTCCAAGAATGTGCCCGTTTTTGCTACTCAAACTAATCGCCCCTTCGGTTCCCGCTGGTATTGCGCCGCCGCAAGTTCGAATCGCGGCAGCCGCCTTTGCCCCGGAGTATGCCAGTACTATGCGAGCTAGACGGACCAATCCTGTATGTGCATGTGAAAAAATGTGATAGAGCCGATCGAGTCCTACCTGAGAACGGTCCCGCAGACGAGGGGTGTGGCCTGGATCCTACACATAATCAGGGCCCGCTTGGCCGGCCTGACTATCCGTTCGGCCTTGCCAGGCCCGGATATCCCGCACCAACTCTGCGCGCCCTACGCCCCGCTCGCGGTCAGCCACCGACTCGGCCCTGACGTCGAAGTGCGGGAGCGTGTGCCGGCGGTCTATCCAGTCGGGTTTGAGTCCGCGTGCGGTGCCCCACTCAATGAGCTCCTCGAGCGATACGTCGCTGTAGACGTGGCACAGGCGATCACCTTTGCCGGCCTCGAGGGCGGGCACGTCACGGGGCGCAGAGTGAAAGTGAAACTTGATCATCGGCTGATTCTAGCTACCGATCCTGGCTAGCGCGTTTTTGCGTCCACCGTCCTCTCGGTGCACTTTGCCGACGAGGCTCATGGCTCGGGAATCCATCTACTGCATTGGAGGAAGGGCATGAGTGTAGGAACAGGCGACCGACGCGGCCTTTCGGCGGACGAGGCACGGGAGCTCTCCACCCGTATTCTCAGGTCCACCAGTGCGGACGAGGCGCGCGTTTCGCTGACCAGCGGTTGGCGTGGCAACACGCGCTATGCCGTAAATCGGATTACCACCGCCGGTGAGTTCGAGCGGGTTCAGGCGTCGATCACGGTCAGATTTGGTAAGCGGCAAGCCACGATCACGACGAATCGGCTTGACGCCGACGCGATCACCGAGGCGGTAGCGTCCGTTCAGGCGCAGGCGCGGCTGACGCCGGAGGATCCCGAGGCCATGCCGGAACTTGGGCCCCAGAGGTATGCCGATTCAGCAGGATACCACGACAGCACCGCAAACCTGGGACCGGAGGCTCGCAGCGAAATTGCCGCGGACGGCATCCAGACGGCAATCGAGGCCGGCGGTATCGACGTAGCCGGCTTTCTGGATGTATCCGCCGGTTCCGGTTCAGTGGCCAACAACGCCGGCCTGTTCGCTTACCACGCCTCCACCTCCGCCACGTACAGCATCACGGCACGCACGGCTGACGGTACGGGATCCGGCTGGTCCGGGTTCGGCGAACGGGACTGGGCGGCCACCGATTCTGGTTCCGCGCATGCGCAGGCGGTAGAAACGGCTCTCCGATCGCGCGAACCGCGCACCTTGGAGCCCGGTAGCTATCCGGTAGTCATGGCTCCGGAGGCTGTGTCGGACCTCGTGTCTCGACTCGCGTTCTCCATGGACGCACGACGGGCCGACGAGGGCCGGTCCGCGTTCAGCGCCGAGGGAGGTGGAACGAAGCTGGGCGAGAGAATCGTGGACGAACGAGTCCGGCTATGGAGCGATCCCCAAGGTCTTGGGTCAGCGCCGTACACCGGCGACGGCCTTCCCATAGAGCCCATGATGTGGGTGGACGACGGAATCCTGAGCAACCTTTCGTACTCCCGATTCTGGGCCAAGAAACAGGGGAAACAGCCCACAGGCGGCCCGGGGTCGCTTCGCATGGCCGGCACGGAGAAGTCTCTGGAGGATCTGATCAGCGAAACGCAGCGCGGCGTATTCGTGACTCGCCTGTGGTACATCCGCTCGACCGATCCGCGCACCATCTCCTACACTGGATTGACGCGGGATGGGACGTTCTGGATCGAAGACGGCCAGATTCAGTATCCGGTCAACAATTTTCGCTGGAACGACTCCCCCCTCTTCGTACTAAGTGCGCTGGAGGACATGAGCCGACCGTTCCGGGTTCGAACTTCCCGCGAGGTCCCGGCGATTCGGGTCGGCGAGTTCAACTTTACGAGTGTTTCGGAGGCGGTATGACCATGAAGCGAAGAGACTTCGTAGCGAGCACCGCGCTCGCGGCCGGCGGTCTGATTCTCGCCCCGAAGCTCGCTCGTCCAGCCGGCGGGCTGATGACGAGATACTCACTGGCCCCGCCGGTAGATCCGGCGACCAAGGAACTTCTGCTCTCCGCTGTCGACGCTGCGATGTCATCTGGAGCGCAGTTCGTGGACGCCCGGGTTGAGCTTGTGCGTACACAGTCGGTATCCACCCGAGAGCTTCAGATCACGGGCGTGAGTGAGACGAGCACGCAAGGCGTGGGTGTGCGGGTGTTCTTCGACGGAAGCTGGGGATTCGCAGCCACCCAGGAGCTATCCAAGGAGCCGGTGGCCCGAGCGGCACAGAGCGCTACAGCCATGGCCCGCGCCAACGCCAAGATCGGACGCGGCAACATCCACCTGGCGCCCGTCGATGGCTACGGGGATGTTACCTGGACGAGCGACTTCGAGATCGATCCGTGGGACGTGTCGGTGGAGGACAAAGCGGCGCAGTTCCTAGCGCTCAACGAGATCGCGGTGGCCGCGGAGAACGTCAGTTTCGTCTCGAGCGGGGTACAGTCGGTGAAGATCGACAAGACACTGGCCACGTCGGAGGGCACGGTAGCGGCTCAGCGCTTGGTGCGTCTAAGCCCGTTCATGACGATCACGGCGGTTTCATCAGACCGGTCCGACTTTCAGACGCGCGGCTCGGTAGTCGAGCCGGCCGGCAGCGGCTACGAGTATGTGAACGCCAACATGACTTCGGCGAACGTAGAGCGCTGGGCCGCGGAAGCATCCGCGAAGCTGTCGGCGGCCAGCGTGGAGTCCGGTAAGTACGACCTCGTCCTCCACCCCTCACACCTCTGGCTCACGATACACGAGTCGATCGGCCACCCGACCGAGCTGGACCGCGCGCTTGGATACGAGGCCAACTACGCCGGGACGAGCTTCCTGTCTCCTCCGGAGGCGGTCCTCGGCAGCCTCCGATACGGACCCGACTTCATGAATGTGGAGGCAGAGCGTACGTCTTCGGGCGGCCTGGTAACCATCGGTTGGGACGACGAAGGCGTGCCCGCCGACCGCTGGATGCTGATCGACAAAGGCATCTTCGTAGACTATCAAACGACACGTGAGCAAGTGGACTGGATCTCCGACATCACGGGGATCACGCACAGTCATGGTTGTGCCTACGCCGACGGCTGGTCGAGCATTCCGTTCCAGCGCATGCCCAACATCAACCTCATGCCAGGTGAAGAAGACCTGACCGAGGATGACATCGTGAGCGGAGTGGACGACGGGATCTTCGTCGAGGGACGGGGCTCGTATTCGATCGACCAGCAAAGGTACAACTTCCAGTTTGGTGGACAGGTATTCTGGGAGATCAAGGGCGGCAAGAAGACGCGCATGCTGCGGGACGTCGGATATCAGGCGCGCACGACGGATTTCTGGAACTCACTCGCTGCGATCGGAGGGCCCTCGACGTACTTCGTGGGCGGCACGTTCCGGGACGGAAAGGGCCAGCCTGGCCAGATCAATGCGGTATCGCATGGCTGCCCGGTGTCACTCTTCCAGAACATCAGCGTCCTGAACACCGGCGGGTGATAACGCTGTCGGGGCTGAGGCGTCCAGAGCTGGTGGACCCGTGAGCAGGCTCCCCCTGGTCGCACCGGCCCTCTTGATCACGGTCGGCGCCCTGCTGCTGATCGCGTTTCTGCGGCCGCCCGGTTGGTTCGTGATGGCTGTGGTCGTCCTGTTTTTCGTGCCCGGCCGCTGGTGGCGGTGGCGCACAAGGGACTTCAGGCGCGGCCTGAAGCTTATCCAGAGCGGACAGCTGGAGCCCGCACGCGATAAACTCGAGACCTTTCTGGCCGACATTCGACGCGACGAGAGTTTTGCACGTGTGCAACCCTACTTCAATCTGGGCCGGCCGTACCCGTACGAGGCCGCAGCCGAGAGCAACCTGGGTGTCGCGCGCCTTGTAGGCGGCGAGCCTGGGCGGGCGCTCGCGCATTTCAGGGCGGCGCTCGTATCTGCGCCCGATTGGTTCCAGGCGCGGTTCGGAGAGGCCAGCGCCTTGCGGCTCTCCGGCGATTTGCCGGCCGCCGAAACGGCGGTCCGAGCGGCGCTGGACACGCGCGACAAGTACGTGCCGGCCCGCCTGCTTCTTGCGCTGATCCTGCGCGAACGTGGCGGTGACGCCCGGGAGGCTGAGGCTGAAGAGCTGCTGGAGCCAGTGCGGGAGTCCGGGAAGGACCCTGAAGAGATGATCGCCCGAATGCGAAGTCAGTGGCCGGCTGACTCGAAGCTGTAGGCCGATAGTGGCGGTCGTACCAGCCGCTAGGCGAGCAGTGCATGAACCTTCTGGGCGCTGCGCCGTATCTTCACGTATGCACAGCTCGCGCTCACCCGGACCCCTGGCTGGACTCGCGCTGGCCGTACTGTGCTCCGCCTGTACGTACGTCGGGCCAGTGGCCGGAGGTGCGGGAACCGGCCCGGCGTTAGCCGTAGAAACGGGCTCCGGGTCGGCAACGCGGCCGCTGCCCCGCTACGTGCGCGCAGCGCTGTCGCTGCACAGCCCCCACCCGGACTCTGCCCACGTCGCGTCCATCCTCGATCGGTGGGGCAGGGATGCCGGCACCGCAGGGCCCGCTGCGCCGGACGACTCTCTCGCGGTGGCCGGGCTATGGAGGCGGGCTGGACAGACCGACCTGGCGCTGTCGTGGCTTCCAGATGAGACGCCGGTGCGGTCCGTCGCGGTCCGCGCGCTGCTGGAGCGGGCCCGGATCCTCTTCCAGGCGCCGCCGAGAGGACCCCGGGAGGACACGTATCAGTCTCTGGCCGCTCTGGCTGCCGACGCTTCGGACGCCTTCTGGCTGGCGTGTGAACATCTGGACAAGCCCGCCATGAACGCGCTGTGGCATGACATTCGGGGCCTGGCCACTCCCGACGAGCAGGAGGCCTGGGCTGCACTCTCGCTCCCCGAGGCCTGTCCGTGGGTGCGGAGCTTCGTGGACGAACGCGCCTGGCGCACCGCTTCGACCCCGGAGGAACGTCTCTCCACGCACTATCGGCGTCTCTACTTCGTGCGTGACCGGTACTACCTGTCCCGCCCCCGCCTGACTCGCGATATGTCCAATCGCCTGGGCCGGCCGGACAGTCTCGAGATCGACGACAGAGGCCTGATTTATCTGCGCATGGGCCAACCAGACGCCAACGTAGGCGGCTTCGAGGTCCGGCTTCAGCTCAACGAGAGTTGGGCCTACCATCGCCACGAAGGTCCGCGCGTCTACCACTTCGCGCCCGTGTCACGCACCGGCCTGCGGGCCATGGGCGACTTTCGGCTCCTCGAGAATCTTGCGCACGCGACTGGACGGACTATGCCCAGCGAACTATTGAGTGCCGGAGGTGCGGCGTACGCGAGCCTGTATCGGTCTAGGTGGTCGCTAGATCGAGCCTTCGAGGATACCCGCTTCCGATACCGAAAGCTGGCCAGCCGCATGGTGGCGGCTGGTGACGCCAACAATCCCGGTTTTCTGGGCCTCCTTGCGTCTGAACGCCAGCGCACGAGGGCGGATGCGCGCTACGCGATCACCGGAATACCGGACGTTCCGACGATCACGCCACTCGTGCGTTTCGCCTATGAGGTGCTGCAGTTCCGCAATCCGGATGGCACCACGGAGGCGTGGATCCTGGGCTCGGCCCGCTCGGGAGACCTCACGGCGAGGGGCGTCGAGGGTGGGGGAGTCCGGTACGGAGTCGAGGCCACCCTGGCCATGATGACGCCTGAGGGATACCAGCGGAAAACGGTCCGTAACGAGCCGTTGGTGTCGAATCCGCTCGCCGCCGACGATGCCATCCCGGTCAGACTGTCATGGATCCTGGGGCCCGGTCGCTATCCCTACTCGCTGGCCGTGCGAGACCAGCAGTTCGGCCGCGGGGGGGTTGGAAACTGGGCCCAGGACACACTGGTTATCGCCGATCCGGTCCCGGGCCTGCCAGAGGTCAGCGATATTGCAGTGGCGGCCGATTCGGGCGGAACGTGGACGCGGGATGGCGAGACCTGGCTGCGCGTCTTACCGAATCATGTCGTGGGCCTGGACGGCAGCCTGTTCACGTACTTCGAGGTGTACGGATTCCCCGCCGGCCAGGAATACGATGTGGAGATTCGCGTCGTGGCTGATCAGAGCGAAACGCCACTGTTCCTGGCCCTAGCGCCTGAGCTCACGTTCGCGCTCAACTTCAGGGCTCAAATGCCGGTGCGCCGAGACACTCCTGGCCGACATTCGCTGCGTCTGGACTTGGACAGAACTCCGCCGGGCAGCTATTTGTTGGCGGTGCGAGTCGCGAACCGGGTCACCGGCAGGACCAGTCTCCCGCGGGTCACACCGATCGCTCGCTAGCCGCCGCTCAGGGCTTTGCTGCGTATACGATTGGTCAGCCGCCGCTAATGCGCGTGTGCTGGCTCTTTAGAGCCGGGCTCATGCACCTGGCCCACTTCGGCGCCCGCATCCGCCGCCGCGCCGCCAGCGTCAGCCTCCACCGGCGCGCTCTTGTGTGTGCCCATACCGGCGTGGCCCTGCGAGTTCATCGGAGCGTTAATAGTGTCCGTGAGATCCTTTACGTAGGCCGGATCCGTCTTGTCGAATCCCGGCCAAGCCGTATTCTTGGAAACCAGCACGACACCGCCCATAGCCCCCATGCCGCCCAGCGGTGTGTAGTCGTCCGTGGGGTTATCGTAGTCTACGACGATCCGGTAGACGTGATCCGTACGGATCTTGATCCCGCCACGCCACCAGGGCTTTCCGGCCGGAACGCCGCTCACGAGGCCGTTCTCGTCTCTCTTAGGCTTGCCGTTCCACAGCACTTTGCCGGTCGTTGCGTCCTCTAGCCGGATGGACGTTGCGTAGTCATGGACGTGGCCGCCGATACCGAGGATTCTGCCCCCGACCATCGGCTTTGCCTCCCACGACATCGAAGACTTGCC
>JAZGCO010000041.1:0-4496 GCA_036476995.1 Gemmatimonadota bacterium
CGTCAACACGCACGGACAGGTCGGAGATCGTTCCCCCGAACTGGCTGAACTCGCTGGTCACCTGACCCACGCCCAGCGATGGCGTGAAGCCGAAGCCGCTCGGAGACTGATAGCCGATCGACAGGTAAAAGCGCGTGTCCTTGTCTGCTCGCCGTCCAGTCTCTTCAGAGTTGGATCCAATAGTTTCGCCGACAATGAGGACTGAAGACACGGTCACGGCGGGGCTCGTAGGCACCGAGAGTCGTGCGTATCCCTGCCAGTCGTCACGATCGAACCACCGGCCGAAGAATCCGCCGAACGAGAGGGAGGCAGCCGTAGTCTTATTCGACAGCTTGAATCCCTGCTCGGCCCGGTAGGTGTTCTGACCAAAGCCCGCACCCTGGTTACGGCGCCCGATTTCCAGCAGTGAAAACAGCTTCTTGCCGGGTCCCCACTGAATGCGAGTACCTCCGAAGAACGATTCCACATCATCACGGCCCCGGACCAGAGCGGCCCTCGTGAGGCTCAGATTCAGTGCGTTATCGAATCCCGCCCACAGCTCCACGTTGGGTGACGGCGCGCCTCGGATACCGGCAGACCGGACTCCGGCCTCGCGGCCGTTGTCGAACGTGTTCCCGCCCCAGAGGTATGCCTCGAACCAGCCTCGTCGCTGCCTCGGCGTCGACGTGGCGAGCTCGACCTCGTCGGCCTCAGGGTAACGCACGGGGTCGAGTGCGGTGGCCTGGGCGCGGGCCTGCCTCGCGTCGGCCGACCGTCCCGCCGCTGCCAAAGCCTGGGACAGCTCGTCCCAGATCTCGGCGTTGCTGGGAGACTGGCTCGTGGCAGCCTGATACCAGACGACCGCTTGGTCGCTATCCCCGCTCTGGACATACGAGCGGGCCAGGCCGCGCTGCGCGGTCACGTTGCGAGGCTGGTAGCTCAAGGCCGCCAGATAGTGTGCTGCAGCGACCTGCGCATCTCCGTCCGCCAGGGCCTGATCCCCAAGCCGCAGCCGTCTGTCTATCTCGTTAGCATTGGGTCCCAGGGGCTGGTCGCGGCCCGCCAGGTTGCCTCCAGCCAGGTCATCAGGCGCGATCTCACCGTCCGCCGGCTCGTCGCCTTCTGCGCCACCTGCCAACAAGTTAGCGACTGCTGTGGCGACGTCGGCTGGTGCTGCGGGCTCTGGGGCTATCACGCGAACCTCAAGCGAGGCCAGCTCAGTCGATCCCGAGCGTACTGTCCACCCGGTCCAAGCGGTTACCTCAACCGGTAGGTCGAACACAGCCTCGCCAGAGCCGCTCGTCGTGGCCGTGAGCGGGCCGGGGAGAGACCCGTCATCCGGTCCGGAACCAGGATCGGCTTCAAGCGTGACCCGGACTCCGGGCACGGCATTTCCGAACCGGTCTGTGACTTGGACCACCACGGGTTTTGAAGCCGCCTCAGCGCCCGCCAGGGTTGGCTCAACAACAAGTGTATCCGGAGTGAGCAGGCCGCTGGCCGGGGAGCCGGCCCGAACCACGAACCGCGCCGCTGCTGGAGTCTCCAGCCCGTCCGTCAGCACGCGTACGGTCGTACTGCCCGTTCGGCGGCCGGCCGCGATGCGCAGGCTCACCCGCCCCTGACCGTCGGTGGACGCAACCCACTCGCCCCGGCCTCCCGTGAGTCCAGCGTTGGACGAGATTACCCGGACTTCTGCGTTCGCCACCGGGGAACCGCCTCGCTGAAGCGATACAGTAAGTGAGGCAGCCTGACCCGCGGTGACTCTCAGGGCCTGCGGCTCCAGGGTCGCCTCGACGGCCAGCAACCGACCAGCCGTACAGTCCTCGACCGCTCCTACGACGGTTGCCGCTGCGCCCAGAGTTCTCAGATCACGCCAGTCTCCCGCTGTGGGCACGAAACTGAGGCAGCTCGCCCGGATGATCGAGGCCTTTTCCGCATCGCTATACGTATCGCTGACCACTAGCCGGATCAGCTCACTCTTGCTGAAGGCCGACTCTTCCTGGGCTCGTAAGGCGTCCGGTGTCAGAGCCAGGGTCATTGCGGCGACGCTTACCAGGAGCGCCGGGCCGCCCAAGCGTCTCGTCAGAGGCAGCATGCCCGCCCGCCGGGCGGCGCTCATGGCGTCACCCGCAGATTCGTGGGCGGCGCCGGCGGGACCGTGTCGGGCTGAGCCAGCGTGGCAGCCTGGACCGGTCCGCTCTGGGCGCTCTCCACGCCGTCTCCGTTCACCGCGGAAACCCGGTACTCGTACGAGGTGTCCGGATCGAGTCCCGTATCGGTCAGGGTCGTGCCCACGGTGACGCCCACGCGGCTGCCGTCCCGGTACAGCCGGTATTCACCGACCCCCGTTTCCGGGTCTGCGGATGCTGACCAGCTCAGCGTCACTTGTACCTCAGTGATTCCGCTAGCAGCCAGATTCTGTGGCACCGAAGGCGGCGTGGTATCGATCGCCACAGGCGTGGTAACCTGAGCCGGTCCGCCCAGCGGGCCTTTGAGGCCAACACCGTTGGTGGCTGAGATCTCGTATACGTACGTGGTTCCGGGCGCCAGCCCTGATTCCGTGAACGTCGTGGTCGTCGATGTGCCGACCGATGTACCGTCCCGGTAGATCGTGTACTCAACCACTCCTGACTCCGGGTCGCTGGCCGCCTGCCACGAGACATCCACGGTGACGGAGCTGGTCGCCTCGGCAGAAGCGCCGGACGGAGCGGTCGGCGGCGTCCCGTCGAGAGTCGTGACCTTGATCTCGGGGGTCCTAGCTCCTTCCTGCCCCGAGCCGTTGACCGCGGAGACGGCGTATCCGTACTCGGTGAAGAAGTCGAGACCTGTGTCGGAGAAGGCCGTCGATGCCGTGGTGCCGGCCGAATTCCCATCGCGGTAGACTACGTAACCAACAATTCCGCTTTCGGGATCATCCGCGGCGGTCCATGTAAGATCGATTTGGGTAGCACCGACCGCTGAGCCTGCGAGGTTTGTCGGCTCGGTCGGTTCCGTTGCGTCCAGGGTCGTCACCACGGCCGGATCGCTGCGCGGTCCCTCCAGGCTGTGGCCGTTCACGGCGGACACCTCATACGTGTACGAGGTAAACGAAGCTAGCTCCGTGTCCGTGTACTTCGTGTCGGGCGTGCTGTCGATCACGGCTCCGTCGCGGTAGACGACGTAGCCGAGGACGCCTGTCTGCGGATCCTGTGCCGCCGACCAGTCCAGTTCGATCGTCGTCGGATCCTTGGCAACGCCATGCAGGTTGGTCGGAGCAGAGGGTGGAGTACCGTCCAGAGTTCGTGCAGTGGCTCGGTCGCTCTTTCGGCCCTCGTCGTCGTCGGTGTCCACGGCCGAGACCCGATACTGATACTGCGTGAAAGATTCGAGGGCAGTGTCGGAAAAGGTGGTTACGTCCGCGGCCGTGGTCCCGACCAGGGTGTTGCCCCGGTAGACGTTGTAGTTCTGGATAGAGGTCCCGTCGGTCACCGGATCCCAGGTCAGGTCGATCTGCGAGCTGCTCACCGCGACCGCCAACAGGTTCTGCACCTTCGGTGGGTCGGAAGCGGCACGCTCGACCGCCGGGTGCGTCGCTGCCAGCAGGAGCCACATTCCGGCCAGTCCGACCACCCGCCCGAAGGCGCCCTGCATAAAGCCGCTCACGGGGTCCCCACTTCCGCCTCAACCGGCGCCGACGGTACGCTTTCGTTTCCGCTTGCGTCGAGGGCGGCCACGGCAAAGAACCACGTTCCGGCTTCCAGGCTGTCCACAGTCGCGCTAGCGCCGAGCCCGACATCCAGCACCGTTCCGTTGGACTGGGTCGGAGGTGACTGTTGGCTGTAGTACAAACGGTAGCCGGCCAGGT
Organism: Gemmatimonadota bacterium; assembly: GCA_036476995.1. GTDB lineage: Bacteria > Gemmatimonadota > Gemmatimonadetes > Palauibacterales > Palauibacteraceae > JAZDDE01. The sequence goes on from JAZGCO010000041.1 coordinate 3,824, forward strand.
CCGTCAGCGGGTTTCCATCGGCGTCCTGGCTAGGGGCGTCCCACGCCAGGTTTATGCTGAACAGAGTCGGTCCAGGCCCAACGAATCCATCTGGAGCGCTGGGCACACAGGCCTGTGCGAGGAGGGCGGTGGCGGCGAGGGAGAGGACGACGGATATCTGAATTCTGTGGCGCCGATGCAACATGGCTACCCGCTTTCGTGTCACGTATCCTACAGCAATGTGCGATCCCGACTAGCGGATAGGCGCGGAGTTCCGCGTCCGTCCGCTTCTTGTCTGGGGTGATAAAACTACTGGGGAGGCAACTATCCTGCCAATTTTTCCCAGTGGCCTAGGAGCGTGCCAACTGGCGTGTCTCCAGTTCCTTGCCGAGAGACCGCAAGCCCATGCTGGCCAGTCTTCCGCCTAGCCTTAGTCCAATTGAGCCCCAAAAGTCGCTGAAATCGGCCCAAAATCAGCGCAACTGTTGAATTCCCAACGCTTTAAACCAGCCTAAGGCTTATCTCTGGGATAGATTGTGAACGTCTGAGGTTAGGTTCACATACCATACCCATACCGGCACCGATGGGGGGTTTCGGCGTTCTCGTCAACAGAGTACGCGTTTACTATCGGCGACTAGGTGTTCACCGTGACGATTTTGTGACGGTCTGGTGTCTACTACGTCCACTCTGACAC
>JAZGCO010000042.1:0-2721 GCA_036476995.1 Gemmatimonadota bacterium
GAACGGCACGTAGCTCGCCAGTCCCCTCTCCGCCTGTACCTTCGTGATCGCCGCCGTTAGCGTCGTCTTGCCGTGGTCCACATGCCCGATCGTCCCCACGTTTACGTGAGGCTTCGTTCGCTCAAACCTCTCCTTCGCCATTTTCTCCGCTCGCTCCTGTTGCCCTATTGGCGCTGTGAACCCACGAGTTCTATTTGAGAGTCTCTACCGATACTACGATCCCACATAGCTTGCTTTTCTGACGCTTATGGTGGGGGGAGGATTCGAACCTCCGTAGGCATTAGCCGGCAGATTTACAGTCTGCTCCGTTTGGCCGCTTCGGTACCCCACCCACCATTCGAACCGGCCCTCACCGAGTGTTTCGGTGACGGGCCGAGGCTGGCTGCCGTAAAATATCTGTTACTTGATGAGGCAAAGCGTGCCCTGCGTGGCGACGTCTGCTTGTGCATCACTGAGCTGACGGTGGGACTCGAACCCACAACCTTCGGATTACAAATCCGATGCTCTTCCAGTTGAGCTACGTCAGCGACAATAGTCCGTTAACATATGCCGGATTTGCGGGCACGTCAACGTTCATCGGAGATACGTTTCCAGGTGGTCCCGGAGGGTGAATCCTCAAGAACAATCCCTCTCGATTTCAGTTCCTCACGCACGGCATCGGCTCGTGCAAAATCGCGCTCCTGGCGAGCTATTCGGCGGGCTTCCATCTGTTCTTCGATCCACATGCGGAGGCCGCTGTCCACCCCGGCTTCCCGGTCCCGAAGTGCGAACACACCGAATACGGCCTCAAACGACGCCAGCGCTTCCCTGACCGGGGCCGATTCGGCCGCAGACACGCCGGCGGACTCATCCAGCACAGAATTCACGTCCCGGACCAGCGCGAAGGCCGCCGCGAGAGCTTCCGCTGCAGCCAGGTCTTGGTCCATCGCGGCCTCGAAGTCGGCCATGAACGAACTTGCGAGCTGAACCAACCGTGCGCCGGCCGCTGGATCGCCGCGCCCATCTATTGCATGCACGCGGCGCCGGAAGTCTGTCAGCCGGTCCAGTGACCGCTCTGCTTTCTCAAGCCCGGCCCGCGTGAAGTTCAACTGGGTCCGGTAATGAGCGCTCAGAAGCAGGTAGCGGATGGCCGAGGGCTGTACGCCTTCCTCCATGAGCGACGGCACCGTATGGAAGTTGCCCAGAGACTTGGACATCTTCCCGCCATCCACCAGCAGGTGCTCGGCGTGCAGCCAGTATCGGGCAAACGGTGCACCCGTCGCCGCTTCCGACTGCGCCATCTCGTTGACGTGGTGCGGAAAGATGTTGTCCACACCGCCCGTGTGAATGTCCAGCGTGGTGCCCAGGTACTCCATCGCCATGGCGGAGCACTCCAGGTGCCAGCCCGGACGGCCGACACCCCAGGGCGACTCCCACAGGGCGGCCTCACACCCGTCCCTCGCTCCACCCTTCCAAAGCACGAAATCGCGCGGGTCGTCCTTCGAATACTCCTCGTCTCCTTCAACCTGCCGGCCCGACTTGAGGTCCGACGTGTCCAGATTGATCAGCCGTCCGTAATCCGGATGGCGATCGATCGCAAAGTAGACCGATCCATCCTTCGTGTACGTGAACCCGCCTTCTTCGAGCGTCTTCACCAGCTCGATCATCTGGGACACGTGCTCGGTGGCCCTGGGGTTCACCTCGACCGGTTCGAGCCCCAGGGTCTCCCAATCCTCGAAGAACTGCTCTGCGACGGGCGCCGTGACCTCTTTCAGCGTGATCCCCTGCGTGCGGGCCGCGGCGATGGTTCGGTCATCCACGTCGGTGAGATTCATGACCTGGGTGACCCGGTACCCCTTCCACTTGAGATACCGGCGCAACAGGTCTTCCCACACGAAAGCCCGGAAGTTTCCGATGTGTGCGCGGTCGTACACCGTGGGCCCGCAGGTGTACATCCGTACCTCATCCGGGACCTGCGACTCAAACGGCTCGAGCGAGCGGCTGAGCGTGTTGTATAAAAGGAGTGTCATGCCGGCTGCGTTTAGCCTGATGCGGACTCGGGTTCCGGTTCGAGGAAACTCGGGTGTGGGTTCTGAGCCCCACACCCGGCATAGACTTACAGTATTTGCGGCTGTGCCCGTTCGGGCCGATTGTGCCCATTTTGTGCCTATCTCGTCCCGTAGAGGGCTGACAGCTGCTCACCGGCCTGTGATAGCTGATCCTCGGAAACGATGGCATATCGTTGGAAGATCGACGCCGTGAGGTGGCCAGTCAACTCCATCGCAACCCGCTGCGCTACACCCGAACGGATCAGGTTCCGGGCGGCCGAACGCCTGCAGTCGTGAAGCAGAAGGCCGGGGTGTCCTGCCAGTGTCCGTGCTCGAATCCATATATGTGTGAGCTGGCCCTTGGTTACAGCCCGGCCACGATCATCGAAGAACAGGGCGCTAATGATCCGGCCCTGCTCCCGTTCGAGTTGGACTTTGCGGGCGTGTTGATCCTCTAGCACGCGGCGCAGCCGCGGAATGATGGGAAACTGCCGCCCCTCGTCGTTCTTCGTCTCGCCCGGTTCAAGCCGAATCCAGCCGGCGCCCAGGTCCACGTGCTGCCAGCAGCGCGACAGAAGCTCGCCACGCCGCCAGCCCGTGACGTAGGCTATTTCTAGCATGGGCTTGATATGGTCGGGCAAGTGCGCCAGCATATCCGCCAGCTGTCCTTCCTCGAGAAAGCCTGTCCGTACGT
>JAZGCO010000043.1:0-5660 GCA_036476995.1 Gemmatimonadota bacterium
GTCAGCCGTGTGCGGCGCGTGTGCCAAAAGCGCTTCGCTCAGCAAGTAGCAGTCCTCGAAAGAAGCGTTCATTCCCTGCCCGTAGAACGGGACCACGGCGTGCGCGGCATCCCCGATGAGACACACGCATCCCTCCTGGTGCCAGGGTCCGCAGCGCACGGTCATCAGAGAGCTGGTCGGATTCTCCCGGAAGTCCCGAATCAGGGTCAGCAGGTGCGGCGTGGCGTCCGGGAAGTGTGCGTCGAAGTAGGCGCGCACGTCGCCGTCCGAGGCGATCGAAGCGAACGAATTCTCGCCTTCAAAGGGAGCGAACAGGGTGCACGTGTAGGACCCGTCCGCGTTGGGGAGCGCAATCATCATGAACCCGCCGCGCGGCCAGATGTGGAGCGCGTTCTTCTCCATGCGGAACCCGCCGCCCTCGGCGGGTGGGATCGATAGCTCCTTGTACGCGTGCGTCAGATACGACTGCTCGTAACTGAAGCGGTCCGCGCGCTGCATGGAAGCACGGACAGCAGAGAACGCCCCGTCTGCTCCGAGAATCAGGTCGGCCTCGGCACTGCTCGCCTGGCCTGACTCGTCGCGGAAGGTTGCTCGACCGCTCTCGGCGTCCACCCCGGTGCAGGTCTGTCCGAACAGGCACTCGACGCCGGCCTCGGCGTCGGCGGTCTCGATCAGGTGGCGGTTCAGGCCGGCCCGCGAGACCGAGCGAATAACCTTGTCCTCGCGAGCGTCGTACGGCTGAAAGCGCAGCTTTCCCGCCTCCAAGTGCATCATCCGGCCCCGCATGGATACCGCTCCCTCCAGTACGGGCCCGGCCGCTCCCACCTGCTCGAGCGCATGTATTCCGCGGGTCGAGAGCGCCAGGTTGATCGAGCGGCCTCCTTCCGCGGACGATCCTCTCGGATCCAGCCGTTTCTCGTACATGCGGACCTGGTGGCCGGCGCGGGCCAGGTATATGGCCATCAACGATCCGCTCAGGCCGGCTCCCACGACTATCGTCTTCACGAGGCGAGCACCTCACCCAGGCGCCAGCAATCGTGAAACGAATTGTAGAGCGGGACCGGCGCGACCCGGATCACGTTGGGTCTGCGAAAGTCGCTGACGATCCCGGCCGCGGTCAGCTTCGACTGCGTTGCGGCCGCGTCTCCGCCCACGAGGAGCGACAGCTGACACCCGCGCTGATCTGGATCAGCCGGTGTGATGATCTCGGCGCCGCCTTCGGGCAGCCGGCCCAGGAGCCACTCCAGATAGCCCGTGAGCCGAACCGACTTGGCTCGTAGCGCCTCCATTCCGGCCTCGTCGAACAGTTCGAGCGAACTGATGAGCGGGGCCATCGCCAGGACGGGCGGATTGCTGATCTGCCAACCGTCTGCGTCTGGCCGGGGCTGGAAGTCCGGAACGAGGTGCATCTGAAAGCGGCTAGCCTGATCGTTGCCCCACCAGCCCCCGAACCGGTCGATGCCGGTGTCAGCCGCGTTGCGCTCATGAACGAAGCATCCGGCGATGGCTCCGGGCCCCGCGTTCAGATACTTGTAGCTGCACCAGGCGGCGAAATCGACGTCCCAATCGTGCAACTGGAGCGGCACGTTGCCCGCCGCGTGAGCCAGATCGAGGCCCACACGGCAGCCCGCCGCCCGGGCGAGCGCCGTGATGCGCCGCATATCGAAGACCTGGCCGGTGAAGAAGTTGACGCCACCGAGAAGAACGAGCGCGATCTCATCCCCATTCCGGCGCAGCGTCTCCGCCACGTCCTCATCCCGAATCGTGTGCTCGCCATCGCGCGGCCGCAGCTCGAGCAGTCCCATCGCCGGGTCGACGCCGTGATGCCGGAGCTGTGTCTGGACCGCGTACCGGTCCGAAGGGAAAGCCGGATACTCGATCAGGATCTTGTTTCGATCTCCGGACGGCCTGTAGAACGAGACCATCATGAGGTGGAGATTGACGGTCAGGCTGTTCATGGCCACCACCTCGTGAGGCAGGGCTCCGACCAGGCGACTCAGCGGATCCCGGAACTGTTCGTGGTACGGATACCAGGGCCGGCGGGCATTGTCGTGGCCCTCGACCGCCAGTCGCGCCCAGTCCTCCAGCTCGCCGGCGACGACCTCGGCCGCCGCCCGGGGCTGCAGGCCTAGAGAGTTGCCGCACAGATAGGCCGATGGGCTTCCATCCGGTCCGGGTGGAATATGGAATCGCTCCCGGAAGCCGCGAAGCGGGTCTTCGCTGTCGAGCCGTCGCGCGAACTCCTCGCCAGTCTCGAACTCGCCGGCAGCCGGCGAATCGCCTGCGCCCACCGCGCCCTCAGCCAAGAGACGTCTCGTCGAGGCCGAGGAATTCGAGCGCAGTGCCTGCCAGCAGTCGCTCCCGCGTGGAATCGCTGAGGTCTTCCATGGACTCGATCAGCGCACCGGGATGCACCTCGCCGAGCGGAAACGGATAGTCCGAGCCGAGAGCCACCCGCTCCTCTCCGACGAGCTTCAGGATCTCACGAAGCTGATTCGCGTCGTGGACCAGTGAGTCCAGATAGAAGCGGCCCAGGTACTCTGTGGGAGCCACGTCGTTCCTTACCGCGACCAGATCGGGCCGGACCTCGAAGCCGTGCTGAATGCGGCCAATGGTTCCGGGAAACGAGCCCCCGCCGTGCGCAAAGCCGATTCGAAGCTGTGGAAGCCGCTCCAGCACGCCACCAAAGATCACCGAGCAAATGGCCAGCGTGATTTCCGTCGGCATGCCGACCAGCCACCGCATCCAGTACGACTCCATTCTCTGCCGTCCCAGCATGTCCCAGGGATGCACGAAGACGGCGGCTCCCAGGTCGGCGGCGGCTTCGAAGACCGGAAACAAATCCGGATCATCCAGGTTGGCCCCGTTCACGTGCGAGCCCACCTGCACCCCGAGCAGGTCCAACTCTTCGACGCAGCGCCGAAGCTCCTCGACGGCGAGCTCGGGGGCCTGCATGGGCAGGGTTCCCAGTCCGCAGAACCGAGCCGGATGCTCAGCGGCGATCTCGGCGATGTGGTCGTTAAGTAGCCGCGAAATATCCAGGGTATCGCGCGGTTTCGCCCAGTAGCTGAACATGACGGGGACCGTGGACAGCACCTGTATCTGGACTCCGTCCCGGTCGCACTCCTCGATCCGGCGTGCCGGGTCCCAGCAGTTGTCCTGGATTTTCCTGAATGTGTGGTCTCCGATCATCATGCAGGCACAGCCGTCCGGCTCGTGCTCCAGGCGAACGAATCCCTCGTAACCATAGCGATCCGCCAGATCGGGCCACGTCTTCGGCAGGATATGAGTGTGGAGGTCGATTTTCATGCGAGCCACCGCCGCCCGCGACCCTGGCCGTGCGCTGCGCACAGAGGCGCGGAACGCCTGCGCGCGTGAATCCGCTCCACCCAAAGCCGCGGCACCGGAATCCGTGGCACGCGAATCAGAAGTCGCGGGCCTGGGGTACGTCCTTCACGGTTCCGCACTCGTCGCAGGTGCGAAGCTCTTCGCTGGCGTAGAAGCGCTCGAACTCGGGCTTGATGTCCACGTCGAGAGCGGTCAGGTAGAACTGCGCATCGTTGAGAAGATGATTGCAGTTGTCGCAGTACCAGACGAAGTGATCGTTTTCGCCCTCCGGCCGCCAATACTCGACGACGAGGCCGATCGTGTTGGCTTGGCGGCGAGGACCGTGTGGCACCAGGGGCGGAACCATGAACACGTCCCCCTCCTGGATCTGCACGTCACAGCGCTCGCCGTTCTCGTCCATCAGCTCCAGGATCATGCTGCCTTGAAGCTGATGGAAGAACTCCTCGGTCGGGTTGATGTGGAAGTCGTTTCGGTGGTTGGGTCCTCCGATGATCATCACCATCATGCGACTGTCGGACCAGATCACCTTATTTCCGACCGGCGGCCGCAAGACATCGCGGTTATCGTTTATCCACATGTTGAGGTTGAATGGCTGGCCAAGACTCGACATCACGCCTCCTGAGCACTGCCGCACGCGTTGGTGAAGCAGAGAATTAAACACCGCCGGGTGCGCCGCGTAGACATTTTTCGAGCCTCCCGCGGGTCATCCGCTGCCACAGATGTACCGGCAAATAGCGGCACCCGCCAGTTCGCCGCGTGGACCGGGCAGCGTTGACAGAACTTCACATCCGGTTTATCTTCGGCTCGCGGTGAACAGGCTTTAGGAGCTGATGGGCCAGAGAGGTCATCGGAAGGAACCTAGGCAGTGCGCGAGGTTCTTTTTTTGCGTTTAGGGCCGGTTCACGGCTAGGCCACTGCGCGGGGCAGAATTTCGCGCACAGAGCAAGGTGGTTCTTACCAGGACCGCCCGTAATATTTTTTCAGGAGTTGTAAATGCGTACCAACGGTAAGGTTAAGTGGTTCGACGATGCCAAGGGCTTCGGATTCATCACGTTGGAGGAGGGGTCTCAGGATTGCTTCGTCCATCACACCGCCATCGAGGGAGCCGGCTTCAAGTCGCTCACCGAGGGTGAGCGAGTGGAGTTCGATCTGGTCCAGGGCCAAAAGGGCCCGGCTGCGGAGAATGTTACCCGCCTCGGCGTCGCCGAATAACGGGCGCTCCTAGCGAGCTTAGCAGCCGCCCCTGGCTTCGGCCGGGGGCGGTTTTTTTTGTGCCCGTATCGGTCCACTTCGTGAGGGGATGGCGAGTCCCGACGCCGGGCCGCGGTGCTCGCGCTAGGCTACAGCGGGCGAGCGGACGCGGTAGGGCCGCTCCGAAACACACCGGTTTCCGGCAGCGTAGAGTTACGTAGAGCGGCCGCCTGGGCACTCGGCGAGATCGAGCGTCCGGAGGCGGTTTCGGATCTTGTGGGAGCACTCACCGACTCCGATTTGTATGTTAGGCAAACACGGCATGGGCGCTGGGACGTGTCGAGAGCCGGTCAGCCGTGGATCCGCTCGCCGGAGCCCTGGGAGACGACACCCGCGACGTGAGGTTCAACGCGGCCTGGGCGCTAGGTCAAATCGAGGACCCGGCGGCGATTCTGCCTCTCGTGGCCTTGCTGGCGTCGGATGCGGACAACGGCGTGCGCAAGGTGGCCGCTTGGGCCCTAGGACAGATCGCGTAGGGCAGGAGAGCCAGCCGGACCCTCAACCTTTGATGGCGCCAAAGTGTCTAATGGGGAGGAACAACGTGAATGGGGAGGCTGAGGTTGCTATCATCATCTGCCTGTAGGTTGTTGAGCCCGTCAAACAAGTGTCCCATGGGAGCCCTCGCAGTTCTTGGGCTCTCTCTCATTTTCGCGCTAGTCACCGTACCGTCCGCCTGGGCGCAGGAAATCGATTCCGATAGCGCTGCCGCGCAGGTCGTTGCCAGTTCGGGACCGGCCGAAGTTCACAATGGTCCCGCCTGCCGGAGGACCCTTACCGATTGCGTCGCCAAGTCACTTACAGTCGGGCGTCTGACCGAAGACCAGTCCGTCAGCGTGGACGGCAAGCTCGACGATGCGATCTGGCAATCCGCCACGTTCATAGACGACTTCATGCAGAAGGAGCCCGACGAGGGAGCGCCTCCCACGGTTCGCACCGAGGTCGCCTTCGTCCATGACGGCAGAACCCTGTATGTGGGCGCCCGGATGGAGAGCGAGGATCCCTCGAACATCCGCGCCGTAATGACGCGCCGCGACAACGACGGCAACTCGGACCGGCTCATC
>JAZGCO010000044.1:0-2559 GCA_036476995.1 Gemmatimonadota bacterium
AGACCCACTTCCTGCTGTCCAGCGGCTTTATCCTCGGCCGACGGTTCGGCAGCGTCGTCGTCGGCGTGGAGCCTCACTTTCCCCTGGGCATAGGGTCCGACCTGACCGGCACCTCCTTTGCGCTTTACTTGACTATCGGTTACGTAGGTGCCCCGAAGTAACACGACCGCCGAGGGTCCCAACCCTTCGCCTTGCAGCACGTCCCAACACTTCTCCCAACACCCCCCGATGACGAAGGCGGCCTCCGAGACCTCGATGGCCCGGAACCCGCGTCAGGAAAAGACGGAGGGGGTGGGATTCGAACCCACAAGCCCGTGAGGGCACCGCATTTCGAGTGCAGCTGGTAGAAGTGCGGTATAGTCCTGGATGTGTCGCAATGCTCTGCTATTGTCGAACTTAGCGTGAAGCCGGTTTCCCCGATGGTCCGTAGTTTCACCGCGTAATGCGGACCTGTACACCACATTTCACACCACACCGCACGAGAGCGCACCGCACAGGACCTCGGCGTTAGCCGGACGCTGCTCGGGGCAGCCGCCGGCTGCACCTACTGCTCCCGCTCCAGCAGCGCCTGGAAACGTGGATGGTCGCGCAGGGGGTCCCAGATTGGATCGAACCGAAGCAGTGGAACGGATATGATTGATGGCATGGACAACAGGCGCTCAAGCTGGTCGATGGCCGCGTCGTATTCACCGACCATCAAGTAGATCTCAGCCAGATCTGGGCCGCTGAAAGAACCGGACCACTGGCCGTTCTTTGATGCAACTGCCAACTCGAAAGCCTTCTTCCCTTCACGGATCGCCTCTTCAGCCTGGCTGAGTCCCGCGTAAGCAATGCCGAGCCTGCTGTGGTGTCGGCTAGGGTAAGGCGCCCCAAGTCTAGGTTTCAGCACGAACCTCGCCGAGTCGTAATACGCATACGCGACGACTGCTCGATCGTTTCGGGCGGCCGCGTCCGCCTTGGCCAGATAGTACGCCGCGCTATCGGCGGGATCTGCCAGCGTCCGTCGATTGAGCGCGTCGGCGAAGTGGCTGGCGAAGATCCTGAGGACCATCCGATCATCAAAATCCCAATTGACAAGCAAAAACCTCAGAAGATCCGCCCGCTGGGAGGCCGCTTGTAAGGCCTCCTGCGCCCGTTCTGTACCGCCGTCCCACGTCAAATAGAGCATCATCTTCCAAAAATGAGCCCAGTGATCGTCAGGCCGCACCGTGACGCTCCTGTTCAGATAATCCTCCGCCTCAGGGTATCGCCGCATCATATAGTAGGTCCTGCCGAGGCTGACGAGCGGACCCCGGAGGGGGTCGAGCCTGACGGCCTCCTTGTAAGTGGCAACTGCGTGCTCCCATTTGCCCTGCCGTAGCTGAACGCGCCCAAGCGCCGCGAGGTCGGCATTGCTGGGCAGGCCTCTCCGTGCCATGGCGAAATGTTCTTCGGCTACCTCGACATCCCCTGTGACATTGAGATCATACCACCCCAACGCCATGTGAGTCTCCGGGCGATCGGGCGCCAGCTGCATCGCTCTGTCTACAGCCTCCTTTGCCTTTGGCCCCGCTTCGACCTGGCCGAAGTCAGAGAAGAGCGTACCGTAACTTCTAGAGAGCGCCGCGTACCCTTCCACGTAATTCGGATCCAACTCCACGGCTCTCTCGAACATCTCAACCGCCAACCGCCGGTCCTCAATCCGACGGAGCCGCCGACGAGCATACGTCAGGCCGCGCAGGTAGTAATCATACGCCTCGAGGTTCTCGGTCGGCCGGGCCTCCAGGCCTCGGCGCTCGGGCTCGAGCAATGCGACTTCCAGCGCTTGAATCACGTGTTCGGCGATGTCCGTCTGGATCTCGAACACTCCGGCCAGAACCCGGTCGTAGCGGTCGGCCCAGAGATGGGTATCGTCCGAGACCCGGACCAGCTGCGGCGTGATGCGCACGCGGCTGGGGCCGCCCTCTGCCGGCTTCTCCCAGCGCACCGTCCCCTCCAGCACGTACTCGACGCCGAGCTCTTCGCCGATCTGCCTGAGCGGCTTGTCCGTGTTCTTGTAGGTGATGGCGCTGGTGCGCGAGATCACGCCCAGCCCGTGGACCATGGCGAGCCGGGAGATGATCTCCTCGGTCATACCGTCGGCGAAATACTCGTCCTCGGGCAAGCCCAGATTCTCGAAGGGAAGGACCGCCAGCATCTTGCGCTCGCCGGGATCCTCAGGCCCACCTACCGGGACTGGGACTGGCCCGAGCAGCAGCCAACCGGCAGCGACGACTCCCCAGAGAGCGAAGGCGACGACGCCTCCCGTGATTGCGTTCCGCCACGTAAACAGTCGCCGCGCTCCCGCGACCCCGCGTGGCCTAGCTTCAGACTCCAGCTCAGCACTAGGCAATAGCGTTGGGTCATGGCGCGGTGCTGCGGAGAGGCCCTCCTGAATAAAAGCTGTCGCCAGAACAATCGGCAGTCCGACGAGGAGGAGCACGATGGCCGCACCGTAGACCCATTCAGGCAGGGCAAGGCGGGAGACCAATACGTCAGCGGCCTCAAGTACCACCCAGGAGGCGGCTATATAAATCAGCA
>JAZGCO010000045.1:0-3572 GCA_036476995.1 Gemmatimonadota bacterium
GTTGACATCGAGAATGTCACCGCCTGGGGCCACCAGGTAGAGGGCGTCGGCCGCATGCTCAACGACCTGACGAAACAGATCGTCGCCTGTCATTGGCGCTGCCGTGGTCTGTGGAGGCGGGCGAAACCGGTGGGGGCCCGGGCTGGCTCCCGAGATTCCGGGAGAGTCCCGAAACTTCGGGATCCGTTTCCCGCGATCCGGTACCTAGACCAGTCTCGTTTGTAGGCGCAACACGTTGGCCAATAGGTAGTTGCGCAATCTCGAAATGGCGGTCTGGTGAGTGGCATGTGTCTTCCGTTACCTGCGTGGCAAGTGCAGCAATACACCGCTCGGCCAAGTGCCGGCTAAAGATACAGGAGAATAACGAGTGAAGAACACGATGAAGTATACGGTGGGCGCAATCGTGGCGCTGTTGGTTTCCGTCACGTCGGCGTCGGCGCAGTCGGCCGACGAGCTGAACGACCTGGAAATCGCTCACGTGGCGTACACAGCGGACAACATCGACATCCGCTACGCGCATCTCGCGCTGGCGATCTCCAATAACCCGAAGGTCCGCGAGTTCGCCGAGACCATGATTCGTGACCACAGCGCCATCAACGAGCGTGCGCTGGCGCTTCTCCAGAAGCTTGACGTACAGCCGCAGGACAACTTTCTCAGCCAGGCTCTGCTGCAGCAGGCGGACGAGAACGTGGCGGCGATGCAAAAGCTCACCGGCAGCGAGTTCGACCGGCGGTATACGGAGAACGAGCTGGGTTACCATGAGGCCGTGAACGAGCTGGTGGCGGGAACGTTCATCCCGAACATCGAGAACGCCGAGGTGAAAGCCCTGTTCCAGGATGCGCTCATCATCTTCCAGGCCCACGAGACGCTTGCCGGAATCGCCGAGAGCGTCGTCGCAGCGCGCTAAGCGCTGCCCTGGAAGCACTAGACAAGAAAGGACACAGATACAATGCAGCTCTTCACGAACCACACACTCGAGTCGGCACCCGAGGGCGCTCGGGAGACGATCGCGGCGATGCAGAAAGCCATTGGGTTTCTTCCGAATCTTATCGGAACCATGGCCGGAGCTCCCTCGCTCGTAAAGGCGTATGCCGCCGTGGCGTCAGCTTTCGGCGACACTTCACTTTCGGCCGTTGAACAGCAGGTCGTACTGCTGACAGTCAGCGAGCAGAACGAGTGCCGGTACTGCATGGCGGCCCACTCTGGGCTGGCAAAAGCAGCGGACATTTCCGAACCGGATCTCGAGGCCCTACGAAGCGGACGCACGCTGGAGACCCCCAAGCTGGAGGCCCTGCGTTCGTTCACCCGTGAGATGGCCGACAGCCGAGGCCGGGTGTCCGAGCAGGACATAGATGCGTTCGTAGCCGCGGGTTTCACCCCGGCCCAGATCCTGGAGGTCATCGTCGGTATCGCCATGAAGACGATGAGCAACTTCACCAACCATGTCGCCAACGTGCCGCTCGACCCTCAGTTCCGGGCGTTTGAGTGGCAGCCGGCTTCTCCACTACCGGAAGAGTCGGTCGCCCTAGCCGTGGGCTAGCACCCACGCTGTGAGGAGGTGGGCTGGCGCTCGGTGCGCCAGCCCATTCCGCCGAGGGCCGCGGTGCAGATTCGGCCGTTATTGAGGAACCGCGGTGCCTGTGGTCGGCGCGGAGCCCTACACGCCGCGGGCCGCTACCTCGTCGTAGAAGTGCGCAATCGTCTCGATCCCTTTGCGGTAGATGCCGAGGTCGATCCACTCGTCCGGCGCGTGGGCATTTGAGCCCGGTAGCGCGAAGCCGAGCAGAAGAACGGGCGCCTCGAACACTTCTTCAAACAGCGATACGATTGGAATCGAACCGCCTTCTCTGATGTAGACGGGCTTCTTCCCGAACACGGTTTCGAGGGCGGCAGCCGCGGCGTCGTAGATCGGCCGGTCGGGGTCGGCCGCCCACGGCTGGCCGCTGTGTGACGGAATCACCTTGACACTGACACCACTCGGAGCGAGCGACTTGAAGTGCGCAGTGAACCGGTCCGCGATGTCGTCCGGGTCCTGATCCGGCACGAGGCGCATGGAGATCTTGGCGCTGGCCTTGGAGGGAAGTACGGTCTTCGAACCGTCACCCGTGAATCCACTGATCATGCCGTTCACATCCAGCGTCGGCCGGTACCAGACGCGCTCGAGGGTGCTGAACCCAGCCTCGCCGCCCAGAGCGGAGGCGCCGACCTCTTCCCGAAACTCCTCGTCTGAGAACGGAAGCCGGGCAACCTGAGCCTTTTCCGCCTCCGTCATTGGCCTGACGTCGTCGTAGAACCCGGGAACCGTGACCTTGCCATCCGCATCCCTCAGGGCCGCGATCATGGTGGCCAGGGCGTTGGCCGGATTCACGACGGCGCCTCCGTAGCTGCCGGAGTGCAGGTCGCCTGCCGGGCCCGTGACGATCACGTCCAGGTAGGCGATGCCGCGCAGGCCCGTTCCAATCGAGGGACAGTCGGCGGCCAGCATACTGGTATCACTGATCACGACCGCATCGCAGGTCAGACGATCCGCATGCGTGCGCAGAAAGCCGTCCAGGTTGCTGCTTCCGACCTCCTCTTCGCCCTCGATGACGAGCTTCACGTTCACCGGAAGGCCGGCGCCACCCGTCAGCCGCGTTTCGAGGGCCTTCAGGTGCATGTGGACCTGGCCCTTATCGTCGATCGCGCCGCGGGCGTACAGCCGCCCGTCCCGCTCGGTGGGCTCGAAAGGTGGATCTGTCCACAGCTCCACCGGATCTACGGACTGAACGTCGTAATGCCCGTAGACGAGAAGTGTGGGGGCGCCAGGCTGCTCTGCGTGCTCGCCCACAACCATCGGATTGCCATCCGTGGCGATCACCTCCACACCTGAGAACCCGAGCGCACGGATCTTGTCGGCCACGAATTCGGCGCACTGCCGGGTCGGCTCGGCGAAGCCCGACTCCGTGCTGATGCTCTGGATCCTGAGGAAATCCTTCAGTTCGGCCAGGAAGTCGTCGTAGCCGGCGTCGATGTGGCCCGCGATGTCAGACACGTGGTGCTCTCCTGTGGATGGCGGCTTCTTGGATGGCAGCGGTTTCGCTCACGTCAATACTGGCTGTCCGGCTCCCGGCTGGCCCTCACACCGCTCGAGCGCGACTTCCAGGGCCCCGGCCAGCAGGCCGCGCTCCGTGCTGGTGACCCGGCTCGCGGCCTCGCGGACGGCTTCGGTCACCGTGTCTTCGATCGACCCGAGCACATCTTCCGGACTCAGTATCCGGTTTGCCGAACTCTGGCACGCAAAGGCGTGTGCCGTACCGCAGCCCGCGATCACGTCCGCAACGACCGCGAACCGGGAGTCGGCCTCGCGTTCGAGCCGAGCGTCACCCGGCCGCGCGGCCCAGAACGGGTGGTTGGCCGCCGACACGATCGTATCCACGCCGGACTTTTCGATTCGGTCGAGGGCTGCCTCGTTGAGGAGGCCCGAGGCCGCGGCGGCCACGAATACGTCGGCCGGCGTGTCCCAGATCCGCTCACGCAGCTCGCGCGCCTCTCCTTCGTCCACGTCGATCGGCAGCGTGTTGCCCGTGCGAGCC
>JAZGCO010000046.1:0-25931 GCA_036476995.1 Gemmatimonadota bacterium
GCCTGAGACCTTCGGCCCTTCCGGTCGTCTATTTACGAGTCGCGGTCGTCTATCTACGAGTCGCGGGATTAGATAGACGGCCGGGAGGGGAGTTAGCGGAGATCGGCGCCGAGCAGGGCCTCGAGGCGAGCGAGTCCGAGTTGATAG
This sequence comes from Gemmatimonadota bacterium, assembly GCA_036476995.1. Classification (GTDB taxonomy): domain Bacteria; phylum Gemmatimonadota; class Gemmatimonadetes; order Palauibacterales; family Palauibacteraceae; genus JAZDDE01. Next base: position 148 of record JAZGCO010000046.1, read on the forward strand.
TCGAACTGTCTCTGGATGAGATCCACGTCAGCCTGACTCAGGGCGATCTGAGACGCCTGTAGGTCGAGGATGGTGGCCAGACCCAGCCGGTACCGCTCCTGGGTCACCCGCAGGTCCTCGCCGCTCAGCTCCACCGACTGCTCGGCCAGCTCGATCGTGGCCAGGGCCGCGTCGATCGTACCGGCCGCCGCGTCCACCTCCGTACGCAGGCCCAGTTCGGCCGCTCGCTCGCTCGCCGCCGCCTGATCAGCCTGGGCCCGGGCCCGGTACACGTTCGTCTCCCGCCTAAAACCGTTGAAGATCGGATAGCTGCCCTGCAGCGACAGACTCCAGCTCCGGCTCTGCGGTGGGAAGTCCGAGTTCTGCCACGCCCAGCCCCCGTTAAAACTCAGTGACGGCAGGTACGCCGACTTCGCACTCGCCACGCCCGCCTGCGCCGCCGCCGCGTTCGCCTGCGCCGCCACCAGCGACGGGCCGCCCCGCAGCGCTCGGTCCACCAGCTCCCCACGCTCCATGCCCAGCTCGCTCGCCGACAGGTCCGCCGTCTCTTCCGGGGCCAGGGGTCCCCTCACTCCCACCGCCTCCGCCAGCGAGAACAGACTCCGGCGCGCCGTGTTCTGACGCGTCAGGAGCGCCACCTTCGCGTTATTCAAATCCACCTGTGAGCGCAGCAGGTCCGACCGCGTCGCTCGGCCCAGCTCCAGCTGCCGCTCTACAAACGACAGCTGGTCCCTCTGACGACGCACTCGGTCCGCCTCCACCCGCACTAGCTCACGGCTCGCCACCGCACCGTAGTACGCAATCTTCACCGCCTCCGCCGTCGTATACTCCGCCTCACGGTACTGCGCCTCGCTCGCCCGTACCCCCAGGTTCGCACCCCGCAGGTCCGACACCCGCCGCAGTCCGTCCAGTAGCTCCACGCTACCCGTTAGCTGCGCTGTGTACGACGTCGTCACGATCCCCTGGCCCGTCGGGTCCAGCCGCCCGCTCGACGCGTTCGAGTACCCGTATCCCAAATTCAGGCTCGGTAGAAACGACCCCACCGCGCTTAACTTCGTGAAACCGGCCAGCTCCACTCCCGAGCGCCACTGCGCCAAACCCGGATTGTTCCGCTGCGCCAGTCCCAGGGCCTCCGCCAGACTCACTCGCCTCGCCCCAGCCTCCTCCGCTATACGCTCCGCCAGCTCCGCCGAGCTTATTTCCACTTCCTGCGCCCGTACCTCACCCACCACCGGCCACAACACCACTCCCCATAGCGCCAACTCGACCATCCTCCAGCCTCCAGCACGTGCCATGCTAATCATTCCTCCAAATCCACGCCGGGGGGAGCTCTACCGGCCGCCGCCTCTTTCTTCTGGCGCTCAGCGTTCTCTCGTTCGGCCAGGATTTCCTCGTATTGGTCAATCTGTTCCGGCGTCAGGAATTCCTTGATCCTTGCCTTGGCACCTTCGCCGATCACCACAAGACGCGGCCGAATCTCCTCAGCCAGCGCTTCCGCTTGAGCCATGACGTCGTCCAGGATAGGCGCAATCTGCTCCCTCTGGGAGGCTGTCAGGCCAAGCTCATCCGCATATTTCTCGATCGTGAATCGCCCTCTGTGTGCCGCCGGAATATCTGTTTCGGGAGCGATGTTCTCGGCCGCGACCATGCGGTCACCGGCAACGCCAACGGCAGCACCGGCCGCGAACGTTAGGGTCAACAGCACCGTAACCAGTCCCTTGGAGCGAAGTCCGCTCTTCATGGCGTTGGTGCCTCCAGGGCGTAGGACAGGACGAGTCCGAGATCGGACAAGGAGTCGTCCGCGATCTCCGTAGAGCCGATCTGAATCGCTTCGGCACGGGGTCCGGCGCGGAGCGCGAGGCCGCCAAACACCAGCGTCACCACGGCAGCCACGGGAACCAGCATCATCGCCCAGCGTGACGCAACCTCATCCCATGTCAATGCGCGGCGCGCCGCCAGAAGGGGCTCAGCCTGAGCCATGATCCGGCTTCTCAATCGTTGCTGGGCCAGTTCATCGGGGCGTAGAGCTTCCAGCCACGCCGGCCATACAGTTGTTTTCTTGTTCATTCCGCCTGTTCCATAATCCTGCCCAGTGCCTTTCGCGCATGGTGCACGTGAGCGCGCGATGTTCCGACCGCGATGCCCAGGGTGTCCGCGATCTCCCGGTGGCTGTATCCCTCCAAATCGTACAGAGAAACTGCCATTCTCTGCATTTCCGGCAACTGCCCCAGCGCATCGAGAACCCGTTCTCGAGCCGTCGTCTTCTCCAGGTCCCGTAACGGGTCCTCAACACCCGCAGCCGACACGGGAATGCCCTCGTGCGTCCGCAGCGACTCCCTCCGCCTCAAATTCAGGCAGGTCGACCTGAGCACGCGGTAGAACCAGGGGCCGAATGGACTACCCGGCCGCAACTGGTCCATGCGCTCCATAGCTCTCACAAACGCGTTCTGAACCGCATCCTCGGCATCGTGGCGGTTTCGCAGAACCGATATCGCGACCACATAGCCTGGTTCCAAGTACCGCTCGACCAGCTTGCCGAAGGCAGCGGCGTCTCCCGCCTGCACCGCCTCGACGAGCCGCTTCTCCTGTTCGAAGCGCAGCGCTCGCTCCTGGTCCACCGGGGCCTTCGTATCGTCGCCTTGTACTTCTCCGAACACGTGGCTCCCGGTACATGTTGCAGTCTTTGCGGCCTTGCTACGCTCGAATGGCCCGAATGCTAGGTTGGGCAGGCCCCGCAGAGCAACAGTCTTCCCGCCAGACAGCTGGTGCGGGAGACACGTTAGGATGTCGCCGTTTGCCCCAAATGGTTCAAACGATGCTGCAACCGACTATCAGACATTCGCGAAGCGTTTCTTGCTGAGACCGGACGAGCAATCCATCTTCCCGACTCGCCATGGCAGTCTCCATGGCGATTTTTCTCAGGAGGCGGATCATGCCGGATCATAACGCCAAACAAACAGCGGAGAATGGAGCCGACCAGGCGCTGGACCTGGCCGCTCGCACGCTCATTCACGAGAGGCTGCGTTGCGTACGGCGAGTCACGAAACGCAAGCTGGATCTGGATGATATCGTGCTACGCCCCACACCTCCTCCCGCCCGGCGCCATCTGTTCGAAGAAGCTCGCGAGCTCTACTGGAACGAGCTCAACTGGGAACAGCTGACCGACGAAGAGCTGCACGAAGACGGAGAGCTGACTGAAATGGTCTTTCCGGGACTTCTTACCCTGGTCGATGCCTTCTTGCCGACAGGACAAAACGGTGAGCCGGATCGCGACCGTGAGCACAGGGACGTCGCCCACGACCTTGTCATGTGGTTGGCCCGCAGGATTCTGGAACTTCGGTCGTCCAAACCGGAGGACGACGCTGATCGCCAGCGGCTGCTTAGGGAAGAGAGGATCACAGATGATCTTCTGGATCTGGTGGCGTACCGGCTCTACTCCCTGACGGCTGCCGAAATGGAAAGTCTACAGGCCTGAAAAGCTGCCGGGGCAAGACCCGGACTGAGTGAGAAAGCGGAAGTGGGACGAGAGTGAAATCCATTGTGTGCATAAAACGGGTGCCGGATTCGGAGACGCGCGTGCGGATAGCCCGGAACGGAACCTCTCTGGATACGTCGGGCGTGAAGTATACGCTGAATCCGTACGACGAATACGCCATTGAGGAGGCTCTCCAACGGAAGGAACAGGCCGGCCAGGGTTCGGTTACCGTAATGACCGTCGGCTCCGAGCAGTCTGCGGAGACATTGCGTTCTGCGATAGCTCTCGGGGCAGACGAGGCTGTCCTCTTGCAGGCTGAGCCATCTACCGACGGCCTGGCGGTGTCCCACGCACTGGCGGAGGAAATTCGAGGTCGCTCCTTCGACCTTCTGCTATTCGGCAAGCAGGCAATCGACGACGACAACATGCAGGTGCCGCAGATGGTCGCCGAGCTACTGGAGCTACCCTGCGTAACGGTAGTCGTCGATTTGAACATCGAAGGATCACGTGCTACAGCGCGCCGGGAGGTTGAGGGGGGGCACGAGGTGGTGGAGTTCTCTCTTCCCGCCGTTATTTCGACCCAGAAGGGACTCAATATTCCGCGCCGTCCGAATCTCAAGGGAATCATGGCGGCAAAGAAGAAGCCGCTGGAGCAAAAAACGGTGGATCTTCGGGCGTCAGGTCTGGAGCTTCTTTCACTCAGCGAACCCCCGCCGCGGCCCGCCGCGAAGATCGTCGGAGAAGGGCCGGATGCGGTGGCCGAACTGGTACATCTGCTTCAAGACGAAGCGAAGGTTCTCTGATGGCTGACATTCTGGCCTACGCTGAGACACGGTCGGCTGCCCTCCGTGGAGTGGCGAGGGAGGTCACGTCCACCGCGTCGCGGATCGCTGGCGAGCTGGGTGGCTGCGTGCATGCCGTGGTCATCGGTGGGGCGGGCGTCGGCGAAGCAGCGGTTGACCTGGCAGAAAACGGCGCCGATCGAATCTTCGTCGCAGAAGACGCCAATTTTCTTCAGTACTCGCCGGATGTTGCCGTCCGCGCCATTGAAGATCTGCAGGCTCAGCACGCCTACGCGGCGATCATGTTCCCAGCCTCCGCCCAGGGCAAGGACTTGGCCCCCCGCGTCGCGGCGCGGCTCGACCGGGCTTTGGCCACCGAAGCGACCGCCATCGACACTGAGAACGGAGAGGTCGTTGTCGAGCGGCCCATGTACGCCGGAAAGGCGTACGGGCGATTCCGCTTCGCGGCGTCCCCTGCGCTCGTCAGCCTCAGGCCGAACGTGTTTCCGGTCGAGCAGAGGTCTGCCGCCGGTGCAGTCGAGCCCCTGTCCGTACGGGCCGGAGAGAATAGGGTACGAGTCATTGAAATCGAAGCCGCGGAACGGGCCGCTCTGGACGTAAGGGAAGCCGACATAGTCGTGTCAGGTGGCCGGGGCCTGCAGTCCGCGGACAACTGGTTCGTTCTGGAGGAACTGGTCGAGTCGCTCGGCGCTGAGGCGACACTGGGTGCGAGCCGAGCGGTCGTGGACGCGGGCTGGCGGCCGCACGGAGAACAGGTGGGGCAAACCGGCAAGGTCGTGTCCCCGAGCCTCTATTTCGCGGTCGGCATAAGCGGTGCGATTCAGCACCTGGCGGGGATGCGGACGGCCAAAGTTATCGTGGCGATAAATAGGGATCGTGACGCACCCATTTTCAGCGTCGCCGATTATGGAATCGTAGGTGACGCGCTGGAGGTCGTTCCGCGTCTCGCTGCGCAGGTACGAGCCGCTCGGGCAGCGAGAGGCTGACAGGCCTCCTCTGCCGGGGTAGCTTTGGCGGTGCACTAGCACGGGAGACTCAGTGCCAAAGACCCAGGATGGATCCAAGCAGCTGATCCCACCGTTGGTTTCGTACGCTGTTACGGCCGCCGTACTGGCGCCCGCTGTGGCGGCGATCCTGCGCATTACGCTCGGTGACTACCTCGGCCCGTCGGTGGACCTGGTCTGGATCCTGGCTCTGGTCCCGGCCTTCGTATTCACTGATCGCTGGGGGTGGCGGGGTGCGCTGCTCGCGTTGGGTTGGACTTCCACCCTCGCGTTGCTGGCCGAGTTTACGGCCGCGGCCAACGCTGGCGGCTCCATTCGTTGGTTCACCGTTGAGCTGGTAGCCCTGCTCGTCGCGTCGGCAAGCTTCGGGGCCGGCTGGCTTAGAGAGCGCTGGGCGGACGCCCTCCTGAGCGGAGGCTCCGTTGACGACCACCGCAGAAGCCGGTCGCGAGATTCAGCGGACGACGCGGTGGTTCATGCCAGAGCCGCTATGGCGACTCCCTCCGTGTTCGACTTCGTGTTCGTGCGAGCTGTCGCGGGCGCACGCCGCGATCCACCGCTAAGCCTGATTCTGTTTCGCATCGATGGGATCGACGACTACGACACCCTGTACGGGTCGAACACGAAGGACGGAGCCGAGGACATTCTCATCAGGCTACTCTTCCGACATACACGGCAGATGAACACGTTCGCGATGCTGGAGGACCACAAGTTTGCGGCGCTGCTCCAGAAAGAGGGGCCTGAAGGAGCCAGCGCTTTCGCTCGGAGAATTCTGGAAGAGAGTTCGGCCGCGGATACTCCCTGGGGAGCCCGGGTTCTGGTCAGCGCCGGAATCAGCTGCTTCGACCCGTCAGGTAAACAGCCGAAGGCGATGCTCGAGCAGGCCGAACGCGCTCTCACGGCGGCCCGCGGCATCGGCGGCGACTCAACCGTCGTAGCGGAAATCGGAGGCAAGACTCTCACCGCGCCCGGCTTGATGGTGCTTCGCCCCGACGGTTCTGTCCGGGAACTTCAGCGGCACGTCTGAGCGCCATCCCGGCATGAGCTTCTCTGAGATCCGCAAGAGCGTCGAGAGCTGGACGCAAAGAGGACACGCCAGCGGCGTCGCCACTCTGTTCCGGGTTCAGCGGAGTGCCCCGCGCAGGCCCGGGGCCAGGTTCGCGGCGAATGTTGATGGCGCGGTCGCCGGATCCATCTCGAGCGGCTGCATCGAAGCTGATCTTGCGGAAGCGATCTTGCAGGTAGTTCGAGAGGGAGCTCCCCGCCTCGTCCACTACGGAATCTCTGATGAACTCGCGGCCTCGGTCGGCCTGGCCTGCGGTGGCGATATCGACGTTCTCGTTGAGGCACATCGACCCGGAGAGGCGGCCTGGGCCGCTCTCGGCGAAGCCCTGGACCGGGACGAGGCCACCCTCCTCATCACGGGCCTTTCAGAGGACATTCGAGCGCACAAGATGTTGGTCCGGGCCGATGGCTCACGAATCGGCTCGCTCGGCTCGGCGGCGCTCAACTCCGAGGCCAGCGAGGCTGCGCAGAGCTTGCTCGACACGGGAGGTGCGGCCGTGCTCTCCCTCGCGGGCGGAGCGACGGAAGTCTTCGTGGAGGCCTATCTTCCTCCTCCTCGGCTGGCCATCGTCGGCGGCGGGCTCGTGGCGGAAGCCCTCTGTCACCTGGCGACATTCGCAGACATCGCTGTGACCCTCATCGATCCGAGATCCCATTACTCACAGGCGGATCGGTATCCTGAGGCGCGTCAGGTGCTTCGGGAGTGGCCAGACGAAGGTCTCGCACGCATGCAGCTTGACAGGTATGTCAGCGTCGTCGTTCTCAGCCACGACCACAAACTGGACGTTCCCGCTCTTTCAGCAGCGCTGCGTGCAGGGTGCCGATACGTCGGACTGCTCGGCGGGCGGCGGACCCAAAGACTGCGCCGCGAGGCGCTTGCCGAAGAAGGACTCGGAGAGGCCGATCTGAGCCGAATCCACGGCCCCGTCGGACTGGATCTCGGAGCTCAGTCTCCGCAAGAAATCGCGCTGTCCATCCTGGCCGAGCTGCTTGCGGTCCTGAGGGGTCGTGACTGCGTACGGTCGGGCGCTTGACCGATTCGGTGGACCCGCCGGTAGCTGGGCTTATACTCGCGGCTGGCATGTCCAGCAGGATGCCGGGCGGGCCCAAGTCTCTGCTGCGATTCGGTGACCGCAGTGTTATCGAGACTGTTGTGGCCGCTGCCACGGCGGCCGATCTTCGCCCGGTAGTTGTAGTTCTCGGACATCAAGCATCTCTCATCGAGGCTCAGCTAGCTGGGACAGAGGCCGACATTCTGGTTCACGACGGCTACGACGCCGGGATCTTCTCGTCAGCTGCCGCGGGTATCAGGAGCCTCCACGATCGAGGCGCCGAAGCGGCCGCCGTTCTGCTCGGAGATGAGCCCGGAATCCGTCCCTCCGACATCAAGACAGTGGTTTCATTCTGGCGATCCAGGCGAGGGCTGGCTCGGGCCCGCTATGCTGATCGGCCGGGACATCCGGTAGTGTTGGAGATCGCTCCCGTGGCGGACAAACTCGGGTCCTCGGGCGCGAGCAACGTGTGGGAGGCGCTAAGCGCTGTCTGCCAGCCGGTCTTCGAGGTGGACCTCACGGTGCCCGCACCCATCGACATCGACGATCCACAGGGCTACGAGCGCGCCATCTCCCGCCTGAAGAAAGAGCAGAGTGGCGCGTGCTGACGCGACGAGTGGTGGCCGTCCTGATCCTGGCCCTGTGGGGCAGCGTGCTCGGGTGGCACGCACGCCGCGTATTGTTCCCAGGCGAACTCGCCCGTCTGGCCGAGGCGGCGCGAACGCTTCCACCTGGTGTCGCGTACTACGCCCTCTATCGCGATGGGGAACGCGCTGGTTGGGCGCAGCTTGACCTGGACACGCTTCCGGGCGCGACCGGTTTCAAGACAACGCGGCGAGTGGTCCTGGAACTTCCCGGGCTCGGTAGCGTTGGCGTGTCCGAAGTCCGGACCGAGGCCTGGCAGGGACCGAGCCTCTCGCTGGACAGCCTGACCGTCCAGCGGGTTACCCAGGGTGACACAGTGTTCGCGAGCTTCCGGCCGCCGCCCTCCCGGGAAGAGCCACTGTTTATAGAGTCCACCTGGCCTCTCCGCTTTGCGGCCGATGGAAGGGCCCGCCCCGGCGACCGATACGCTCTTGACCTGTACGATCCGGTTCAGGGCCTGGTCCGCCAGCTGGAGCTGAGCGTTGAGGAACAGGCCAGCCGGGTCTGGCCGGACAGCGCCGATCTGGACTCGTTGACCGGTCGCTGGTTCGCGGTGCGCGAGGACACGGTGAAGGCCTGGCGCGTCTTGAGCTCTGCGAACGGCACCGAAGAGGAGTTCTGGGTAGATGAAAACGGGAGAGTTCTCGAAGGGCCTCTTCCGGGCGGCATCCGGATGGAACGGACGACGTTCGAAACGGCGTTCTTCAACCGACATCAGCCCGAGGAAACCATTCCGTGATAGTTCTGGAAGGCCTTACCAAGAAATACGGCGATTTCACGGCTGTAGCGGGGATGGACCTCGAGATTCCGGCCAACTGCATCTTCGGTCTGTTGGGTCCGAACGGGGCGGGCAAGACGACGACGCTGCGAATGATCTCAGGAATTCTGCGGCCTGACGCGGGTCGAGTTCTCCTCGGAGGATACGACGTTCACGAAACGCCGGACTCGGCCAAGGCCCTCCTCGGTTTCGTTCCGGACCGTCCTTTCGTGTATGAGAAACTGACCGGTGCCGAGCTGCTCAGGTTCACCGCGGGCCTATGGGGAATGTCCGGACCCGAAGTCGAAGCTAGAATCGACGAGCTGCTGGAACTGTGGGACCTGACCCCTTGGAAGGATCAGCTGATCGAGTCGTATAGCCACGGGATGCGTCAGAAACTCATCATTTCGTCCGCCCTGGTTCACAATCCGACCGTTCTCGTAATCGACGAACCCATGGTCGGTCTCGATCCACGCTCCGCCTGGCTGTTCAAGGATCTGCTTCGGTCTTTCGTCGATAAGGGAGGAACCGCTCTGATCTCGACGCATACGCTCGAGCTGGCGGAAAATCTGGCTGATATGCTGGCGGTCATGCACCGCGGAGAATTGGTGGCCGTCGGAACGCTCCTGGATCTGCAGCGTCAGGCCGCTGCGGAAGGCGCCGGGCTGGAAGAAATCTTCCTTCGCCTCACGCGGGGCGCCACGGACGAGAACATCGAACGCGTGCTGAGTCGATGATCGGCACGTACTGGCTGCTCATTACTCCCAAGCTGCAGACTATCAAGCAGCGAAGTCGTGGAAAAGGATCGCGGACAGCCCGGCAGACGCTCATTGGGGCGCTGGGGTTGCTCGTCGGGTACGGGCTGTACTGGGGTGTCACAAAGCTTCTCGAGGTTTTGCTGAGAGTTGAAGACCTGGGGCGGCTCCTGGCGTTCAAGGTTCTCTCGATCGGTCTCGTGGCCATGCTTGGCATCCTGCTCTTGTCCAGTCTCATTGCAGCTTTGTCGAGTTTCTTCCTGGCCCGCGATCTACCCGCGATCCGTTCTGCTCCCGCGGACTGGCTGGCCGTCTACTTCGCGCGGCTGACGGAGACCCTGGTCAGCTCCTCCTGGATGGTTTTACTCCTGCTGATTCCGCTCCTGATTGCCTACGAGCAGGTATTCGACGGCGGAATCGGATTCTACGCCGTATCCGTTCTAGCGTTCGTTCCTTTCTTTCTTATTCCCGCGGTGGTTGGCAGCGCGATAACCCTCCTGCTAGTTCGGGTGTTTCCGGCCTCTCGCTCACGTGACATTCTGGGCTTCATATCCATCGGCGCCGTCGGCCTTCTTGTGCTGGGGCTGCGTCTGCTCCGGCCGGAGCGGCTCGTAAATCCGGAGGCGTCTCGCGAATTGGTGGACTACCTCGCCGTCCTTCGCGGACCCTCCTCTCCGTGGCTTTCGTCGCAGTGGACGGCCGACGCCGTGGTCGGGTACATGGACGGAGCGTTCGAACCTTTCTGGCTGCTGCTTCTTTGGAGCACCGCCGCCGGTCTGGTCGTGCTCGGCGCCGCGCTGCACTCACGCATGTTCCCGTTGTGCTTCACCAAGGCTCAGGAGGGAGCGGACCAGCGCGTACGCAGACACGCCGGCTGGAGGGCTTATGAGGCTCTTCTTTCGCCGCTGCCGCTCCGCAGACGCGAGCTGATTCTGAAAGACACTCGCACGTTCTTCCGCGATACGACTCAGTGGTCACAGCTAATCCTTCTGGCCGTTCTCGTGGTCGTCTACGTGTACAACATCCAGGTGCTCCCGATTCGATCCAACGAGGCCCTGGAGCGCTGGCTGGTTTCGATCGTCTTTTTTCTGAATCTGGCGTTGTCAGGCTTCGTCCTCGCAGCCATCGCGGCCCGGTTCGTGTTCCCGTCGTACAGCCTGGAAGGCCAGACACTGTGGCTTCTCGACTCCTCCCCGGTACGGACCTCCACGTTGATGTGGTCCAAGTTCTGGATCGGGGCGGTGCCTCTGACGGTCCTGGCCGTAGCGCTGGCGGGGATCACCAACGTCTTCCTCGGAGTCGGGATCGGTCTGTTGATCCTCTCACTCGTCACAACCGCCGTTCTCAGCCTGGCGTTTGCCAGCCAGGCACTGGCCTGGGGCGTGTTCTTTCCTCAGTTCGAGGCGGAAAACGCCGCCCAGATCCCGACTTCGGTCGGAGGTCTACTTTTCATGCTGGGAGCCATAGGCAATCTCATCCTGGTGATTGTTGCCCAGGTCGCAGTCCTGCGCGGTTATGTGATGTCCGGATTCCCAGGCCGGGAGGCCAGAGATCCGACGGGGTGGGAACTGGGGATCGCTCTGGTGCTGACGTTGGCCCTGTGCGGTCTTACCACGCTCGTACCTTATCGGGTGGCGAGCCGCCGCCTGGATGCCTGACGCAGGCGGGGGTAGCTCTGAAACGGGTGACCGTCCAGAGCTACTGCGCTTCCGACATGGCGGTGAGCGTGGACTGACGGAATTCCTGAAGACGCCGCCGCGCGTCCCGCATCTCCGCGTCCGTAAACAACCCTTCCTGTTGAGCGAGCAGCAATTCCTCGCGCTGCGTCTTGGTTAGGAGTCCGATATCCACTGCCAGCGCCGCAAAGCGTGCCTCCGGACGTCTACGCTGCTCGAGAAGAACCCGGGCAACCTCGGCCGGTGTCAGCATCTTGCGGACAAGCGCGACAGTGCCGAGCGCAAAGTGACGCGGAACCGGAACGTTGCAGTCGGCGCGTGAGGGCGCTGTCTCAGCTTCTTTGGCCGCTGGATTCGGATCGGACGTGCTGGGCGACACCTTTGTGCCAGGCCTGACGAGCGTCGCCGTAGCCGCCTGCGATCCTCCCCCGAATCCGGACGATTCGGCTGGCGCAGGGGCTGTATTGACGGCTCGCCCTCCCGCTCCGGACACGCCGCCCCTCGTCGACTTGGGTGCGGGGCTCTTGGCGCGGAGACCCGCAGGAAGCTCCAGTCGGAGCCCGCTTTCGATCGCTGGTCCTACCAGTTTTCGAAGGAAGCTCCACTGCCCTTCGAGCGTGACCCGCTGCTCTCGGTGCGCCTCGAGAATGAAGCGGATGCTCATGAGGTGCAGCGCATAAAGCCCGACAATCGCTGCTGCGAAAGCGAGCGCGCTGTTAGCGACCGCCCAAGCCACCAGAGCCACGACGACGGCCACTCCGCTTACAGCGACTTGATAATGCGTCGTGTAAAGCCTTTTCCTGCCTTCTTTTGACTCCACTGCCCCATCCTCCAGAAACGAAAAAAGTGCCTGGGTCCACCCCACGAGGAATCGGAAGGGTGGACACGCATCGGGCCTGACTACTGCATCAAGCATGCCTTCAAGCGGTGGGGCCGTCGTGGGTTGGATCGGGTCAGGAACTGCGGCTACGCCAGATCTTCCATCTGTCCACTACTTCGTCGCCTCGTGCAACGTGCAGAGAATCGAAGCAGGCGACCGTGGTGCACGAGTGGTTGGGCAGTATCCGAACTCGATCGCCGACGGGTAGCGCGCCGCTCATGCGCCCATGCTCCTGGCTCAGACTCGTTAGCCTAAACCGCGGGCTCAGGCTGCCGGCTGCGTAGTCGTCGAACACGTGACCATACGTGCGATCTGCAAGATGATCAGGGCCGGAATCCAGGGAGAGCGCCAGCGCGCCGGCATCCAGAACGCTTTGAGCCAGGTCCGCACGGGACGAAATCACGCTCGCCATGACGGTCACAGCGCAGTCCACCGTATCACACGAGCCAAGAGCGGTCTGCGTGTAGTCGAACAAGGCGTAGTTGCCCGGTCGGATCTCAGTGGCGCCCGACAGGTCGGTGGCTCGCGTTGCCGAGGGAGTGGACCCCACAGATACGTCGGCCGTCTCGATGTCTTCGGCTTTCAGACGTTCGCTGATCGCGGACATCGTGCGACCCTCGTCTTCGGCGATTTGAAGCACATGGTCCTCGGACCGGGCCGCGTATGCGTCTCCGGAGTGCGACAGGATCCCTGCGAACTCGAGAGAGTCTGTCTGGACGATCTTCTTGGCCAGGTCCAGGACCTCGGCGGATTCGGGATCGAGCCCGGCGCGATGGTACCCGCAGTCAATCTTGAGCCAAACGCGGAGCGGAACGCCCAGGGCTGAAACCGCTTCTACCGCTGCATCCGAGTCCACAACGACCCCGAGGTTGATCGACCTGGCCAGTTCCGTGACCTCATCGAGGCGCGACAGGATGACTGGAAAGGCCCACGTAATATCCGAGAAACCATGCCGGGCGAAGACCGCTGCCTCTTCGAGAGACGAAACCGCAATACCGGTCGCCCCGAGCGCCTTCTGAGCCAAAGCGATCTCGACACACTTGTGCGACTTGATATGCGGCCGCAGCCGGACCCCTAGCTGATCCGCTCGGGCGGCCATATTCCGAAGATTCCGCTCGAGCCGATCCAGATCCAGAACCAGCGCCGGCGTCGGCAGGTCGTGAATGGTCGGCATGGCGACACAATATGTCGCGCGTCAGCACCCCGCCACGGGTCCCGGAACCGTGCTGACAAGTACGTCATGGTGCCTAACTTGCACGGCATGCGCCTCAGTTGGCCCGTTTCGGGTGGCATACTAGCTTGCCATGTGACGCACATGGTATGCGACCCTGCTCGCGCGGGTTGTTACGTTACGACCACGAGGATCGTCATTATTCACGGACAAGCGAGAGTAGCAGCTACGGAGGTGCAGTCGAGCGACCTGGAGCTGGTCACCGCGACCCTGGAAGGGTCGGAGCACGCGTTCGCCGAACTCGTTCGCCGGTATCAGGATATACTGTACCGGCATGCGCTGCGGATGACCGGTCGGCCGGACGACGCAGAGGATGTCGTGCAGGCTGCCTTTGTAAAGGCGTGGCGGAACCTGGCAAGGTGCAATAGTCCGGAGCGCGTCGGCGCCTGGTTGTTTAGAATCGGGGCCAATGGGTGCAAGGACTTCCTCAAGAGCCGGCACCAGCGGAATCTGTCGCTGGATGAAGTGCCGCTGCTGCGGAGCGACTCGAGTGGACCGGCAGGGGCCGCCGAGCGGAGGGACTTGGGCGACTTGATAACGGATGCACTACAGACACTTCCGCCGGAACAGCGAGAAGCGTTCGTGTTGAAGCATATTGAAGGTTGGTCGTACGGAGAGATGTCCGAAAAGCTGGAGGTGTCCGTGGCGGCCCTCAAGATGAGGGTTCACAGAGCCCGGGATGAGCTACAGGTACTCCTGGGAGAGTACCGGGACGGATGAGAGGGATGAGAATGCGTGAGGAGCTACAGGCATATCTGGATGGCGAGTTGAAGCTTGAAGATCTGCCGCAGGAACTGCAGGCGGACGCCCAGGCATGGGATGGTCTGCTGAGCGGCGCTGTATCTATGGGTCCGGCGGGTGCGCCTCTCGGCTTCGACGAACGCGTCATGGCCCAGATCCACGAAGAGCGGGCCGGTGTCACTCGCCGGATCGCGCCAAAGGGCAGTCCCGTACTGGGGGTGATCCGGTGGCTCACGAACCCTCGTCCAATCAACGTCTCGCCATTGGCCGCCGCCGCGGTCGTCGCAGGTCTTCTATTGGTAGCGGTCGGTCCGCGGCTGGGCTTTCTGTCCACGCCTGAGGCAGTCTTGGTGGAGACGCCCTCAACCGTCTTCGTGCAGTTCGTCGTGGAAGCCCCGCGGGCGGAGTCCGTGGAGCTCGTAGGAGACTTCAATAGCTGGGAGCCGACGATCGCTCTGGAGGACTTGGATGGCGACGGCGTATGGACCGGACGCGTGCCTCTCGAGGCGGGCGTGCACGAGTACATGTTCGTTCTGGACGGGACGAACTGGGTGTCGGATCCGAACGCCGAATCCTACGCTGACGATGGCTTCGGGCAGATGAATTCCATCGTGGCGATTCCCGAGCCCGTAAGCGGGACATAACCGAATGAAACTCGTGTTCGCAGTTCGGTGGGGCCTTCGGCTCTGTGCAGGTGCGGCTGCGGTCATCTTGATCGCGGCCCCGCTCGCGGCTCAGGAGTCGGTGGCTGAGCGTCTCAGGGATATCCTGCCCGCGGAGGCGGCAGCCCAAATCGAAGCGATCGCGGCACGGGCTCAGCGCGAAGGAGTTCCTCCGGGCCTGATCTACCGCAAGGCGCAGGAGGGGGTCGCCAAGCGGGTCCCGCCGCAGCGCATCGTTTTGGGCGTTGGCGAGTATGCTGGTAGGCTCGCGCACGCGAGTCGGTTGCTCAATGGCCGCAGGCACGCGGCCACGCTTGACGCCGCCGCCAAAGCGCTTAACAACGGGGTGCCGCCGGCGGTGATACGCGAGCTGGGACGTTCGCGCTCGCGAAACCTGGCCATTCCGCTTCGGGTGGTAACGGATCTGTCCGAGGTCGGCGTGCCGCCGCCGCTGGCGGTAGGCATGATGAAGCGGGAACTCGAGGCCGGGGCACAGCCACGGCACTTGCTTGCGGCCTCCACAGCGATCAAACGCATGGTTCGGCGTGGTGAAGCACCGGAGAAAGCGATCCGGGAAGTTGGAAAGCGCCTTTCGGAAGCTCGCCAGAGACGCCGCACCGTTCGTCCCGGCTCGGGAGGTGACGGCAACCGGACTCCGGGCACAACAGACGGCCAGGCCGTACCGAGGCGTCCCGGGACGACCGACGGGACCGGTGGCGCGAGCCCGACGCCTACGGACCGGCGTGACCCTCCAGACAGCCGAATTCCGACCGATCGCAGGACTCCGCCCGACGCACGGGAGCCCGAACGCCGCCGCCCCACTGACGGGGTTCGCCCGGCTCCGCGCCCGGCCAATGAGGGTGCTCGACGCCGGGCAGGTGACGGCGTTCGTCGCTGACCCCCACTCAACCCGATTGAGACTAGCCCTTACAGACGCTACCTTTTGCCGATGGCAAACGGTAGCGCACGAGCGGGAGTAGCCGGCACCGGCCGCTACCTTCCACCGGACATTGTAGACAACTACGAGTTGTTTTTGCGGCCTAGTATTCAGGCGGCCTTCGATCATGAGCGCGCCCGCAGTTCCCTGCGAGACGTGGACGATGCCGCGCAGCTCAGCCCGGCGGACGTATTCGATCGGTGGGCGCAACAGCTGACCGGAATCAAACGCAGGCGATTCGTGAATCCGGACACCGGTCCCACCTCAGAGGAAATGTGCGCCGAGGCAGGCCGCCTTGCCTTGGAGCAAGCGGGAATGCCCGCGTCTGAGCTGGATCTCATCCTGGTAGCGTCGCTCACGGCTTCGGATATCGTGCCCAACGCGGCCTGTACCGTGGCGTCGTTGCTTGGCGTGCCGCAGGTAGGAGGGTTCGTTGTCAACACCGCGTGTGCCGGTTTCCTGTCCGTGCTCGCGGCTGGCGACGCGTTCATCCATTCGGGAGCCGCCGAGAACGTGCTGGTTGTCAGCGGCGACGCGCTCTCAAAGATCACGAACTACTCGGACCCGACTACAGCCGTCCTTTTTGCGGACGGAGCAGGAGCCATGGTGCTCAGCAAGGACCAGAGCCGGGGCTGCGTTCTGGGCCCGGCCTACTTGAGCGCCGACTACGCTCCCGAACACCTGCATCTGCGTTCGTACCGGTGGCTGTCTGAAGGCGACCCCGAGTCGATACTACGCATGGGCGGCGGTCCACAGGTTCTTAAGCAGGCCATCCAGACCATGGTTTCTATGGCTCGCCACGCCATGGAAGGCAGCGGCATCTCGTGGGACGACGTGGACTATGTCGTCCCCCACCAGGCAAACCTCCGGATTACCGTGGGACTCGAGCGTCAGCTCAAGTTGAGTAAAGGTCGGGTGATCCACACGATCGAGAACAACGGAAACGTATCGGCCTCAACGGTTCCTATCGCGCTGGACGAACTGCTCCGCGGAGAGCATGGCCCCGTCCCAGATCCCGCTCGTATCGTGCTGACTGCGGTCGGCGGTGGCTACACAAGCGGCGCTGTTGTGATCGAATGGAGAGGGGACGCCTAGCCACCGCTCACGCTCGCGCGTACGGACAGGATCTTGGGAAGATGGCTGGCCACGAGTTCCCAGGCCGATCCGTCAGGACTCGCATACAGGTGACCTGTAGCCGTCCCGAAGTAGACTCCGCAGGGATCGGCTTCATCCGTAGTGAGCGCCTCTCGCAGTACACTCGCGTATACGTGCTCCTGCGGTAGCCCTTCCACCCGGGCGGTCCAAGTGTTTCCGGCGTCCGCCGTTTCATAGACCCGCAGGCGCTGATCGCACACCGAACGCAGGTGGCTGCTTTCTTCGGGGATGACCCACCACCGATCGGGGTCGTGCCGATCCAGTCCGACGACGTAGCCAAAATCGCTCGGCAAGCCCAGGCTCACATCGCGCCACGACTCTCCTCGATCGTCACTTACGTACGTGCCACAATGACTCTGCTGTACCAGCCGGTCCGGCTGAGCCGGGTGAAGGCGCAGGGAATGCACACACTGACCAGCCTCGGGCAGCGCTTCCGGAAGAAACTCGGCCCGTGTCCCCCGGTTGATCGCCTTCCAGTTTTGCCCGCCATCATCCGTCCGATAACAGCCTCCTGCGGACACTGCCACATAGATCCGGTCAGGGTCTCTCGGGTCGACTTGCACAGAATGGAGCGCCATCCCGCCCTTGGCGGGTTGCCACACTTCTCGAGTTGGATGGTCCTCCAGGCCTTCCAGCCAGCGCCACGACGCACCTGAATCCTCGCTGACGAACAGGCCAGCCGGCTCGACACCGGCGTAGAGGCGCTCCGGCTGATCCGCGGGCTCCGGCGCCACGTGCCAGATGGCCTTCACTTCGCGCCGTAGAGTCGGCGGAAAGGCGGGGCGGTCCGGTAGGGCCTCCCAGGTTTGGCCCGCATCGCTGCTGCGATACAAGTGCGTTCCCCACACGTTGTGGCGAGCGGCGGCCCAGCCCGTGCGGCCATCCCGCGGATCCAGGACCGCGTGGTATACCTCATGGCCGGCGATGTGCGGTCCGTCGATCGACCAGCGCGGTTGGTTAGCGCTGTCAGCGGGACCCGGTCGGCCGACAACTCTGAAGAGCCCGCGGCGGGTCCCGACAAGTAGGGCGACCTTTGAAGCCTGAGAGCCGCTCACCGAAACGGGAGGAACTCGGCCACGGCGCCCGCGGGTAGCTCGGCGGTGCCCTCCGGCACGACCAGAAGACCGTCGGCCGCCGCCATCGAACTCAGAATGCCAGAGCCCTGTGGCCCGGTAAGACTCGCGGCCGGTAGCTCATGGCCCGTCGATTCGGCCACCGTCACCCTATAGTATTGGGCGAGCCTTGGCGTCGAGCGTATGGGCTGGGCTAGCCGCACCCGCCGCCGCCGCCTCTCGATACGTGCATGACCGGTCATTTTCCGCACCGCCGGGCGCACGAAAAGCTCACACGTGACCATGGCGGAGACCGGATTTCCCGGAAGACCCCAGAACGGCTTACCGGCCAGGACTCCAAACGTGATGGGACTACCAGGCCGGATTCGTACTCTCCAGAACAGCTGTTCCATGCCCAGCGCCACCAGTGCATCCCTGATGCAGTCGTGATCTCCAACACTGACGCCGGCGGTTGACACAATTCCGTCGAATCCATCTACCAGACGCAGCTTTTCCATCACGCTCTCGCTGGTATCACGGGCGATCCCCAGAGGCACCGGGTCAGCCCCGAACTCACGCAGCTGTGCCACGAGAGCATACATGTTCGAGTTCATGATCTTCCGGCCTGCGAGCACGTCCCCAAAGTCTCCAAAATCCGCAAGTTCATCCCCGTTGGAAAGCACTCCGATCCTCGGGCGGCGTCCGACCGAGACCTCCTGCATGCCGTTCATGGCCAGCAGACCGAGAACGGGAGCCGTGATCTCGTCTCCGGCCACGGCAACAGACTGTCCTCGCCGGATGTCCTCGCCCCGGCCACGGATGTTGCGGGCAGCGTCAGAGTCCTGGCGAATTTCGACGTGGCCGTTCACTCCGCCGTCCGTGTGCTCGATGCGCACCACACCGGTCGCGCCGTCGGGAACGGGCGCACCCGTCATGACGCGGACCGCCGTTCCGGGCTCGAGCGGGCCGCTGGGAAACGTGCCGGCAGGTACTTCCTCAACTACCGGCAGCGTGATCGGCGAATCGGGAGTGGCGCCTCGGACGTCACCCTGCCGAACGGCGAAGCCGTCCATGGCGGAGTTGTCCCACGGAGGGTGATCGATACGTGCGTCAGCGGTCTCAGCCAGAGCGCGGCCGAGAGAGTTCGTCAGATCAACCGTTTCATTCGGAAGCGGCTGGCAGCGGGCCAGCGACATTTCCAGCGCGGGCCTGTAGGACAGCCAGTCACCCTTCTGCTCCGCCGCCTCCGTCATTGGTGGAAGAACTGCAGCGCGTCCAGCGGCTGCGCCGGGTTACACAACAGCACCGTGCCGGTCACGGGTCGGCCCGCGTTGAATGCCTCTGAGGCATGGTCGGTCGCCATCAGGATCATGGCGATCCCGCACATCCAGTCCAGCGCTGCCAGGCGGCGTTTCATGCGGTGTCCTCTCGGTGGGGCGCAACAGACGCGAAACAGTCACATGGAAACGCCGCGCGGGCAAGTTAGGGGCGGCGTTTGCGCCGACTTCGAACTGGCTAGCCGATCATGTCGAGAGCCATCCGTGCCTCGGCGATACAGCTGTCAGGCACGACCAGGTCCACGCCGCGAATAGACGTTCCGGCGTGTCCGGGGCCGAACAAGCCGACGGCGTCGTGCTGATCAACGTGTGCCAGGATTCCCGCCGATTTCAGCCTTCCGAGCGCCAGTTCGGCCTCGATCAGGCTGCTGTATGTGGCCACGATGGCCCACGCGTCGCTCACAGGTCTGACCTCAGCATGGCAAGCATCGGCTGGCCGAAGGCAAACAAGCAGGCCCAACCCATGAGCACGCCGGGCAGGAACACAGCCGCGAAGAGAACCGCCTCACCGGCATAGGTCGCCTCTTTCCATACGAAGTAGCCGCCGGCGGGCACAAAGCTTACGCAGCACAGAGCCAAGACGAGAATCCCCGCAGATTTCTCATATGCAAGCATCAGAACTCCTATGACAAGTCCCAGGAGCAGGGTGGCCGGGATAATGACGTGCCAACTAGCGCCATGTCTGTACACCATGACAAAGAAGTACAGGGCCAGAATCGACGCCATGTTGACGATAATCGTCCAGCGAAGGATCATCATTCGTCCGCCACTCGGCCGACCGCCGGCCGCGCGCCCCTCGTAGGCCTCGAACATCCGCTTGCCAGTCAAACTGAGCAGCAAGAGCAAAGAGGCTGTGAGCGCCACCAGCTGCCGCGTTATTGGATTTCCGTAGTTGGGCCCGATAACGAGCACGGCCGCCCACGGAAGCACGGCCAGACCGACTGACAACCCCAGCCAGCGTCCCCACTTCTTACCGGCCAGCACGAATACAATCGTCAATCCTAGAGGGATCAATAGCGGGCGAACGGCGGGGAGCAGACGGTCCTGCGTCCACGGATGAGTGGCGGTGCCAGCGGTCAGAATCAATCCGCCCAGCGCCAGGAGTGCCGCAGCGGCCAGCCCCTTCCGGATTAGAATCGCTGCCACAATGCCGCGGGCGCCTACATCGCCGTCAGGTGCAGATTCAAGTCCCTATCCACATGGAACACGGTTCCGTCCGGCATTGCTGTCCACTCTTCCGTTTCTGTAACTCGCTCCGACGCGATGACGACCGCGCGGTAAGGACTTGTCATTCCCTCCTCCACGTGCAGTGCCCCATCGCATATCTCGCATGCGTGAACCAGCGGCCGCTCCAGGTACCACAGGGAGCGACCGAATCGCGTTCCGACGCTTTCAGTGCCATTCGTCAGAATCGTGTTGAGTGCGACCTCCGCGCCAGGTCGAGCGGCCTGGGACCAATCTCGTATCTGCTCCACCGCTCTGCCCAGAACGTGAATCAGGCTCGCTTCAGGCTCGCTCTCTGCTCGCGAAAGCACCCAGTGGAAGAAGTGTTCGCTATCCGTATCCCCGAGCACCGCTTCCCGATGGGCCGAGGTCATCTCGTCAATGAGCAAGTCTCGTATCTCCGAGAAGGCTCCGAGATTGCCGTTATGGGCGAACAGCCAGCTGCCATGCATGAACGGGTGCGTGTTCTCCTCGCGAATAATCCCTACCGTTGCCCGGCGGACATGGGCGAGGGTGTTGCAGGTGTAGATCCGGGCAGACTCCCAGCGAAATTCATCGCTATCGAAGGCCGCCACAGGCTCGCGGACTACCGTCGGCGCAATCCCGTCATAGGTACCCAGCCCCCATCCGTGCGGATTGCTCCCACCTCGCTCATCGTGCTGGCTCTGTGACAAGAGCGAGTTCTGGGCGTGAATCAACTCGCACTCGACCTTACGGCGGGCGTTGGACCGAAACCCGTATAGCCTGCACATGGTGACCCCCATCGGAAGTATTGGCATCATGAAACGAAGGGATCGCTGGCAGCGGAGCAACATTCGGCCTGTCTACATGTCCGGCAGATCCGCCAGGAGGGCCATCATTTCCTCGTGCTCGTAGGACGTGAGCTCGAGGCGGTGTCCGAATGGGTCGCAAAAGTACAGCGAGTAGGCCTGCCGGTGGTCTGCAAGAAGCTCTTTCGTTACGCGCCGGCCCAGATGATCGGTCAATTCGAGGCCGGGAAGTCGGATTAGGAAGCTCCTGAGCTCATCGGCAGAAACCCGAAACGCGACCCGGTGATACCCGGCGGTTTCGTGGTCGCCCGGCGGAGTGCCTTCGAACAGTGCCAGCTTCGTGCTGCCGCCGTCACTCGAGATCATCAATGGCCCTCCGGAATCCTTCGCCCAGGGCTCGTGCTCGGGGAGAATCTGCAGCCCCAGCACCCGCCGGAACCAGGCGGCGGCCTCTCGCCGGTCGGGAACGAAGAGTTCGACGTGGTCGATCTGCATCGCGGTCAGCTGTTTGAGGCCGCCAGCGGCGCTGAAAGTCCCACAGCCAACCCTCTGGCCAAGACCAACATCGCGCCGATCTGAACGAGATGAAACAAGCCGTTATGATCGAGCGGCCACACGATTGTCAGGGCGAGCTCACTGGCCTGTACTCCAGCGGCGGCCATGGTGAGAGCGATCCCTGCCGCCATCTGTGCCGCACCCGGCAGCTCCTTTCGTGCCGTAACAAGAACGTACAGCACGAAGGCTGTCGTCATGGCCAGCGCTTCGTACAGGACGAAGACGAGGAAGGAACCGCCGAGGATCAGCATCGCCCCGTAGAACAGGACGCCGCTGGCGACGGCCGGGAGCAAGAGACGGCGGGCCAGTTTCTCCCCGCTCCAGTCGTACACCGCCCCGACCAGGAAGAGAGCCACGGCGACCCCCAGAGACAGGTACAGCGGCTGCCACAGCCCGAGCCACACTTTCTGCGGCAGGACGAGTCCGTGTACAACCGCGCCCAGAGCCGACCCGATCGCCAGGAGTCCGAACGTCAACGACCAGAGCCCGGCCTTGAATGGCTGCGACGACCGCTGTCGCAGCAGGAACAGCAGTATCACAAGGGCGAGTACAGCGAGGGCCGCATCGGTAGCCGCCGTCGTGAGCTCGGTAATCTCCGGGTTGAACCGCATTCAGACCTGGCTCCCGGCCGGGCTCACGCCGTGGCCGCCGGCGGTGTGGTGGCTTGGCCGAGCCGCGGTCCAAGGATGAGGGCCGCTCCCAGCAGAGCGGCCAGTACGGCCTCGATTCTGATGCCCAGGAAGCCATCACTTCCGATGCCGTTGAGGGCCAGAACCGCAAGGCCGAAACCAACGCCGGCAGCGCCACCAACCACCCTCCAGACCGGCAGTGCGTCCCCGGCGCCCATCCTCGAAACCTGCTCGAAACGGCCGAACACTCCGACGAAAACTGCCAGGACCAGCACAAGCACCGCGGTCCAGAGCGGGCGTGTCGCCCACCACCCAGCCGAGCCCGGCTGGAGATTGAGGCCAATCCCACCCAGCAAGTTAGCCAGCCCGACCATCAGCACCATAACGGTGACGTGCCACAGGTAGAGTGTCATGAT
Source organism: Gemmatimonadota bacterium (assembly GCA_036476995.1). Classification (GTDB taxonomy): domain Bacteria; phylum Gemmatimonadota; class Gemmatimonadetes; order Palauibacterales; family Palauibacteraceae; genus JAZDDE01. The sequence continues at coordinate 22,969 of JAZGCO010000046.1, forward strand.
GGTTCCGTTCACCAGGACTGTCGCGGTCCATGGACCGACCCGACTGAGCCAGCGCCGAACAGGCGCTTCGATCGCCAGCACCAAACCGCCATGAAAAACACCCAGTGCCATAAGAGCCAGGGTCGGGGGGCGGCTGTTCGATACTTCGGCGCCTGGTACGGTGATCATGCTCACCGGGTAGGATGCGAAACGCACCAGAAACACGAGGAGCGCCAGTCCGCCCGCCGACCAGAGGAGCGCCCGGGCCGGACCGCCGATCCCGCCGTCCTTCCAGACATAGCCAATGTGGTGGACGCCGAGCCACACGAAAGCGTAGTTGAGCCACCGTAGCGATCCCAGATCCATAGAAAACGCGATCGTATCGATGGCCACGGCTCCAGCGACCAGCGCCCAGAACGAAGCCATCCCGAAACGCCGCCACGCCCAGTGAGTTGCTGGCGCTGCGACGACAACCATGACGTAGACGGCGAGGAACCAGGTCGGGATGAGCGCCAACTGCGAACCGACGCGGATCATCTCGGGATCGACGCCGGCCCCGTGCGCGATGATGCCGATCAACGACCAGGCCAACACGAGCGGAACGACCGGACTGATGAGACGCTTGAGCCGGGTCGCTGTCCACAGCCCATACGCCTCGCCTTTGCGGCGGGCCGCCTCCCAGGAGGCTGCATTCGAGTATCCCCCGACGATGAAGAACACCGGCATGACCTGAAACGCCCACGTCAGCCAGCGGGTCCAGGGTTCGATCTCCAACATGTTCGCCAGCCTCAGGTGGCCGCCTTCTGTGTACGTCGCCGAAAGAGTCCAATGGCCGAGCACGACCACCATGATGGAGAGTGCGCGCAGAAAATCCACGTGTCGATTACGTGATTCCGGAGTCTGAGCGGCGAGCTTCTGGGCGCGGGACCATACCATCTTCGTCACCTCCGGTCAGCCTGCGTGAACCGATATGGCCTAGCTTCTGATCCGTTCGGTAGAGGCCGGGTATTTCTCGAGAAGACTAGCCGGGCGGACCGGTCTTCGAACCAATTCGCCTCCGCAGTTTGGACACACGTCACTCATGTGCGATGCGCACTCGAGGCAGAAAGTACATTCGAAGCTGCAAAGAAACGCCTCCGGCGAACTGGGAGACAGGTCCTGGTCGCAACGCTCGCAGTTGGGGCGGATTTCGAGCAATTGGCCGTCCTCAGCTGCACGCCAGGGTTGAAGCAGACGAACTCGACCCGGTTCCCCGCCGTATAGGATCGATCGAAGAAGGCTACTCCGCGATCTGCTTCCAGAGGCCGATCACGCGTCCATCGGGGTCGGCAAAGAGTGAGAAGGACCCTACGCCCGGAACGGTCATTTCCTCGACTACTATACTTCCGCCCGCCGCCATGACGTTTTCTCTACCCTCGGCCAGATCGTCTACCTGTATGTAGAACGTCATGTTGCCCGGCATGGAGCCGTCCTCGGGCTTCATGATTCCGCCGTTGATTCCGCCCTCGCCGCCGGTTTGCGCCATTCGGTAGTTGAGTTCCGGCATGTGCTGGATTTCCCACCCGAACGCCTTGGCATAAAAATCAGACACGCCCTCCGGATTCTGCGACCACATCTCCCAGTGTACGACCGGATTCCCCATCGTGACCTCCCAAGTTAGCAACGGTACCAGCGAAATCCGGCTCCCCGTACCAGGCAGGCAAAGCCTGGCCGCGGCCTGCCAGCTCGCTCAATCTGTCTCCTGCGCGAGTCATGATACTGCCACGTCTGTCCCTCGGCTTGCCGGCCACGCCGATTTGCGCTCAGCAGCCTCAGTCCAATCCGATTCACGAGTCCGCACGTAAACAACACAGTGCCGTAACAAATCGCTGTCTAATCGGACTGAAGAATATCGACACCAACCGTCGATCTCATTCATTCGAATCTGAACCTCACAGGAGAAAAGAAAACATGAGACGCATGAAGACGCAGTTGGCCTCCGCCCTCGTAGCGGTTCTGGTCTCCGCCGCCGCGGCCCAGGCACAGGAAGCGGCCGACTTGAACGATCTCGAGATCGCGCATGTCGCCTACACGGCGGACAACATAGACATTCGCTACGCCCACCTGGCACGGGCGCTCTCGGAGGATGCGACGGTGCGTGAATTTGCCGAGACCATGATTCGGGATCATACGGCGGTCAACGAGCGCGCACTGGCGCTGCTCGACAAGCTCGAGGCGCAGCCACAGGACAATTTCCTGAGTCAGGCGCTCGTCGCCCAATCAACAGAGAACATTGCCGCGATGGTAAAGCTCACGGGTAGCGAGTTCGATCGGCACTACATCGAGAACGAGCTGGAGTACCACAAGGCCGTCAACGGACTGGTGGTGGACACATTTATCCCGAATATCGACAATGCCGAGGTGAAGGAATTGTTCCAGGCCGCGGCTGCGATCTTCAAAGCCCACGAGGTTCACGCCGAGAACGCAGTAGCTTCGCTAGAAAAGTAGGCGGGTTGCTCCTCTACACTTGTACACTTGGAGGCGGTCGGCTGGACGGCCGGTCGCCGCCAGGTGCCCTCCTCAGCCGCCATCCGTGTTGGCGGCTGCCTCCAATTCTGTATCGCCAAGGTCGCCCGGCCAGCCCGGAGGGACGGCACGCCGATACAGCGCCAGCTGCTCGACCAGGAGGTCTTCGATCGCCGTGGCAACCGATCCTGGCGCCGAGTACCCGTTGATCAATAGCGAAAAAATCAGGGTGGAGCCGTCTCCCGCCGTCAGGTAGCCGGAGAGCGTGCGCACGCCGCTAAGCGAGCCGGTCTTGGCGGTTGCGTTGCGCTCGGCGGGCGTCCGGATCATGCGGCGGCTCAGCGTCCCATCGACGCCGGCTACCGGCAGGGCGGCATAGAAAATGGGAAAGTCGGCCCGTCTCCATGCGGCACGAAGCAGCCGGACGAGCGCGTCGGGTGTCACCTGATTGTAGCGGGACATGCCTGAGCCGTCCGCGA
>JAZGCO010000047.1:0-20590 GCA_036476995.1 Gemmatimonadota bacterium
AACTCGAAGAAGCCATTTACGCGGGAGTAGGAGCGACAGAGACCTGTCCGGATCTATGGTCTACCAGCGACCTCACTCAGCTGAACCAGCCCTGGGTAGAACGTGACGAGCAGGACCAGCGACAGAAGGATGACGCCAATCAATACAGCTCTCCCGGTCGCTGCCGCCCGCCCCTTCTCGTAGGCGTACCGCGGCACCGCGTACATTACAGCCGCTCCGAAGTACCCTGAGAACCGAGCCCAGAGGGCGAGTCTGCCGCGCCAATCAGTGTCGGCGAGCGAATGGTTTCGCCACAGATCCAGGCAGGCAGGCTCGTACACCAGTCGTCGTATCGACCGAGGCAGGACGAAGCCCAGGAGACGCCACACGGCAGGCGGATCCGACTCAGGCGGGCGAGACACTTCGTCCCTCCGAAGAGTGCCGAATAACCGCCGTGTGGAAATCGCGGGTATACATCCAGGCTTGAAGCCCGGCGGGCAGCGCCTTGTACACCCTCTCCCGAAAGATCTGCCCCTCGACAACCTCCTGCTGGTACCAACCGTCTATCAGGGTTGCCTCTTCCATTCGCGCCATCAGACGGTAGAAAGCTGGACCCGCTTTCTTAACTCCGAGTCTTTCCAGCTCGCGACGGATCTCCCTGCCGGGAAGCTTCTTTTTCGTAAGCACTCCCATAACAGCAAACTGTAAATAGGGCAGGGGTTTCTGGTTCTTCACGTACACACCTGGTCTGTAGAATTCTGGTCACCCATCCCAGCAAAGATATTGCTAACATACGCAACATCAAGTAACCTAGAGTACTGTTACCTAATGTAATAGTAATATCAAAAAACGAAACCTGGGAAAGGACTCAGGCTAGTGAGCGGTACATCAGGGATTCGAACCAAGCTGCTGAAGGTCCTCAGGTCGATCATTGGTGCCTTGCCAACGGTGCTGCGATTGCTGCTTGGCTTCATCCTTCTGAGCAACGGCTGGCGGTGGCTACACCGGCCGGATGCCGGAGCCTACCTGACCGAGAACATTCAGCTCATACTGGATCGTGGAGGCAGCGTAGCGGTCTACCGGCCCTTCCTGACGGGTGTCGTCCTCCCTAACGTTGGACTCTTCGCGTGGCTGGTCAGTTGGGGCGAGTTTCTGAGCGGCGTATCACTTTTCTTTGGATTGGCGAGCCGGGTTGGCGCGGCGGTGGCTGCCTTCTTGTTCCTGAACTATGGGCTGATGGGCGGCCCAGGGATGAGCTTTCAGGTTCACGGAATTCTCATCCTCATCCTCTTTGTGACCGTGAAGTGGCAGTCAGGGCGTCGCTTCGGAGGCGATCGATTCCTCCATCGGCGGTGGCCCAGCATAAAGGTTTGGTAATGCGAGACCGAGCCAGCCGGATCACCTAGTACGGGCCAGGAACCCCGTTCCTCTTTCCCTGGCGGCCCCCACTGGCGGATTCCTTCTCAAATCCGCATCTACCCGAACGACGTTTCTCAGACTCTCGGCCCCAGGCCGGACGATACGCCCGCGCTCCAGACGAAGGATCCGCCGTAGTGAAGCACATACGGAACATCGCGATTATCGCGCACGTCGATCACGGGAAGACGACCCTGGTCGACCAGATGCTGCGCGCCACCGGAAGCTTTCGCGCCGGCAAGGACGTCGGGACCCGGGTCATGGACTCTGATCCGCTGGAGCGCGAGCGGGGGATCACGATCTTCTCCAAGAACGCCTCCGTGCGCTGGTCGGCCTCGGATGGTCCCAACGCTGGCGAGGCCTACAAGATCAACATCGTGGATACTCCGGGCCACGCGGACTTTGGCGGCGAAGTGGAGCGAATTCTGCGCATGGTGAACGGGGTACTGCTGCTGGTGGACGCGTTCGAGGGACCCATGCCCCAGACGCGATTCGTGACCCGGAAGGCTCTCGAGCTGGGCCTCCAGCCGGTGATCGTGCTGAACAAAATCGACCGGCCCGACTCCGACCCGGACCGGGCGCACGATCAGGTCCTGGAGCTGCTACTGGAACTTGAAGCGAACGACGCGCAGCTCGACGCGCCGTTCCTGTACGCCTCGGCCAAGCAAGGATGGGTCGTCGCCGAGGCGCCGGCACCGGGGGCCGCACCGGGCGAGTACCCGGGCGATCTCGAAGCGTTGTTCGAGGCTGTCGTTCGCACGGTGCCCGAACCGGCCGGAGATCCGGCCGCTCCGTTTCAGATGCTCGTCTCCACGCTGGATTATTCGCCCTACCTGGGCCGGATGGCTATTGGGCGAGTCGAAAACGGCACGCTGGACGTGGGTGGCAGCGTCTCCGTCTGGCCGCTGGACCAGGACGCTCCGCTAGCGCGCGTCCGGGTTCCCAAGCTGTACGGCTTCGAGGCCATGGAGAAGGTGGAGACGGAGTCGGTGTCGGCCGGCGAGATCGTGGCCATCGCCGGGCTGGATGGTGCTGAGATCGGTAGCACGATCTGCGACCCGGAGCAGCCGAAGCGAATGGCCGGGATCGCGGTGGAGCCTCCGACTCTGTCGGTCGAAATGCGTCCCAATACCTCTCCCTTCTCGGGCAGGTCGGGGCAGTTCGTGACCTCGCGTCAGATCCGCGAGCGGCTGGAGCGCGAGGTGCAGAGCAACGTGGCCCTGCGGGTCGAGGACACGGACCAGCCCGATCGATTCCGGGTGTCGGGCCGTGGCGAGCTGCACCTGGGAATCCTCATGGAGCAGATGCGGCGCGAGGGGTTCGAGTTCGCCGTCTCCCGCCCTCAGGTGATCACGCGCCCGGCCGAGGACGGCCGGATCGAAGAACCGTACGAGGAGATGGTAGCGGACCTTCCCGAGAGCATGATGGGTGTGGTTATCCGGAAGATCAGCGAGCGGCGCGGCGAGCTGCAGCATGTCGAGCACGCGGAGGGGGACATGGTTCGGCTCCACTTCCTCGTCCCCACGCGCGCCCTATTCGGATACCGATCGGAGTTCCTCACCGACACGCGCGGCGAAGGCACGATGCACCGCCAATTTGCGCACTACGGCCCGTGGGCCGGTGAGCTACGGGTTCGGACGAGCGGCGCGATGGTTTCGATGGCGACGGGCACGGCGACGGGCTACTCGCTATTCGGACTGCAGGAGCGCGGCACGCTGTTCATCGGGCCGGGCGAGGCCGTGTACGATGGCATGATCGTGGGTGAGAACGCGCGAGAAAACGATCTCGAGGTCAACGTCACGAAGGGGAAGAAACAGACGAACATCCGGTCTGCGGGCGCAGACGAGGCGATCGTGCTCGAGACTCCACGAGAGATCAGTCTCGAGGGAGCGCTGGAGTTCATCCGCGAGGATGAGCTCGTTGAGATTACGCCGGACGCGATCCGGTTGCGGAAGCGTGCGCTCACGACTCACGAGCGAAAGAAGGACCGCAGGGCTGCACCGGGAGGGTAGTTCCCGTAGTGCGGCGCACATACGCACCAGGGTAAGTTTGGTACTATTGAGAACAGCTCCGGCTCTACCCTCATCAAGGACAGCATGATACACGAGCTCCTCAGGCGGCGTGTTCCCCAGATCTTCGGCCTCTACCTGATCGGTGCCTGGGGATTGATCCAGTTCGTGGACTGGGCGGTGCAGCAGTACGTGCTGTCGCCGCACATCACGAACTTCGTAGTTGCCCTGCTCCTCCTGATGATTCCCTCTGTTGTGCTCCTGGCCTACCGGTACGGGCAGCCGGGAGATGACACGTGGACACGCGTAGAGAAAATTGCCGTGCCGCTCAACGTGATCGCGGCGGCTGGGATTCTCTACTTCGGTTTCGCCGGGAAGGACCTCGGCGCGGCGACGACGACGGTTTTGCTTGAGGACGATGCCGGAAACGAGATCGAACGAGAGGTCCCCAAGCAGGAGTTCCGGAAGAAGGTGGCGGTCTTCTACTTCGACAACGAGTCTGGCGACAAAAGCCTGGACTGGCTTAGCTACGGAGTGACGCTGGGTCTGCAAACAGATCTGAGCCAGGACCTGTTCGTGAGCACGGCGAGTCCGCTCTCATCCGAAGGCCTGAGTAGCATCCTGCTAGACCTCCAAGAGGCGGGATTCGCGAACGGTGTCGGGGTGCCTTTGACACTCATGCGGAAGATCGCGGACCAGCGGCACTTTGATTTCTTCATAGCGGGGGCGATCCTCCGTGGCGAGGCAGGCCTTGAGCTACAGTCCAGGCTCTACGAAACACGACGCGGCAAGCTACTCCAGCGGCGGACGTTTACGGGTGGGGATGCGCTCGAGCTCATCGACCAAATCTCGGAGCAGCTTAGGCGTGATCTGGGCGTGCCGGAGTACAGACTGGAGGAGTCGCCGGACCTTCCCGTCTCCGAGCTGCTGACCTCGTCCCTTCCCGCGTTCGAAGATGCGGCCATGGCCTTCCATACGATCGCCGGTGGCGACGTGGAAGGCTCGGTGTCGCTGCTGGAGAGATCGGTAGAGGCAGATCCGACGTTCGCGCTCAGCCAGGCTCAGCTAGCCGCTGTCTACATGCTCTCGAATCGAAGTTCTGAGGCTGATTCCGCCATGCAGATGGCGACGCGGCACCTGTACCGTCTGCCCGAGCGGTCTCGGTTGGCTCTCCGGACCCTCGACCAGTGGCTGTTCAAGCAGGATGCCGACAAGGCGTTCAGTACGGCCCAATACTGGGCGGAGCTCTATCCGGACGACATTCAGGCGCACCTGACCCTGGCCCAGATTTACAACAGCAAGGGTGAACGGGCGCTCGAGATCGGCGAGTACGAGACAATCCTTCAGCTCGATCCGTCACAGTTCGATTACATTCGGCGGATCGGAGGGCTCTACGCTGACGGTGGTGAATTCGAGCGAGCCCTCGACTACTACAACCGCTACGCAGAACTCTTTCCGGACGACTGGCGCTCGTACACGGGAATCGCCCGCACCCACCGCAGCATGGGCGACTTCGACCAGGCGAGGATGGCCTATGAGCGCGCCGGAGTGGTGGACCCCGACGAGCCAAGCATCCCTATTTCACTCGGCCAGCTAGAGGTCGATAACGGAAACTTCGAGCAAGCCGCCGCATACCGGGAGCAGGCACTAGCGGCGAGCAAGAGCCCGCAGGACCGGTTCGCGGTATACGGGCTCGACGAGCTACTGCACGGTCGACAGGGCCAGTTCGATGAGCTCGAACAAGACTATCGTCGGCGCTCTGAGGAGGCGGCGGAGTTCATGAATCCAGTGAACCTCGTAATCAACCGGGCCAACTCGGACTTCCTACAGTTCGCGGCTGATGCTGGGCGCGAGGAGAGCGCGCTGCGCGAGCTGGACCGGCTGTCCGCCGGGATCTCGCCTCCGTTCGACGGCCTGACCGCGATTGCCTACCTGCAGATTTACCAGACGCTCGAAGACAAGGAGCAGGTTCAGGCCCAGATCGAGCGATTGAACGCCGTGATAGAAGCTCTTGGATTCGAGGCCCTGCGCCCGGTGGTCTCCCTCGGCGAGGGGCGCATCGCGGAGATCGATGGTGACTGCCCGGTTGCGATCGATAACTATCGCAAGATGATCGAGAGCAACCCCAACTTGCGGACGCCTCTGCTGCGGATCGCTGGGTGCCAGCTGTCGCTCGGTGAGGCCGCAGAGGCCGAAGGGACTCTGCTCGGAGTCCTTCGGCTCGTTCCGGCACACCCGTACGCGCGCTACCAGCTCGCCCTCGTGTACGAAGAGATGGGCCGCACCGACGATGCGACAGAACAGTTGGACGCGGCGCTCGAGGTGTGGAAGAACGCCGACCTCGAGTACAAGCCGGCCCAGCGAGCCCGGGAGCTAAGGGCGCGGTTGTAGGACGAGTGCGTTACGGGTTGTAACCCGAGTGCGTTAACAGCAACCCGGCTCGGCTCGCGCGGTCTCCCGCTCGGCGGTCCGCGCGAGCCAGTCCCCAGCCCACAGTTTCCACGAATCGGAAACCTCGGGCACCTCGAGGAGACGGCCGGCTTCGTGCCGATCCGCTGCGTAGATCCTGAACACATCGCCGACCGACAGATCGTGCTCCGGACGGCTGATCACGCGGATTTCATCTCCCTCGCCAATCTCGCCCTCTTTGACGATACGCAGGTAGGTCCCTGGCCGGCTCGCCTTGGTAAACAGGCGCGGGAAGGTGGGATCGCTCATTCGGGCCGCGAGTTTCCAGCACGGCATACGTGGCTCCGACACTTCTAAAACGGTCGTGCCGACTTCCCACTGCTCGCCAACCAGAGCGTCCGAAAGATTCAGGCCCTCGGTGGTCAGGTTCTCGCCGAACTCGCCGAACTCGGGTGAGCGGCCCAGCTGCTCTCCCCACCAGCCGTAATCTTCGACCGAGTACGAGTACACTGCCTTGTCCGGCCCGCCGTGGACCGTCCTATCGGCCTGTTCGTCACCGTCGAAGTTCACGCCCCGAAGAGGCACTGGCCCGCTCACCGGGTACTTCCAGATTGCGCTCGCGGCGGTTCGGCCCTTGTAGTCGAAGGTCCGCGCTCGCCCGACGTTCACCGATCGAACCATCCCTGTAGACAGAACCATTGTTGGGCTCCTATCCTTTAGGCCGCACGGTGCACGAAGACGAGACCGTGCGCGTGAGCAAGGCGATCGCTTCACGCAATCGAGCACCGGGAGAAACGCTCCGAGCCGATCGCATAGCTGCCCGACAGGGCCGACTTCACCTGTTCCAGTAGATCAGCCATAGCCTCGCGAGCCGTGCACTAAGATGATCCAGCATCGTCGCCGGGCCACTCCGGTCAATCCATTCAGATCCTACACTGATTCCCAAATGATAGGCAGTGGGGCAAGAACAGACAAAATTTGCTCTGCTCTGTTTTCCAGAGCAGATTGACGGTCCGCAATGCTAGTTCAGTTGTACGAAGAATGGAGGCAATCATGCCACTTCCGAATCCGGACATGGTCATCGATCAGAAGCGAACCGCCCTGGTCATCACGGACCCCCAAAACGACTTCCTGAGCCCTGACGGAGTCATGTGGGACCTCGTGGGCCAGAACGTCACCGAAAACGACACGGTCCAGAACATTGGCGAGCTGTTCAAAGCGGCTAAGAGAACTGGAATGCCGGTGTTCATCTCACCCCACTACTACTACCCGCACGACCACTCCTGGAAGTTCGAGGGCGCGCTCGAAAAGGTCATGCACAGCAACAACATGTTCGACCGCAAAGATCCCCTCAGCCTGGACGGATTTGACGGATCGGGTCCCGACTGGCTGGAGGGCTACAAGCCCTACATTGAAGACGGAAAGACCGTCGTATGCAGTCCGCACAAGGTGTACGGACCCCAGAACAACGACCTCGTGCTTCAGCTTCGTAAGCGGCTCGTCGACAAGGTTATCCTCGCGGGCATGTCGGCAAACCTGTGCGTGGAAGCGCATCTTCGACATTTGCTGGAAACGGGGTTCGAGGTGGCGGTAGTGCTCGATGCTACCGCGGCAGCCATCATCGAAGAGGGCAACGGATACGAAGCCGCGGTCGTCAACTTCCGGTTCCTGGCCAACACGGTCTGGACGACAAGCCAAGCCGTCGCGGCGATCACAGATTCTGCGCGAGCACTAGCCGTTTGACCGTCTGAAAACACAACTGCTTGTACTTGGAGGACACGAGTCATGAATAGAATAGACCTGGCCACAGTAGCCGGGCTCGCTATGGCGCTAGGGTTCCAGGCTCCCGCCGTCGAAGCGGCCGCGGCGCAGCAAGACAGGAGTTCGGTGGCCGCGATGGAGTCGATGGACGCGACCGTGTCCTACAGAACCATCGAAATAGATGGACTGGAGATCTTCTACCGTGAGGCGGGCTCGCGTGAGAATCCGACGATACTCCTGCTCCACGGATTTCCTACCTCATCCCACATGTTTCGGAACCTGATGCCCGCTCTGGCGGCAGAGTATCACTTGGTTGCACCTGACTATCCCGGCTACGGCTACAGCTCTATGCCGTCGGTGGACGAGTTCGACTACACTTTTGACCGTTTTGCCGAGATCATTGAGGCGTTCACAGAGCGGCTCGAACTCGACTCATATAGCATTTATCTGCAGGATTATGGGGCTCCGGTGGGTTATCGCGTTGCCGCCAAGTACCCCGAGCGAGTCGAGGCATTGATCGTCCAGAACGGCAACGCGTACGATGAAGGACTGCGCGAGTTCTGGGACCCGCTGAAAGCCTATTGGGCGGACAGAAGTCAGGAAAACGCCGAACCCCTACTTGGATTCCTGACGCTCGGGACGACGAAGTGGCAGTACCTGCACGGAATACGCGATTCCTCAAAGATCAGCCCGGACACGTGGCATCACGTGCAGCCGCTGCTCGATCGACCCGGCAACAACGACATACAGCTGGCCATGTTCTACAGCTACGGCAGCAACCCGCCGCTCTATCCGGCGTGGCAGGAATACTTTCGTCAGCACCAGCCGCCGACCCTGATTGTGTGGGGCCAGAACGACTACATCTTTCCGGCCGAGGGAGCGCATCCGTATAAGCGGGACCTCGAGACCCTGGAGTTCCATCTCTTGGACACGGGACATTTTGCATTGGAGGAGATGGGCGATGAGATCGCCGAGCGGATCCGCGATTTTCTAGACACGCACGTGAAGGAGTCCTCGTAGGTGAACCCCGCCGAGGAATACGACGCCATCGTCATCGGCACGGGACAGGGCGGAAAGCCGCTCGCCGCGGCCTTTGCCCAGGCGGGGCAGAAGACAGCGATCATCGAGAAGGGACGGGTCGGGGGAACGTGCGTGGTCGAGGGCTGCACGCCGACGAAAACGATGGTGGCCAGCGCGCGGGTGGCACATCTGGCTGGGCGCGCGGCCGATTACGGTGTGATTACCGGACCCGTGTCGGTGGACCTCGAAGTCGTGCGAAAGCGGAAGCGCGACATCGTGGACTCCTGGAGTGCGGGCAGTCAGCAGGGACTCGAGCGTCACGAACACCTCAACCTGATCTTCGGGGAAGCGTCGTTCACCGGTCCGCGAACGCTACGGGTGACGACTGACGGCGCGTCCGACGGATCGGCACAGTCGCTTACAGCCGAAAAAATCTTCATCAACGCAGGGGCGCGCCCATCCGCGCCCCCGATTCCCGGCCTCGATTCGGTCCCGTACCTGGATTCTACGTCGATCATGGAATTGGGCGAGGCTCCGAGCCACTTGATTGTGCTCGGCGGCGGCTTCGTAGGTCTCGAATTCGGCCAGATGTTCCACCGGTTCGGGAGCCGGGTGACCATCGTGGAGGGTGCTCCGAGACTGATTTCCCGCGAAGACGAGGATGTCTCGAAAGAACTGGAGAAGATCCTCCGCGAGGAGGGAATCGAGATCCTGACGGACGCCATGGTCCAGAGCATCGGCCTGGGGGAAGCTGGCGGCGTCGAGGTGGCGATCGACGGAATAACCGTGGAGGGCACCCACCTCCTTGTAGCCACCGGCCGCGTACCGAACAGCGATCTGCTGGATCCGGCGGCAGCCGGGATCTTGCTGGATGAACGTGGGTTCATTGCGGTGAATGAACGGATGGAGACCAGCGTGCCTGGCGTGTATGCGCTGGGGGACATCACGGGCGCTCCGCCGTTTACGCACATCGCGTACGACGACTATCGGATCCTCAAGCGCATACACCTCGGTGGAGAAGACGCAAACCGGGAGGGTCGGCCTGTTCCCTACACGCTGTTCACCGATCCCCAGCTTGGCAGAATCGGTCTCACCGAGCGTGAAGCACGCGAGCAGGGCCTAAGCGTTCGGGTCGCGACGCTACCTATGAGCCGAGTCGCGAGGGCTATCGAAACGGACGAGACCCGAGGGTTCATGAAAGCGGTCGTTGACGACGATACGGACCTGATCCTGGGCGCAGCGGTCCTCGGGATCGAGGGCGGCGAAGTCGCGACAGTCCTGCAGATGGCCATGATGGGAGGAGTCCCGTACACCGCCATCAAGGACGGCGTCTTCTCGCATCCCACTCTATCAGAGTCCCTTAACAACCTGTTCATGGCGATGGACGCCTAATAAGGAGAGACAGTCATGACGCAGCCACTGATACCCCCGTTTACGGCGGAAACGGCTCGCGCGAAGGTACAGGCGGCCGAGGACGCGTGGAACTCACGCGACCCGGAGCGGGTGGCTCTTGCCTACACACCGGATTCGGATTGGCGAAACAGGGACGAGTTCTTTATCGGCCGCGATAAGATCAAGGCCTTCCTGCGAAGAAAATGGGCCAAGGAGCTCGATTACCGGCTCAGAAAGGAACTCTGGGCGCACACCGATAATCGCATCTCAGTTCGCTTCGAGTATGAGTGGCGCGATGCGGACTCAGGCAGCTGGTTCAGAACCCACGGCAACGAGCACTGGGAGTTCGACGAGGAAGGCCTCATGCGTCGCCGTGACATGAGCGCGAATGACATTCCGATCTCGGAATCGGAACGGCGTATCGGGATCGCGGACGGCGCAGAGGAGCTCGCGTAAGTTGCTCAAAACCTACGATTTTGGGATATCCTTTTCCGGGTCGACGAACGGTCTGGGGACGACGACGGCGTCAGCGTCTCCGGCAGGTGTCACGACTGTCAGCGGCGTGCCCAGCTCGCCGTATTCGGCCGGAACCATCGCGTAGCCGATGTTTTTACTGAGCCGTGGCGAGTAGACCGCCGATGTGATGTGTCCCACCTGCGACCCGTTGGCGCGAACCGGCCAGCGGTCCATGTTCAGGTCCAGTTGTCCGCCGCCGATCTCCACTCCCGCCAGCGTACGGCTCACGCCTTCGGCTTTGATACGCGCCAGCGCCTCACGTCCGATGAAGTCGGCCTCCTGGTTCAGGTTCACCTGCCAGCCGAGCCCAATCTCGAACGGGTTGTTGTCGATCGTCATGTCGATGCCGTAATTGAGAATTCCGGCCTCGATCCTTCGGATGTCCGAGGGGCCAGTGGGCGCGATGTTGTACGGCCGCCCGGCTTCCTTCACTCGGTCCCACAGCTCTATTCCCCGGCTTCCGTCCCGCAGGTAGATTTCGTATCCGATCTCCCCGCTCCAGCCGGTCCGGGTGACGATCACCGGGATTTCGTCTAGCTCGGTCTCCAGAAACCAGTAGTACTTCAGGTCCAGTACATCGTCTCCGAACAAGGCCCGCACGACTTCCCTTGATCCAGGCCCCTGGATCTGCATCGGCGAGACGTCGGGCTCGTGGATCTCGACGTTCAGGCCCAGACCGTAGGCGACGCCCTTCGCCCACAGCATCACGTCGCTGTCAGCCAGTGCGAGCCAGAAGTGATTCTCGCCCAGGCGCAGGAGCACCGGATCGTTGATGATCCCGCCGTCTTCGGCCGTGATGATCACGTACTTTCCCTGTCCGACGGCACACTTCGTCAGGTCCCGCGGCGTGAGCATGTTGGTGAGTGCGAAGGCATCCGGCCCGGTGATCTCTACCTGTCGTTCCACCGAAACGTCCCACATGGTCACGTCCTGTAGGAGCCTGGTGTGCTCGGCATCCAGATCGTCGTAGCCGATCGGGAGGAACATGTGGTTATACACCGTATAGCCCCAGCACCCGTCGCGCTGAGTCGCTTCGAAGAATGGCGATCGCCGCACGCGGGCGCCTCGCTGCACCTGGGTCATGTCGAACGGTTCGCGCACGTGTACCTCCATGGGGCTGTGCTGTCAGTGAGCAGCCTGATTCGTAGCATCGCGGACCATATTGTACTGGCAGACCGGTTAGGGCCAATGAGGGGCCAGCGGCCAGCGAGAGCAGTCGTTAGGTTCTTCCGCCGAGTAATAAGCCCACAGCCTGCCGGACCGGGAAGGAGTGTACATCCGCGCCCAGATGCTTCCCGGAACCCCCTTCCATGAGCGAACCAGCGCCCTGTGCCAGGGGCAGAATTGGCGCCGCTGGGCCGGGCATCTGGTCGCCAGTTCATACGAACTCAACCACGAGCGCGAGTACTGGGCGATCCGCAGCGCCGCAGGTTTGATCGACGTATCTCCTCTGCACAAATACCACATCCGGGGTCCTGACGCGCAACGCTATCTCGGCCGGTTGGTAACGCGGGACCTGCGCAAGTGTGACGTGGGGCGCGTGATGTACACGACGTGGTGCGATGCCGACGGCAAGATCATCGACGACGGTACGCTGGCCCGTCTCGGCGAGGACTCGTACCGCCTGACGTCGGCCCAGCCGAGCCTTCTCTGGCTGCACGACAATCTCGCCGGAATGGACGTCATAATCGAGGACGAGTCCGACGCGATTGCCGCCCTGGCGCTCCAGGGTCCGAATTCGCGCGACATCCTCAAGGCCCTCGCGGACTCCGGCACTGATCTCGACACCCTGGGGTTCTTCCGCCTGACGGACGCCCGACTGGATGGCATCCCTGTCACCATCTCCCGCACCGGATACACTGGCGATCTGGGGTACGAAATCTGGGTCGAGGCCGACGCGGCCATCGAGCTGTGGGACACTCTCATGAACGCGGGAGCCCCCTACGGTATCCTTCCAGCCGGAATGCTCGCTCTCGACATGGCGCGAATAGAAGCCGGCCTCATGCTCATCACGGTGGACTATGTGCCAGCGCACGAGGCGCTTCTCGAGAGTCAGAAATCGTCGCCCCTGGAGATGGGTCTCGGTTGGACTGTGAATCTGGAAAAGGACTACTTCGTGGGACGAGATGCGCTCGTTGCAGAGGCGGAACGCGGACCGGCGTGGTTGTTCCGGGGGCTCCACGTTGACTGGGACGGACTCGAGCAGGCCTACGGAGAGGTCGGCCTCCCGCCACTCGTCCCCGCCAGCGCATGGCGGACCAGCGTGCCTGTCTACCGGCGCGGGCGCCAGGTGGGGTACGCCACGAGTGGCTGTTGGTCACCACTCCTCAAACAGTACCTCGCCCTGGCCCACCTGGAGGCCTCGTCGGCCGAACCGGAAACCCGCCTCGAGATCGAAGTCACGGTCGAGCACCGGCGAAAGCGTGTCGTCTCGACCGTGGCCGAGTTGCCGTTCATCGATCTTCCGCGAAAGAGAGCCTGAAACGTGCCCGCCGAGGCCTACGACGCGATCGTCATCGGAGCCGGCCACAATGGGCTCACCTGTGCCGCCTACCTGGCCAGGGCGCGCCGGAAGGTGCTTGTGCTCGAACGTCGGCCGCTCGTGGGCGGTGCCGCCGTCACGGAGGAGTTGTTTCCCGGCTTCAAGTACTCGGTCTGCTCCTACGTGGTGAGCCTGCTCCGCCCGGAGATCATCCGTGATCTCGGCCTGGCCCGGCACGGACTCGAGATTCTCCCGCTCGAGAGCACATTCACGCCGCTGCCGAACGGCGATTCTCTGCTGCGCTCGGCCGATCACGATGAGACGCGCCGCGAGATCTATCGGCACTCGCCGCGAGATGCCGATGCGTACGACCGGTTCGGGCGTCTCATGTACCGGATGGCGCTCGCCGTGAAACCGATCCTCTCCATGGCGCCGCCAGATCCGACATCCATGAGCCTGAAAGACCTGCGAGGCCTGGCCCGCCTCGGCAAGCATTTCCGCGACCTGAGCCAGGAGGACTTCTTCACGCTCTACAAGCTCATGACCATGAGCTCGGCGGACTTTCTCGACGAGTGGTTCGAGACAGATGCGCTAAAAGCGACGATGTCGGCCAGCGGGATCATCGGCACCTTCCTCGGACCGCGTTCGCCCGGCACCGCGTACGTGCAGCTGCACCACTACATGGGTGAGATCGACGGCGTGTTTCGCGCCTGGGGATTTGCCCGGGGTGGCACCGGAGCGCTGAGCGACTCGATCGCCCGGGCGGCCAAGGGATTCGGCGCACGCATTCGGGTCGATGCTTGCGCCGAGCGTGTGATCGTTAAGGGCGGCAGCGCGGTGGGCGTAGCCCTCGAGGGCGGCGACGAGATCTCCGCCGGACTAGTCATCGCGGGCCTTGACCCGAAGCGCACGTTCCTGCGGCTTCTGGACGCCTCCGACCTTCCGGCCGATTTTCTCCGTTCGATCGAGCGATACCGTATGAGGGGGTCTTCCGGAAAGGTGAATCTGGCCCTCAGCGAGCTCCCGAGCTTTACGAGCAGGCCGGGATTGGGCGACCATCTGCGAGGCGCGATCTCGATCAGCCCGAGCCAGGACTATCTCGAGCAGGCGTACGACGACGCCAAGTACGGCGAGTTTTCCCGGCGTCCGTACATGGACATCGTCATCCCATCGCTGATCGACCCCAGCATGGCGCCGCCCGGAAAGCACGTGATGTCGATCTTCGTTCAGTACGCTCCGTTCGATCTGAACGGCGGCTGGAATGACGAGAGGCGGGAAGCGTTCGGCGACGCGGTGATCGATACGGTATCCGAGTACGCGCCGAATCTTAGGGACGTGATTCTTCACCGGCAGGTCCTCACGCCGCAGGACCTGGAGGATGAGTTCGGCCTCACAGGCGGTAACATCTTCCACGGTGATCTGTCCTTGCAGCAGCTGTTCTTCCTGCGTCCCGTCCCGCGCTGGGCGAACTACCGAACGCCGGTTCGGAGCCTGTACCAGTGCGGGTCGGGCAACCATCCCGGGGGCGGAATTTGCGGCGCCCCAGGACGGCTGGCGGCCCTCGAGGTCCTGAAAGACACTCGCCGGTGAGCGGCCGCCCAGACGCCGTCATCGTGGGTGGCGGGCACAACGCGCTCGTGGCGGCGGCGTATCTGGCCCGGGGCGGCCTTGCCGTGTCTCTCTTCGAGCAGCGGGAAATCCTCGGAGGAGGGGCGTCTACGGAGGAGATCTTCCCCGGTTTTCGCTTCGACACGGGCGCGCACCGCATCGGCCACCTGCATCCAGGCCTCGTCACCGATTTGAACCTTGCAAGCCACGGCCTCGAGGTAGTCGTCGCTGACCCGGCCGTGTTCGCGCCCCAACCCGACGGGCGGCACCTGCTTCTGTGGATGGATCCGGCTGCGACCGCCGAGTCGATTCGGACACTTTCGAATCGGGATGCCGATCGGTGGCCCGACTTCAGCGGCCTCCTCGGACGCCTGGCCGGATTCCTGGCAGTGCTCCATGCCGCCGAGCCACCGGACGTTCCCAGGCCCGGGCGTCAGGACGCGCGCACGCTGCTCGGACTCGCCCGCGGGGTACGCGGACTCGGTCGCCAGAATATCGCGGAGCTGCTGCGGATTCTGCCGATGTCCAGTTTCGAGCTGATGGACGAATGGTTCGAGTCAGATCCGCTTCGCGGCGCTCTGTCGGCCGCCGCGATCCGGGGAGGAGTCCATGGGCCGATGGCGGCGGGAACGGCCTACGGACTGCTGCGCGAAGTCGTCGGGAGCCCGCCCGGCGCGGTCTGCTCGACGCTTCAAGTGCGTGGGGGAATCGGAAAGCTGTCCGAAGCACTGGCCTCGGCCGCCCTGGCGGCTGGCGCACAGATTCACACGGGTTCTCCGGTGCGGCACGTGCTCACGTACGGGGGCCGGGCCCGCGGTATCGTGCTCGGCAGCGGCGAGGAGATCGAGACGGATCTGGTCGTCTCGGGCGTTGGTCCAGGAGTCACGCTGTCGCGGCTCGTAGACCCTGCGGTCCTCGATCCGGAGTTTCTCCGTAAGCTGCGGAGCGTCCGGTACCGCGGAGCGACCGCGAAGGTGCACCTGGCGCTCGGCGAAGTTCCGGAATTCACGTGTCTGACCGGCGACGGGCCGCATCTGCGCGGCGCGATCTCGATCAGCCCGAGCCTCGAGTACCTCGAGCTCGCCTCGGATGCCGCCAAGTACGGGCGAATTTCTGAGCAGCCGTATCTGGAGGCCGTGATCCCGTCGCTCACCGACCCACGGATGGCGCCGCCCGGAAAGCACGCCATGTCCGTGCTCGTTCAGTATGCGCCGTATCATCTGCGGGAAGGGAAGTGGGACGCCCGGCAGCGGGATCTTCTCGCCGACCGCGTGATCGAGACGCTCGCGCAATACGCGCCCAATCTGCGCGGTGCGGTGGAAGACCGGCAGGTGCTGTCACCGGCCGACATGGAAAGTAGGTGGGGTCTCGAGGAAGGCAACATCCATCAGGGTGAGATGACGCTGGACCAGTTCTTCTTCACGAGGCCCGTCGCCGGCTGGGCTCGCTACCGGACGCCGATCGAGGGCCTGTACCTGTGCGGGGCCGGGACCCATCCCGGGGGTGGCGTGACGGGATTGTGCGGTTTCAACGCCGCCCGGCGGATCCTGCGAGACCGAAAGTCATGATGATGTTCGTGCGGCAATAGGGAGGCCAACATGAATCGGGTACAAAGCCTGGGTGCGTTTATCCTTCTGCCGTGGATCGCAGTACCCACCGTAGCGCCAGAGACCAGCCCAACGTTCGAAGATCAGGTCGTGGATCTGTCGTGGGCCTTCGATGAACAAACGGTCTACTGGCCGACCGCTAAGTCGTTCGAGCTTGAAGTGGTGGCATCCGGTCAGACGGAAGGCGGTTTCTGGTATGCCGCCAACAACATCAGTCTAGCCGAGCACGGGGGGACACATGTCGATGCGCCCGTGCATTTTGGGGAGGGCAAACGTTCGGTCGATGAGATACCGGTCGAGCAGCTGATCGGTCCGGCAGCCGTGATCGACGTCCGGGCTCAGGCGGCCGCGAACCCCGATTACCGCTTGCGTGTGGAGGACATCCAGGAGTGGGAGCATGCCCACGGCCGGATCCCGGAAGGTGCGATCGTCCTTATGCGAAGCGGGTGGGGAAGTAGGTGGCCCGACAAGAAAGCGTATTTGGGTACGGACGTACCCGGTGATGTCGACAACCTCCACTTCCCGGGATTCTCAGCCGAGGCGGCCGACTTCCTCCTGTCGCGGCGCGCGATAGACGCCATCGGCGTCGACACGCCCAGCATCGACTACGGTCAGTCGAAGAACTTCACCGTGCACCGTATCTTGAGTGAGGCGAACGTTCCCGGTCTCGAAAACGTGGCTCACCTGGATCGGCTTCCCCAGGCGGGAGCGACCGTACTCGCCATGCCGATGAAGATCAGGGGCGGATCGGGAGCGCCGGCGCGGATCATAGCGTTCCTTCCGTAACCTCGAGCCATGGGACGAGAAGTGGCATATGAGATTCGTATGGATTGCGCTGAGAGCCCTCGTGTATTTGATGTTGTTAGGCTCACTGTTCGGTCTGGTAGCGTTGAGCCTACGGGACATGGACACTCAACTCGGCGCGCAGCTTCCGGCGGGAATGCGGACGATGGGTGCCTCGGTTATGGCAGCAGGAGCGGTATTGGCCCTCTGGTGCGCGTTCATATTCGTGGCGCGCGGGGAGGGAACTCCAGCGCCCTTCGACCCTCCTCGAAGGTTCGTAGTACGCGGTCCCTACCGGTGGGTCAGAAACCCGATGGTCATTGGGGTCCTAGCGGTCATGCTCGGGTTTGGCCTCTGGAATCTTTCCGTATCCATTGTGCTTTTCAGCGCCGTAGTTGCCGTTTGCATCGGACTGTTTGTTATCTTAGTTGAGGAGCCGGGGCTGTCAGCCCGATTCGGGTCCGAATATGAAGACTATCGGGCCAGCGTGAGCCGCTGGATTCCGCGAAAGCCCCCGAGCCGCGAGTAACAAGTGCTATGAGCCCTGTTAGACGACCACGAAAGATTACGCGGCGCTCGATGCGACTTCCAGAGCCTCCCTGCTCACCGGAGCCGCCTCGGCCGCCCGAGCCCGTCAGTCCGGACAGGCCCGGCTGCGGTACGGGCCCCGATCCCACCGAGCTGCTGAAAGAGCTGAAAGACCTGGCGAGGAAAAAGAAGAAGCGCTGACAGGGTCTCCGCACGAAACTGGAGAATCAGCGATTGGGCACACCCCACCCAGATCCTTAGTGGCTCGGCATCAAGATGTCAGGCAGAGCGGCTTCGATCTCCGGTCGCCGCTCCTCGAGCCAGGGCGGCAAAATGAGCTGCTCGCCCAGGTGGTCGATCGCTTCATCCCGTGTGAATCCGGGCCCTTCGGTGGCCAGCTCGAACAAAACGCCGCCCGGTTCTTTGAAGTAGACGGAGCGAAACCAGAATCGGTCGATGACATCGGTGGGCCGAAGTCCAGAGCCGAGAACGCGGTCCCTTAGGGCCAGTTCGTCTTCCGAGTCGCCGGCGATCCAGGCCACATGGTGAATTCCGCCAGTACCCCAGCGTCCAAGTCGCTCGCCTGGAAGTTCCAAGACGTCGATGAGACAGCCCGAGCCGCCGCGGCCTACCTCCAAACGCTGCCAGCCATTCTCCTCTCCTGCTTCTCGAAACCCCAACGCATCGGTGAGAAGATCCCTCGTGGGTCCCAGGGAGCGGACGCGAATGCGGACCGTGTGGATGCCGCGGACTTGATGCACCTCGGGAACCGGGCCTTGCGTCCACGGAATCCACTGGCGCTCGTCGTTCGATTCCACCAGAGCCAGAGCGAGGCCGTGAGGATCGGGGAAGGTCAAGACCTGCTCGCCAAACCGTACTTCAGTCTTCCCCAACTCGACGCCGTGATCGGCCAGGCGCCCGCGCCAGTAGGCGAGGCTGCCCTCGGCGACCGCAAGCGCTATTTCTGAAGCCAATCCCGCCCCAGCTCTGGCGGGAGGCATGTCCGGCCACGGAAAAAACGTCAGGTCCGTTCCCGGTGTGCCGACAGCGTCGGCGTAGAACAGGTGGTAAGTCTGCGGCATGTCCTGATTGACCGTCTTCTTGACCAGCCGAAGACCCAAGACGCCGACGTAGAAATCCACGTTTTCCTGTGGGTCTCCCGCGATGACTGTGACGTGGTGGACGCCACGCACGGACGGTTGCATGTGTTGCCCGTCAGTCGCGGTACGGAGGTAGCGTATGGTCCCAGCGCAGCACGCCGTATTTTTCTAGGATCTCGTGTACCTCCGAGAGCGGTAACGCCTCGACCGTCCCCCGATGCCCTTTGACAGTCCTGGCGGCCAGCAGCGAGTTGTAGATAGCCTCCTCCGTTGCCTCCGCCACGGCCTGGAACAGCGGCGACATGCTGTCGTTTCCCAGCAGCGTATCATCGCGGCCCGTTGTCGAGAAGGCGATGACGTAATCTCCTGAGCCGTTCGACATCGTGGCGCCCGTGCGGGCCAGTCCGACGAGGGCGCGCTTCGCTAACCGGCCTAGAAGGCGGCTGTCGAGCGGTGCGTCGGTCGCCACCACGATCATGATGCTGCCATCGGCACTTTTTCCGAGATCGCGCTGGAACGCGAACCGTCCGAGCTCACGGCCGACGGGCGCCCCGTTGATGGTCAGGATCCCGCCGAAGTTCGACTGCACGAGGACGCCCACCGTGTGGCTGCCGAGCGACGCCGGGAGCGCCCGGGAGCTGGTTCCTATGCCGCCTTTCCAGCCGAAGGCGATCGTGCCGGTGCCGGCCCCGATCGCACCTTCCTCGACTCGTCCGCCCGACGCATTGTCGAGCGCCTCCAGCACGTGCTCAGGCCGGATCGGTCGGGAGCGGATGTCGTTCAGGTACCCGTCGTTCGTCTCGCCTACGACCGGATTGATCGAACGCACGTTTTCCATTCCTGGCAGGCCGAGCATGTGGTCTACCAGCGCATTGGCGGCCTGCCACACGCACAGCGTGCAGGTAAGGAGAATAGGCGTCTCGAGCTCGCCGAGCTCGCGCACCTGAGTGACTCCGAGCAGCTTGCCGAACCCGTTCCCCACGTGAATCGCCGCCAGCAAACGCCGGAAGAACACATTTTCGCCGTGCGGAACGATGGCCGTGACTCCGGTGCGCACACCCGCGCCCTCGACGACCGTCGAGTGGCCGACGAGCACCCCCTCGACATCTGTGATCGCGTTGTACGGTCCCGTGGGTAGCACGCCGACGATGATGCCATGGTGGCGGGCCCGTGCCGGTAGCAGCCGGTTACCGGAAAGGGCGTCCTGCGCGGCGGCGGGTACGCCGACCAGGAGGAGCAGAAAAAGTCCGAGCAGAGCACGCATCATAGGTCCGAAGCTCGAGGAGCAGGGGTTCGAGGTGACGCCAGAAAACCTATAGCGTGGGTCAGCCTTGGAGTCCAGTGAGCGGTGTTCCGCCGGCTGGGGCAACCGGGCCTCACTTACGAGAAAATCTTGACACGAAAACGAGCGATATGTATTAGGGCATAAGTTCGACCCGGCTGCCCCAGAATGTTCCGCCCGGAGAAGCTGCGATGTGCCCGTTCAACGCGTACGATGATGAGGAAGAGTTCGGGGACGGTGAGCTCGAGGAAGATTCGCTGGAACCCGACGACTCAGAGGACGATTCGGACTTCGATTCCGACAAAGACAACGACGATCTAGTCGCCGCTATCAACCTCGATGACGAGGAAGACGATTGGGGCTTCGATGACCCCGAAGAGATCGAAGACGACGACGGGGACGACGGCGAATTCTAGTCGGCCCGCCACATCACATCGCCGTTGACACTTTGCCCGCACCGACTAGGTTGGGCGCGAGCGCGAGTCGCCATCCACGGCTCGCGCCGTTTTGTGTGACCGCGTTACGCCCGTACAGGCCGCCGGCACAGGCGCCGAGCCAGGGTGTGCCGCTGGCGTCACCCTCAGGGCCCGTAGCTCAGCTTGGTTAGAGCGCACGCCTGATAAGCGTGAGGTCGGTGGTTCAAATCCACCCGGGCCCATGTCTTCTTAACCCACCAACCACGCGGCTTTTCGCTTGGT
>JAZGCO010000048.1:0-2237 GCA_036476995.1 Gemmatimonadota bacterium
CGGGGGCCGCTGACCGGGGACCGCAGAAACGAGGCTGAAGTGCTCTTCGAGCGGGCGATCGGACTGCGGAATGATTTCGCGCCGGCCTGGGAACACCTGGCCTGGGTCCGGATCGCCGAGGGTAACGAACCGGGAACCGCTGAGGCGCTAGACTCGTTCGAGGCCGTCGCGCCGGTGGCGGATATCACGGATGATGTGAGGACGCTCACGCTCCGCAGTCTGCTTCGGCTAGGCCGCGCGTGGAGGTTTCTTCCCCGGCAACAGGCGATTCAAGTTACTGAGATCCTTCTTGCTGACCCGGTAATCTTCACTTACCCGGAGCTCGTCGCCGGGCCGCGGTACCTCGTCTACTTCGACGCACCCGAGGGTGCCATTTGGGTTTGGGATCGCCTCACCGAGCTTCCGGGAGCGGCCCGGCCCGATCCATCCGGGCGCCTCGCGGAGGTTTTCGGCCACGTTGCGCAGGGTCAGTTGGGCTTGGCGAAGGCCGCGGCGGCAGAGTTGCAGCTTTCCGTGCCGGACCTCGGATTCTTCGCCGCCCAGCTGGAGGCGTCGCTCGCTCTTGTGGATACGGACTCCGAGGAATTGGCGCGGCTGTGGCCGTCCCTGAGACCGAAGCTCACCCGGTATGTGAAAGCGGGTGCCGATTTGGAGATCCGACGCCGGGCCGCCTGGATGTTGACGCTTCTGGCACAGCGCGCAGGAGACGAGAGGGAGGCCGCGGCATACCGCGACCTCTTCGAGGACGAGCCCGGGCGCACGTTGAAGACCCTGCGGGATGCGACCCGCGCGGCTTCGGCTGGGCGTTGGGCCCAGGCCCTCGACATCTCCGACCAACTTCAAGCCTATGAGGGGGCCTCGGAAGCTCCGGACCCATTTTTCCGCAGCCTGCTCCACCTGTTTCGAGCTGAATGGCACACGCGCCAGAACGACGTCCAAGGCGCTCTCCGAGAACTGCGCTGGCATGAGAACAACGATGTGGAAGGCCCCCCGGCCGGTGAGCCACAGCCAGCCGAAGTCGATTGGGCCTTTGGTACTCTGGCGCGGTGGCAGCGCGCGCAGCTCCTCGATCGTCTTGAGGAGAGGGGTCCGGAGATGTGCAACGCGTATTTGGCCGTCGCGCGGTTATGGGCGGACGGCGACGCCAGATATGCTGCCAGGGCTGATACCGCGGGCAAGCGGGCCGATACGCTGGGCTGCAGCTCCTGAGCAGACTTCCTTAGCCAGGACGCTGAGCGCAGTTTCAAGATCATCACCAATCGGGGGGCACGCGTGACTGTTCCACACACCGCCGAGGCCATAGAAGCGCCGACGATCGCCTGGCGGTCGAACTTGTTGCAAGGTCCGGTGGCCGGGGTCGGCCTCTTCGTCATTGGCTACGTGCTGGTGGACCTCCTCCCGGTCATGCTTCCCGACAGCCCGGGGTTGTTCGGGCTCAGACTGAACGACGTGCTGGATGCGCTTTTCGTCTTCGTGCTGGTCGGCCTGTACGTGCGACTGGGTATGGATGCGGAGCTCTGGCGCACTCCAGTCTTACGGGCGGCAAACGCCGTTGCCCTGATCCTGCTCATTCAGGGGCACGCCGTCCACTTCGCAGCCAATGCAATCGTCGCAGCCCGCGGGCCCACGGTGCGGGCTCGGGATCTCACCTTTTTTCTCGATGAGCATTGGGGGCATACCGAGCTGCATCTGGCGTTCATATTGCTGGCCGCGCTCTTCATCGCCTATGGCCGGTCGAGCGAAGTCGAGGGACCGGCTCCGGATCTCTCGCGAGCAGAACGGGTGGTCCTGTATCTGGCGACGGTCACCTACGGACTTATCCTGGCGGCGGACGCGATCGAGGGACAGACCGTGCTGCTCATGCTGCCGTCCGGGATCGCGCTCTTCCTCTGGGCGTTCTTGCCCAGGCTGAGGTTCGCGTGGAAGCCATCGAGAGCAGCAAAGATCTCGGTGTATCGCTACTTCTTCGCCGCGAGCTTCGGACTCGCCGCTGTGGCGCTTGTCATCTATGGTGTGGTGATGCGGGGCTTTCCGGAAATCTCAACCCTCTAGCTCTTAGAGGGCCAGGTGATCTGCTTTCGCACGTTGGGTCCGGTTGAGTTGACTGTGGACGGTGCCACAGCGCCGGCCGAGCTGCTGTGGCGGAAGAATCTGGCGCTCCTGGTCTACCTTGCCCGATCGCCGGCGCGCGCCCGAACTCGCGACCATCTGGTCGGACTCCTTTGGGGCGACAAACC
>JAZGCO010000049.1:0-18931 GCA_036476995.1 Gemmatimonadota bacterium
GCCTCGAGGCCCTGCTCGGCGCCGATCTCCGCTAACTCCCCTCCCGGCCGTCTATCTAATCCCGCGACTCGTAGATAGACGACCGCGACTCGTAAATAGACGACCGGAAGGGCCGAAGGTCTCAGGCGACCCGAACAGACCGCCGCAGGCTCGACCGGACCGGCCTTCAGGGTTATCAATTGGGCATGAGCCTTACAGCCTTTGATTCACTTCCAGATTCTTCCCGGCTCTGGTGCTTCAGATCCAATCGGGAGCTTACGACCGAGAACGTTGCGGCGCTGAAGGACGATCTGGCCGCTTTTCTTGACGGATGGGCGGCACACGGAGAAGCGTTGGCCGCCGGTTTCTGCGTTCTGGAGAGTCGCTTCGTGCTGGTGGCCGTGGACGAGGGACCGGCTGGCGCCTCGGGCTGCTCAATCGACGCCCTGGTCGGCGAACTCAGGCGCCTGCAGGGCCGGCTGGAAACCAACTTCCTCGACGGCACCACCGTGTGGTACCGGAACGAGAACGGCCGAGTGGTTTCCTGCGACAGGCGTGAGTTCCGGGAACGATCCGTAGCCGGTGACATCTCTTCTGAAACCATGGTATTCGACCACACGCTGACCGAACTCGAGGACTATCGGGCCCGGTGGGAAGTGCCCGCCGGCGCTTCCTGGCACTCGGCCCTGCTGACTGACAAGGCGGTGCGTGAAAAAGCGCCCGGATAGGAAGACGAGAGAGGTCGCACGCGTCGCTCAACACGGCCAAGCCGAGGCCAACCGCCTCGGCCTGGTCCTGTCCGGAGGAGGTGCGCGTGCCGCTTACCAGGTGGGAGTCCTGCGTTACATCGGCCAGCGATTTCCGGACGGCTACTTCCCCGTCGTAACCGGCGTATCCGCAGGCTCGATCAACTCGACCTACCTCTCTGGCCACGCCGGGAACCTCCTGGAGGCGACGGACAACCTGAGCCGCCTTTGGTGCTCTCTCAAGACGAGCATGATCTTTCGAAGCGGTTATTTCCCCATGCTCGGAAACGTCGCCCGGGTCGGCGCCAGTCTCGTGTCGGGTGGTTCATCCCTGGTTCCTAGAACGAAGGGCCTGGTGGACACCGCCCCGCTGGGCGACTTCCTGCGAACTGTCATCGGCACCGCCGGGATTCAGGACAACATCGAGCGTGGACGTCTACGGGCGACGGCGGTCACAGCTACGTCCTACCAAACAGGCCAGACGATCACCTTTGTAGAGGGACACGCGGACGTGGAACCCTGGGAACGGGTTCGCCGCCGATCTGTCCGAACGCGTCTAACCGTCGATCACGTCATGGGCTCCACGGCGATCCCCATCTTCTTTCCAGCCCGGCCCGTAGAAGGGGAATACTTTGGCGATGGAAGTATTCGGCAGGCCCACCCTCTGGCCCCTGCGGTTCATCTCGGAGCCCACCGCATCCTTGCCATTTCGTCGCGATACCAGCGTAGCGGTAAGGAAGCCCGGCAAGCTGTTGTCGAAGGCTACCCTCCGGCGGCACAGATCATCGGCCTTTTGCTCAACTCGATATTTCTCGACAACCTGGACGCCGATGCCGAGCGACTACAGAGAATCAACCAACTGGTGTCCCGGATCCCGAGCGCGCGGCGGTGGCTGGTGTCTCACGCGGAACTGCAGCTGCTGGTGCTCAAGCCTTCCCGGGATCTGGGACGCATTGCCGGCGAGTTCGAGGACCGATTGCCTCGCTCAGTTCGATACATGATCCGCGGCTTGGGGAGTAAGAAGCTTTCCAGCTCGGACCTCGTGAGCTATCTGCTCTTCGAGTCGGAATACATATCGAGACTCATTCGGCTCGGTGAAGAAGATGCGCGCCGGCAGTGGCTCAAGATTCGGCGCTTTCTCAGTTGGGAGGGCGAAGAAAAGGCGGCGGCAGCCAGCTAGGCCGAGTATCCCTCAAGCAGAACCGAGGCCTCAGTCTGAGCCGACAACGGAGCGCAGAGCGCTCTCCAGCTCTGGGTGGGAGAATTTAAAGCCGGCGCTTTGGAGCCTGGCCGGACGGACTCTCTGGCTGGCCAGGAGCAGTTCGTCGGCCATCGGGCCAAGCGCCAGCCGCAATGCCGCGGCCGGTACGGCGGCCAGCGTGGGGCGGCGAATCACCCGTCCCAGAGAGCGAGTGAAGGCGACGTTGCGAACTGGAGTGGGCGCTACCGCATTGACAGGCCCGACGAGATGCTCGTCTTCCATGGCCCTCAGCACGGTGCGAACCGCGTCCTCCAGCGTGATCCAGCTCATGAACTGACGCCCTCCTCCGAGGCTGCCGCCGAGGCCGAGCCGGAACGGTGTCAGCATTCGCCGGAGCGCGCCGCCGGAGCTGGCCAGCACGACACCAAACCTGACGTTAACCACTCGGATTCCGGCCTCCTCCGCCGGCGTCGCAGCCGCCTCCCAGCGAGTGCAGAGATCAGCCAAGAAGCCCGTTCCCGGCGGACTGGATTCATCCAGCCACTCATCTCCTCTGTTCCCGTAGAAACCCACGGCGGAGGCTGAGATGAGCACCCTGGGTCGTGCGCCGGTCGTTGCCAGCGCACTTGAAAGCAGCTGAGTCCCACCGACTCGGCTGTTCACAATTCGCCGCTTCTTGTCATCCGTCCACCTTCCGGAGACCAGATTTTCTCCCGCCAGGTGCACTACCGCATCGAACCCCTCCAGAGCTGCCGCGTCGACCCGATCCCTGCCGGGGTCCCACCGCACCGCGCCGGGCTCGTGAGCCCCGCGAGAGCCCGGCCGCACGAGGGTGCTCACCCGCTCTCCTTGTGTCGTCAGGGCCGTGGAGAGGGCCGTCCCTATCAGCCCACTGGATCCGCTAATGAGAACTTTCTGCATCTTGTCTACTCTCGTCGGTGTTTGAGGGTCTGGTTAGGATACCACGGCTTCGGTCGGTACAGCGATGAGATGGACTTCGAAAGAGATCGGATCTTGATACGCTTACTTCATATCGCGGACGTGCACCTTGGGGCTTCGTATGCCGCGTTCGGCCCGCTGGCGGACAGCAGGCGGGCGGCCGCGCTGGAGGCATTCCGAGAGCTTCCTGAACATGCGGCATACCTCGGAGCGCACGCCGTCCTGGTGGCCGGCGACCTGTTCGACGACACGTTTCCAACGGACCGGGTACGGGCAGAGGCGCGAGAGGTCGTGAGGCGGCTAGCGTCGGAGCGGCCGGTGTTCATCGTGCCCGGGAACCACGACTCAGCTCCCGACGCATTGCCGACGATCAACGAAGCCAAGGGCAGCCTCTTCGTACTAGCCGAGCCGACGTTCGGAGCGCCCGTCACAGTGGTCACAGACGGCGGACCTCTGCACATATATGGAATCGCCTACGACTGGGCGCGAGACCCGGATCCGCTGGCGTCGTTCCAGCGAGCGGAGGCTCCCGGGGCCCACGTGATTCTCCTGCACGGCGCCGTTCAGGACGCGCCGCACTGGGAAGCGGGCAGCGCTCTTCGCCTTCCCCACGACAGCCTCGCGCGGCTGGACGCGGATTACATCGCGCTTGGAGATTACCATCGTTTCCGTCCTCCGGCCGGGTTCGGCCAGGACAGCCCGGCGCCTGCCTGCTACCCCGGCTCATTCGCCGCGCTCGACTATACCGAGACTGGTACACACGGATTCGTATTGTGCGAGCTGGAGCCGGAGAAGCCGCCGCAGGTCACCCTGCACTCTTCGGGGGTTCAGGCGGTACTCGACGTGGGCGAGGTGGATGTCGGAGGGTGCGCCGACGATGCCGAGGTGGCGGACCGTATTGCCGATAGAGCCGACGAGACCTCCCTTCCCACGGGCGCGTTGGAGGGCGTTCCCGACTACGATCTCGACGCTGCGGCGGTCGCTGAGCACCTGAGAGCCCGCTTCGGTGGATGCCACCTGGTAGATCATACCAGGCTCTATGATGCCGCGTGGATCCATGAACTGGCGGACCGCCCCACGATTCGTGGACACGTCGCTCGGCTAGGCCTGGCACGCGCCGGCGGCCTACAGGGCGAGGAGCGGCAGACTCAGCTTCGTGCGTTGAGGCTTGCCCTGCATGCATTGGAGAGCCGTTGAGCGAAGCACCACGGTTCGAACGAATCGAGATGACCTACGGGTGTCACGAGGGCTCATTCGAGTTCCACGACGAGCCACGGCCCGTTCTGATTACGGGAGACAATGGCGCTGGGAAGAGCACGCTGGCGGAGGCGCTTCTGAGGGCGCTGTTCGGCTTTCACCGAAAGTCAGGCGCCGAGCGCGAAATCCTGGAGCTTCGCCGACCCTGGTCGGGACATCCGATGCGGGCCGTAGTGAACCTGCGGGCAGCCGGGGACTCACACCTGATCGAGCGGCACTTCGATACGGGTGAAGTGACCGTACACGGTGGAGAAGACATTCATGATTTTGGCGTTGTGCGACCGGCGGGGAGTTCGGCTCAGGACCGGAAGTATCGATCGTTACTTCGTGAGTGGCTCGGATTCGGTGAGCTGGGCCCCCTGACACAGACGGTCTGGATCCGCCAGGGAGATCTGGGCCAAACCCGGCTCGAGGACGAACTCCTCCGAATTGCGGACGGCGGGCACCGGGCCGTGGGCGGAGCTCATAAGCAGCTTGTCGATGCCTATCACCGGCTGTCCCGCCTACCGTTTGAGCCCGGTGCGAAGCGACGGTCGAAAAATGGCAAGCTGGACACGGTTGTCGAAGAGATCGCCAGCGTCGAGGAAGAGATTCGTGCTGTGCGGTCGCGCGAAGCCGAACGGCGACCGCTGCTCCAGCGGCGCGATAAGCTGGGCCTCCAGGGAGCCCGGTTGGGCCGTGAGATCGAGTCCCTGGAGGCCGCGTTGGGTCCGCTGAGTCAGCGTGACACATTCCTTGCTCAGTTGAGGGAACTACACCGGATCCATCGGCAGGCCGAGGAACTGCTCGACTCGATTCGCGATGCGCGAAGGGGGGCCCGAACTGCTCGCGAGCAAACGGCTGATTTTGCCGAGCAGACGCGATATCCAGATGACTTCGAGAGCCGAGCCGAGGCCCTTCGGGCCCTGTGGGATGAACGGCAGCACCTGGCAGGAGAGTTGACGTCTGTGGCCGCCGGTGAGGCACAGCCCGCTGTAGTGCTCCGGGCGGAGCCTCTCGGCGTTCCAATCCCGGCCTGGATCCTCGCAGCGGGATTCATAGCAGGTCTGGCCCTGATCCCGGCGGTCGGAGTGTGGCCTGGAGCTCTTGTCGCACTCTTCGCTCTCGGCGGCGCACTGCTGGTTGGCGCCCTGGATCGCCGACGAAACGGTACCATGGCTTCGGGGCCCGAACCCGACATCTATGCGGCCAAAGCGAGAGAGCGACTGGCCGAGCTCGAAGGGCGCATCGAGGAGAAGATGAACGGTGTGCCGGATGCGGACACCCTGACACCGGATACGCTGGCGGATAGGCTGCGGCACCACCGGTGGCAGGTAAAAGTCACAGCCCAGGAGGCCAAGGCTACCGCCCGCACCGACCAGCTCGCTGAAGAGGCGAAAAGTTTTGTGGAAGGCTTGGATCTACCTCGGACCTTGGACGCGGCTACGGTGCTGCAGAGAGACTTCTTCGCGGCGTCCGTCGGTGCAGAGGAAAAGACTCCGAACAGCGAAACAGCCCCAGGGGGGACGGCCGAAGAGCAGCTGGCCGAGTGCCTTCGGGCCGTCGTTCACCAGGCTGCGACCATCCAGGTCCAGCTGGACGGAGTGTCCCTCGCCGGACACAACCTGCCGGAAGGCGTTGATGCGGACGCCAAGTCTGTTGAGCGTGCGCTTTCGCAGCTACGCCGAACGCACAGAGAAAGCGTGGGCGAGCTCACGGAGCTTGAGCTTGATCTTGCGCGGCAGAGGCATGTTTCCCGCCCTTCTCTGGTCATCGAAGAACTCCTGGGTCGGCTGCGGCGCGAAGAAGAGTACCATGGAATGGAGGCCCGGGCGTTGACGGCCGCACACCGGTTGATCACCGACGCCCATGCCCGATTTCAGGAGGAAGATCAAACGCGTTTGCTGGAACTTATTTCCAGTCGGCTTGCCAGCCTGACGGAGGGTCGACTTGGCCCAGTAGAATCGGGCGCCGGACTCGAGGACGCGGTTGTACGGTCTGGTTCCAGGCAGCTTGCGCTCGTATCGCCACCGCTGAGCTACGGCGAACTTCAATCCGTTTTGATGGCCGTTCGGCTGGGATCTGCCGATTTCCTGGCTGACCTCGAGATTCAGCCTCCGCTGCTCGTCGACGAGCCGTTCGCCCATCTGGATGTGGGCAGGGCCGAGGAGGTCTGGTCTCTGCTGTGTCAGATTGCTCGTTCGAGGCAGGTCATCGTGATGTCACAGGATCGCCTGATCCTGGAGCATCTCGGCGCATCGCCTGATATTCAGCTGACCGCGCGGCTGGGTTGACGGAAAACTTGCGGCCGCGCATGCGTAAGCATACGCTTACGTAAATGACTACTTACGCAAGTGTCCTGACAGCTCTCTCGGATCCCACTCGACGGGATGTCCTCGAACGGCTGCGCCAGGGCCCGCGGTCGGTTACGGCCCTGGCTGAAAGCCTGCCGGTGAGCCGCCCTGCCGTGTCCCAGCACTTGAAAGTGCTCCGTGAGGCGGGTCTGGTCACGCAGGAGCAAGCCGGGACCAGGCACTTTTACTCGGTGAATCCGGGCGGCCTGGTCGAACTCCGCAAGTACCTGGACGGTTTTTGGAGCGACGTGCTCCTAGCATTCGAGGCCGAAGTCAACTCTCGAAAGGACGACCCTACGTGAGCAATTCTAACAGCGGAGTCCTTCCACCGGTCCGAAGCAGTGTTGAGGTGCCCTGTCCGCCGGAAGAGGCGTTCCGTGTTTTCACGGCCGGACTCAACAGCTGGTGGCCGCTAGGGACGTACTCCGTTAACGGAGATAAGGCCGTGGCATGTAGCATGGAGCCCCGCTCGGGTGGTGCGGTCTTCGAAACAGACACCGGTGGCAGGACGTACGTCTGGGGAACTCTGACTAGCTGGGAGCCGCCAAACAGGCTGGTGATCAGATGGCACCCTTACGGCGAGAGTCACACAGCACAGGAAGTGGAGGTGCGGTTTACGGATCGCGGCTCTTTCACTCTGGTGGAGTTGGAACACAGGAACTGGGAGCCGCTCGGTGATGAGGCGGCAGAAATTCGGGGTAGGTACGAAGGTGGCTGGCCAAACGTGTTGGCGATCTTTGCGGCTGTCGTGGGTAGCCCGGATTCCGTTCATGCCGGCGGTACCTCGAACGCTGCCTCGTGAGCGCCTTGCGTTTGTAGAATTAGCTATCGGGGCTATCTTCGTCGGCCCCGATTACCATGCAGCAAACGGTGGCCTGCAAGTGTTGAGTTCAGGTCTACGACAACCTATACAAACATCCCTGAAGAACCGGTGAAGCAGAAGTGATTATTTCAGACACAGCCATCAGGCGACCCGTTCTGACCATTATGGTGGCGTCCGCCATCGTACTCTTCGGCGCCATCAGTTTCACACGCCTGTCAGTTCGTGAACTTCCCGACGTCGATCCTCCCGTGGTGTCCGTTTCGACCTTCCTTCGGGGGGCCAATCCTCGGGTAGTAGAGACGACGATCACAGATGTGCTGGAGGAGGAGCTCAGCACGATCCCGGGCGTGCGGACGATCTCGAGTAGCAGCTCCGAGCAGTCGAGCAATATCACGTTGGAATTCACGCTCGACCGTGACCTCGAAGTGGCCGCGCAGGACGTGCGTGACAAGGTCGCCCGTGTTCGGGGCCGGCTTCCCGCGCAGATCGACGAACCGGTGGTCACGAAGCAGGACGCCGACGCACAACCGTTCTTCTGGATGGCTCTGACGGCAAACAACTACGACCTGCTCCAGCTGTCGGACATCGCGGACCGAATCGTCAAGCAACGGCTCCAGTCCGTCGACGGAGTCGGCCGGGCGCAGATTTTCGGCGAGCAGCGCTACTCGATGCGGATTTGGCTCTCCTCGTCGGCGCTCGCCTCCCGTGGCCTCACAGTGCAGGACGTCCAGAACGCGATTCTGACACGGAACGTCGAGATTCCGGCCGGTCGAATCGAGTCAGCGCGCCGCGAGTTTACGGTCCGGTCCCTGGGCGAACTCAAGACGCCGGAAGAGTTCGCCGCCCTCGTCGTCTCGTCGCAGGACGGCCAGGTCGTGCGGCTCGGGGACGTGGCCCGGGTAGAGCTTGGTCCCGAAAACAACCGCGGTTATCTGCAGTTCGACGGAATACCGGGCGTCGCGGTGGGTGTCGTCCGGCAGTCCAAGGCGAACCTCGTTCGGGTGTCGGACAACATCCAGGCCGAGCTTCCGACAATCCAGGCAGCTCTACCTCCCGGCGTCGTTCTCACCGTCGGCTTCGACTCCTCCGAATACGTTCGTCAATCGATTCGCGAGGCCCAGCAGACGCTGGTATTGGCCGGTATTCTGGTCGTGCTGATCATCTTCGTGTTTCTGAGAAATGTCCGCGCAACTATAATCCCGGGCCTGGCTATTCCGACGTCTATCATCGCGGCGTTCGGGATTCTGTACGCCTTCGGCTTCTCGATCAACCAGTTCACCCTGTTGGCGCTCATCATGGCCATGGGGATCGTGGTGGACGACGCGATCATCGTGATGGAGAACGCATACCGGCACCAGGAGGAACTGGGCGAGGACGCGATAACCGCGGCCAAGAAGGGAACGACAGAAATCGCGTTCGCGGTGATCGCGACAACGGTGGCCCTGGTCGCGGTGTTTACCCCGCTGGCCTTCCTGCAGGGCACTGCGGGCCGGTTGTTCAACGAGTTCGGGGTCGCTCTCGCGGGGTCCGTGGTCATCAGCAGTTTCATGGCCCTCACCCTGATCCCCATGGTGTCGGCGTACGTCCTCAAGGTCCCCGAGAGCCACGGCCCGATCTTCAACGCCTTCGAATCGGGCTTTACGGCGATCCAGAACTTCTACCGGCGGACGTTGGCCGCTGCCGTGCATCATCGTCTTATTGTAGTGGGCGCATCGATGCTCGTCGTCGCGGGATCCGGACTGGCTTTCGGCGCTTTGAAGCGAGAGTTCATTCCGACCGAGGATCGCGGTTGGTTTATGGCGTTCGTGCAGGCACCGGAAGGCGCCTCATTGTCTTACACCATCGAGCACCAGCAGCAGATAGAACAGATTTTCCTCAACACGGACGAAGTGGATCACCACTTCAGTGTGATCGGTTTCTTCGGAGACGTGAACACGGGGATCATTTTTTCGCGGCTGAAAGAGCTGGACGAGCGCGACAAGGATGTCCAGCAGATCGTTAGTGAGATTCAGCCTCAGATGTTCGGCGTCCCAGGCGTCATGGCGTTCGCCAACGTGCCACCTTCTATCGGCTGGGGAAGCCCGGTAAACTTCGTGGTGCGAAATCCGAACTTCGATTCGTTGGTAGCGGGCATGGACGCCTTGACGGCCAGGGCCTACCAGATTCCGAGCCTGTCCAACCCTCAGTTCGACCTCAAGGTCAACAAGCCCGAGCTGTACGTGTCGTACCAGCGGGACCGGGCCGAAGACCTGGGTGTGCCGATCGCCGACATCTCGAGCACGCTTCAGATAATGCTGGGCGGGCAACGGGTCGGCACTTTTACGCGCGATAACAAGCAGTTCTATGTCATGCTTCAGCTGGAGCCTGAGGCACGGGTGACCCCGGGCGACATGAGCGGAATCTATGTTCGGGGACGGGACGGTACTCCGGTCAAGCTGGACGCGGTGGCGTCGATCGAGGAGAGCGTCGGCCCCAAGCAGCTCAGTCACTTCGACCGGGTCAGGTCATTCACGCTTACGGCGGGTCTTTCACCCGGCTTCACCCTCGGCGAAGCCCTGGACGACCTGAACATTGCCGCCGCAGAAGTCCTGCCGCGCGGAAGCACCACGGCGCTGACCGGAGAATCCCGCGAGCTGGAGGAGAGCAGCTCCTCGCTGTACTTCGCCTTCATTCTCGCGCTGGTCGTCGTCTACATGGTGCTCGCAGCCCAGTTCGAGTCCCTGGTGCACCCGTTTACGGTGCTCCTCTCAGTGCCGCTGGCGCTGACCGGTGCGCTGGTCACGCTGCTGCTTGCGGGCCAGACCATGAACCTGTTCAGCCAGATAGGAATGATCCTCCTGATTGGCATCGTAACCAAGAACTCGATCTTGCTCGTGGAGTACACGAATCAACTCAAAGCGCGGGGCCTGTCGACGCTGGATGCCGTGCTCGAAGCGGGTCGTATTCGGCTGCGTCCGATCATGATGACTTCCGTGGCCACGATTATCGCCTTGCTCCCGATCGCACTCGGTCTCGGAGCCGGAGCGGACAGCCGACGTCCGCTGGGCTACGCCATTGTGGGCGGATTGCTGTTCTCGACGGTGCTGACCCTGTATCTGGTTCCGGTCGTGTACCTGCTCCTTGACGGCGTCCGGGAACGGGTTCGGGGGCGGAAACCAGCCCTGGACGTGGTGGAGGCGCAATGAATCGCAGGGTAGGTATCGCGGGAATCGTCGCAGCGCTGCTGCTGGCGACTCCGGGCTCAGTGCGCGGGCAAGACGGTGACCTCACCACGGTCACGCTACAGGAGGCGCTCCGTCTCGCCGCGAATCTTGACCCCGACTATGTGGCGGCGCTGCGGCGCGTTGGTGACTCGAACTGGGTGCGCCGAGCGGCGGTAACCGCGTTCTTCATTCCGGAGATCCAGGCGCAGGGGTCGGGTACGGAGTTCTCGGCCGACCTGTTCAATCCGGGGACCAACGCGCTGACTTCCAGGCTGGTCCAGGCCTCGCTCCAGGGCCAGCTCAACCTGTTTCGGGGCGGAGGCAAACTGCACGACCTGAAGCAGTCCGGCGCCAATCTTGAGAGTGCGCGGTCGGGAGAACTACAGGCACGGTTTCAGAGCGCACTCCAGACAGAAGCGGACTATTACGACGTCCTGGCCCAGGATGCGCTGTCTACTGTGGCCAGAGAGCGGGTGCGGAGAGCCGAGGAGCAGCTTCAGGTGGCCCGGGCGCGCGTCCTGTCAGGAGCGGCGGTCCAGACTGACTCGTTGCAGCTGCTTCTCGAGCTGACGCGGGCCCAGGTCAATCATCTGCGGCAGGAGACGGCTCTGCGGGTCGCTCGCTTACAGCTCGGGCGCAGAGTGGGTATGGACGGCGCCGTTGATGCCGCACCGCTTGATCCTTTGCCGGCCGGCGACCTTCCGATTTCCGAACTGGATGCGGTCTCCGAGGCAGGCTCAACCGCACCCTCAGTGCTCGTCGCCCGGGCAGACGAGAAAGCCGCCGCAGCCGCTTACCGGAGTTCGGTTTCCGCATACCTCCCAAGCGTGGACGTATTCGCCCAGTGGAACGGCTTCGACGAAAAGTTTTTCCCGACTGCGACCACACGTACCTCGTACGGAATCGCGGTTACCTGGCCGATCTTGAGCAAGGGCCGGGAACTGACCCGATTTCGGGCGCGGACAGAGCAAATTGTGGCCGAGACGGCTCGCCGGGACGCGGAGCGGCAAGTACGCCGGGATATCATCGAGGCCTACGAGGGATACGGGACGGCACGCGCCACTTCCGAGTTGTCAGAGCGCGCGGTTGAAGTAGCCGGGGAGAATCTCCGCGTGCAGGGCGAGCGCTACCGGGCCGGAGCGACTACGATTATCGACCTCATCACCGCGCAGGTTGATCTGGCCGAAGCCGAGTCCGATCTCGTCCAGGCACGGTTCGGAGCCCGCCTGGCGCTGGCGGCTGTGGAAGCCATCCTGGGTCGGCGCCTGTATCCGCGGTAAGGACCGGACCGCCGAGTGGCGAGCCGGATCAGCTGAATGAAAGGAAGTGCGTACGGTGTTTCATAGACGGTGGGAGAAAGTTCGGTTATTCGCTGGAGCGATGTTGGCGTTATCGCTTCTGGCCGCGTGTGGCGATGCGGATGCCTCGGGGGAAGGCGGTGACTTTGGAGGCGGCGGTCCGCCGGGGATGCCGGTCCGGGTGGCTGAATCGAGCACAGATACCGTCGTGGACGCAATTCTTGCCACAGGCGAGATCCAGGCCATGCAGTCTGTGGAGCTGCGGCCGGAGGTGTCCGGCCGATTGATCCGGATTCTGGTTCCTGAAGGAACCTTTGTCGGGCGAGGTAGGGCGCTGTTCAAGGTAGACGATCTCGAGCTGAAAGCGCTGGTCGCGCAGCTCGAAGCGCAGCGGGATCTGGCCCAGCAGGCACTTCAGCGCACTACAGACCTACTCGCCCGCAACGCCTCATCTGCCGCTGATCTGGAGCAGGCTGAGGCCAACGCGAGAAGCACACAGGCCCAGCTCGATCTGCAGCAGACCCGGCTCTCCCGCACTGTGGTCAGGGCCCCGTTCGCTGGTGTTGTCGGAGAGAGGTTCGTCAGCCTCGGGGACTACGTTTCCAACGCGACGCGCCTCACGACCCTTCAGACGGTCGATCCGCAGAGGGCGGTCTTTCAGGTTCCCGAGCGATACGCAGAGAAGCTCGCACCCGGGCAGGAAATGACGTTCAGTGTCGCGGCAGTCCCGGACCGCCAGTTCGCGGGAGTCGTAGACTTCGTAGATCCTCTCGTCCAGCTACCGGGCCGGACGATCATCGTAAAAGCACAGGTCCCGAACCCCGATGGTACCCTGAGGAGGGGCATGTTCATTGAGGCTCGGCTAGCCACGGACGTCCGCCCCAACGCGATCGTGGTTCCGGAGGACGCCCTCCTTCCTCTTCAGGGCAAGGTCTTCGTCTGGACCGTCACGCCCGAAGGGACCGCATCCCGGAAGGAAGTCGAGATCGGAGTCAGGATGCCCGGGCGGGTCGAAATACTGTCCGGTATCGAAGCGGGCGAGACAGTGATTGTCGGAGGTGTCGAGATGCTGGGTGAAGGATCGCCCGTGATGCCGCTGCCGCCGGCAGGAGCAGGCATGCCGCCAGGGGCTGGAGGTGCCCCAGGAGCGGGCGGACCTGCAGAAACGGGCGGACCTGCAGAAACGGGCGGACCTGCAGAGGCGGCAGAGCAGACCGGAGGCTAGGCCCGGCGCCCGAGCGGATCTGGCGCTACTTACCCCGAAAGGCTTTTGAGCTGGTTGAGTGGCCCGGGTTGACCTTCGCTGTGGGATCGATCACGTGTACCGCGTTGTTGACCGCGACGGCTGCCTCGCCGAAACCGGTGGAAATCAGCTCCAGCTTGCCCTCGTACTCCGCGATGTCACCCGCAGCGAAGACGCCCGGAATGTTGGTCATCATGCGGGAATTGACGAGGATCGAGTTCCCTTCCAGCTCGAGCCCCCAGTCCGCGATCGGGCCCAGATTGGGTACGAATCCGAGCAGAATCACAACGTCGTCAACCTCGATCGTTTTATTCTCCTCAGACCTGTTATCGAAGATCGTGGCGGCCGTGATGCAGTCCGTTCCGTGAATTTCGGCCAGCTCATGGTGGGTGCATAGATCCAGGGCTCCTTCCGCATCGGCCTTCTCAACCAGACTCACCGTGTGCGCGTGCGCCCGAAAGCGGGCGGATCGGTGGATATGCGTAACGGATTTGCATATTTTGTGAAGCCCCAGGCTCCAGTCGAAGGCTGAGTCGCCACCTCCGACCACAAGGACACGCCGGTCCCGGAACCGTTCGGGATCCTTGACGTGGGTCCACACTCCCCGTCCCAGAAACGCGTCGAAGCCGGGCACTTCTAGCGTGCGTGCCTTGAACGCGCCTTTCCCAGCCGCGATCACAAGGGTGCGGGTAGGCCGCACCCCTTTATTGGTAGTCAGCTCGAGGTGGCCCTCGCCGTTTCGTGACAGGCCTTCCACACGCTCGTCCAGGCAGATCTCTGGCTTGAACTGAGTTCCCTGTTCGATGAGGTCGTTGGCCAGATCCTTGGCTAGCACCTTGGGAAAGCCCGCCACATCGAATACGTCCTTCTCCGGATAGAGGGCCATGAGCTGACCTCCGAGCTCGGGCAGACTGTCGATGCATCGCGCGCTTAGCCCACGCATGCCGGCATAGAACAGCCCGTACAGTCCTGTGGGGCCACCGCCGATGATCGTGATGTCAACGAGGCCAGTCCCGTTGCTGTTCTTGGTATCGATATCTTCCACGTATTCTATTCCCCCTACGTCTCTGCGTTCGATCTGAGACCGCTCATTCCGTAGTCGATAATCGCCATCACCGAGACGACCCCGACAAGCACGATTGGTCCGTTAATGAGTTCAGGCCTGAAAATAAGCGTGAAGAGAGCCAGAACCTGAAGCGCGGTGGTAATTTTGCCGATCGGCCGTGACTGGAACGGGACCAGCCGACCGGCCACGCGCTGAACCAAGTATACCCCACCGGTATACAGGTCCCTCAAGATGAGCACCAGCATTCCCGCCCAGTCAAGATGGCCCGTGGGTAGGAATGAGATCAGCCCCAAGAGAACAAAGATTCGGTCACAAAACGGATCCAGCAGGGCGCCGATTTCGGATGTCGTCTTCGTGATCCGAGCGACCCAGCCGTCCAATAGATCGGTCAGCGCCCCGGCGGATACGATCAGTGCGATACCCACCTGGTCGTTAACGGCGAGGAACAGAACGCCAAGCGGAATCCGGCTGAGCGACAGGATATTCCCCGGCGTGAGAAACCCAGCCCCGACTTCCGAATCGTCGCTGGAGTCTCGCAGGTCAGCGTCTGACTTCAAGCCTCAGGCCGCACTGTGTTCAGCGTAGTAGCGTGAAGTCCGGTAGCGGGCGACGAGCCGGTTCACGCCCAGTTTTACCAACACTGCCAGTGGAGCGGCCAGCAATAGTCCGACGAATCCGAAGAAGAAACTGGCCAAAGCGAGTGCGAGCAGAAGCCACACCGGGTGCAGGTCCACCGAACGCCCCACAATGAGGGGCTGAACTATGCTCTCGAACACCTGCTCGAGACCGAATACGATCAGGATCGTGAGTAGAGAGCTCAGGATCGCACCGCTGAACAGGGCGATGACGAGTGACAGCGCCAAACTGGTCACGAAGCCGGCATACGGAATCAGGTTGAGTGTCCCGGCCGTGAGGCCGATCAGCAGAGAGTACGGAAAGCCGGCGATTCGAAATCCGATTCCAATGAACAGACCGACGAGAATCGACAACAGAAGCTGGCCGCGCAGGTACCGGCTGAGCAACCGGTCATACTCCGACGCGAAGCGAACGACCTCGGGACGTAGATCATGCGGGACGAGCTCGGCAGCGCGGGTAACCAGGCGATCCCAGTCCCGAAGCAGGAAGAATGTCACGATCGGCGTAAGAAAAAGATATCCCATCAGGATCAGGACCGTCCCGATCCCGCGGCTCAGGCCAAGTACCGCGTTCCAGCCGCTCTCAGCCAGGGCCGCCTGCCGCACCGATACGTATTCGGCGACCGCAGCGGCGTCTATCTGCCGAATAGCGGGAACCGATTGATCCGTCACCCCCGGTATGCCCAGTCCGATCACCCAGACACGTACGGCGATCAGCCACCCTTCGACGGAGTTGAGATACGCGGGAACATTAGTGGCGAGCTGGGAGATCTGCCGCACTACGGCTGGAAAGAGTATCAACACCAGTACGGAGATGGACGCGAGAATGGGCAGGCTGAGCAAGACTATCGCCACCGTCCGCGGCACGCCTCGGCGGCTTAGGCCGTCGATGGCTGGATCCAGGATATACGCGAACACGAGCGCTAGAATAAACGGCGAGAGGAGGAATCCGGTTGCCTTCAGAATCCATAGGAGGCTGACCGCGACCGTACCCGCGATGATTCGGGCGTACAGCCGCGACCCAAGCAGCGGCCATGACACGTACAGGAACAGCAGGAGCAAGACGAGCGGGGAGAGCGCCGATTTGATGCTTACCATGAAGGTGGCAAACAGACCCAGTACGACTACCGGGTATAGCCACGACACGCTCTTGTCTGGTGTCACTTGGGAGACCGCGTCTGAGTTATCGACAACTATAGATAGTCCTGAACTACAAGATAGTCCTGAACTACATCCTCGAACGGCAGCGGCTTGACCTGAAACACGGTACGAAGCGAGTTGTCAGCGCCTTCTGCCGTTCCTACGGCCCTCAACAGATGAAGCTGCGAGGGTGACATCGGATACGGCCTTCGGAGGGTCCGTGTCAACCATGTGACTGGCGCCGCGAGTGCGGCGGGAAGTCTGAGTACCGGGGTGCGGGTGCCAATCGTCCTGCCGACAATTTCGACGATTTGGCGAAATGCGATGCGATCGGGGCCGACCAGTTCGAATAGGGAACGGCTTACGTCCCGGCGTTCGACCGACTGCACGAGGGCATCTACTACGTCTTCCACGGCCACCGGCTGGAGGTCAAAGCGACCGTCGCCGAGCAAAGGAAATACCGGAAGCCGCCAGAGTAGTGCCGCCAGCTTGGATGTGAACGCGTCTCCAGGACCGCAAATCACCGAGGGCCGCAAAATCACGTAGTCCAGACGGGACGCTCTGATCGCCTCTTCCGCCATGTATTTGTCGCGCAGAAGAGACGAGTTCCCCTTGTCGGAGCCGAGAGCACTGATCAAGACCAGTCGTTGAATACGGGCTCGCCGCGCTTCGTCGGCGATATTGGCCGCTCCGATCGCGTAGGCGTGGGATCCTCCGCTTCCTGGTGTTTGGTCCGAAAGTCCCGCAGGATCCGTCCCCGCCAGGTGGATCAGGCAGTCACATTCGCTGGCCAGACCGATCAGCGAATCCGGATCCAGCACATCGGCAATGCGCCAGTCCACCCCCGGAGCTGCGATCTCGCCGGCCCCCGACAGGCCTCGGTGCGCCGCTCGGACCATATGGCCGCGAGACAACAAGCGGGGCAGTAGATGGCATCCGAGGAACCCGTCTGCTCCGGTTACCAGGACTCGGAGCGAGGGAACCC
Source organism: Gemmatimonadota bacterium (assembly GCA_036476995.1). Lineage (GTDB taxonomy): Bacteria > Gemmatimonadota > Gemmatimonadetes > Palauibacterales > Palauibacteraceae > JAZDDE01. The sequence continues at coordinate 16,849 of JAZGCO010000049.1, forward strand.
CGGAGATGCGCACGGGATGAGGCCGTGTCTTCGTCTCGACGCCCGTAGCCATTCGTGCTCCCGCGTTGGGCCGGCTGGGGGGCCAACATGTGGGCCGAGCGGCGGGAAACGCAACGGCGACCGGAACGCCAGGTCAACTCAGACGGTCTCGAACTCGTCACTGGTGGCTTCAGGGAAGTCCGCCGTGTCGCCATTCGGAGTGCCATCCAGAAAAACGAAGTCATCCACGATCACATCCGTGGTCGGAATCGTGACCCCGTCCCGATCGTATGTACCGTACTCGACTCGGCCCTCAACGTAGAGGCGATTGCCTTTACGCAGGTATTTCTCGACCGTTTCCGCAGCTCCAGCCCAGAATGTGAGCCGGTGCCACTCCGGCAGGTGTTCTAGGCCAACTGAACTATTCACCCCTACCTGTCTCGGCCCAGACTTATGCGGGTATCCGACTATCGCGGATCTCGGCCCACAAACGGCTGTGTACTTTTCTGTGTACTTTTCGCTCACTAGCCTACCCATGGTCTACCTTGCTTCACGGAGCGGACGCCGATTCATAACGACCTCAAGCATCGTTTCCTGATCTGCTTTCTGATAGATCCGCTGCATTGTTGCGGGTGTGGTCCAGCCGCCGGCAGTTGCCGCATCGATTGCAGACAGCCCCTTACACTCGGTGGCCCACTTGCGGCGGAACATATGGAAGCCGCCGGCTGGGATATGCTCGAGGCCGGCCAGCCGTTCGGCCTTCCCGAGCCACACAAGAGCCAACCGCAGGCTTACGGGTACGTTCGGGTCGCTAGGGCTCGGGAACAGATACGCCCGTCCTATGGTCGGACGTTCCCTGAGTCTTCGCTCGATCGCAGCACGTGCGGTGGGCGTGATCGGCACTACGGATCTTCGGCCTTGCTTATCGGTGTCGGCGGGCCATTCAATCAACCCGTAAGCGCCCCTATCTAGCTCCACGTTGTCGCGGCGTAGGCTGAGAACGGCCGTAATGCGCCGGCCCGTCTCGTTACAAATATCCAACACCTCGGACAGATACGACCGGCACGCCTCGTGCCTGCCGCTCCACCGTATTTCCATTGTCACATCGTCGGACACTGCACGTAGTGCCTCGAACCGTTCAAGGGTCGCTATCGGCTGCTTTGGGTTCTTCTCTTCGGGAATCTTGAACCCGCGAACGGGATTCTCAGTTAGTAAATATCGACCGTTCTCTTGCCACTCCGTGCCCCACGCGCACGCATAGCGCAACCACCTGAGGTCCGCTTGAACTACCCGTGTGCCCACCGTCTTTCGTTCGCCCTCCGGAACCGCATGGCCCCTGGCGTTGATCGCGCCAGCCATTCGGGCCGTTATGAATGACTCCCACATACGGAGGGTGATTCTGTGCGGATCGAGCCCGGGACCAAGCAGGCATAGCCACATTTCCGCTTTTCGCCTGTCTGACCGCTGCTCAGTAGTGCTTTTGTTGGGCGTCTTATGCCGAAGGTAGAGCTTAAGGATATGCCCGAACGGTGTCCGCCCCGAACTGATTTCATCCGCTTGGTTTTGCCGTTTCGCGGCCTGGTCTACTGCATACCGCTCGGCGCGCTGCTTGTCACGGTGCCCGAGTGACCTCCAGGTTTTGCCGTGGCTGCCGTTCTCGAGTCTCGGACCCTTACAGCGTGCGTAGAGGATCCCGCCGGCCTTGCGCTCGCACACGGTCACCTTGAGGCCGTGCCGGCCCGCTGAATAGCTCCACAATTTAGACTTCTTCGCCATTGTTTCCCTCCTCTTGCTGTGCCGCCGCTTCTAGATCGGCGGCGGCGGCGGCGAGTTCGTGCGCCCGCTTTCGGAGATAGCCGGCAAGGTCGTCGGCGGCGGAACGGGTTACCGGCAGCTCACCGCGTCTGTAGGCTTGCAACGTCCGGTAGCCCCGCCCTGCACCGCTCGACACATCCCCGAGGGTGGCGAGGGCGGTTGCCAGTGCAGCCCGAAACATCTCCGTTAGGCGTTCGCTCATATGCATAAAATTATGCATGGCTATGGCGGTAGTCAAGCTGCCCCTTCGGTGAGTTCGAGTAGTATGGGGCCGTCTGCCGGCTTGGGC
>JAZGCO010000005.1:0-3146 GCA_036476995.1 Gemmatimonadota bacterium
GCCTGTCTCGGCACTCTCGTGCGATGTTTCTCCACCTGACCTATCTTTGCTTCCCTTCGACAAGAGAAGCCACTGTGGGGAGCGCATTAGATGACGAAGCTGATCCACGAGATTCACCGTCACTTCCCTTCCGTCAGAAAGGAGTCCGCATCCCGCAGCCTCGTTCGGAGATCAAACCCGACACGCGCTCGACCGCGTAGTTGGGGCTGTCAACTGGGGGAAACGCGAGATCCTCCCAGAGACCTCACACCGGCACCGAGGTGATCGGGCGAGCGATGCAGTACCAGCGAGAGGCGAATGGACTAATGCCCCCGGGCAAGTCGCACTCGTTTCAGGTTGGCATGACCTTCGGGCTCACGTCCGGAATCATCACGACGCTGGGTTTGGTAGTTGGATTATCTGCAGGGACGGAGTCGCAGCTGGCTGTGATTGGCGGAATCGTGACTATTGCGGTCGCAGATGCGCTGTCCGACGCCTTGGGAATTCACGTCTCCGAGGAAGCGGAAAACATCCATAGCTCCCGTGAGATATGGACTGCTACAGTCTCTACCTTTGTCGCCAAGTTCCTCATGGCAATGACGTTTCTAGTGCCTGTCGTTCTGCTGAATTTGACCAGCGCCGTAGTCGTGTGTGTGGCCTGGGGGGCAACCGTGTTGGCCCTCCTGAGTGTGCACTTGGCCCGACGCCGGGGTGCCAGAGTATGGCCTGTGGTTGCCGAGCATCTAGGAGTGGGGGCTTTGGTTGTCGTCGTAGCCCACGGGCTTGGCCGGTTCGTGCTCGCAGCCTTCTCCTAAGTCGTTTCCCGCGCGGAGCCAGGGAGTCGCACCATAACCGGTTACTGCTGTCGGCCGTGCTGGAGGGGGTGAGCGAAGACTCGATCGGGTCAGAATCGTTTTCAGGCCGCGACCAAAAGCGCGGTCCCGTACATCACCAGCAGACCGCAGGCAACGCCCATCGAGTTGAGCGGCGCGAGCACGCCACCCGCCGCCTCGCGTCCCAGCATCTTCGCGATCTGGAGGACCACCTGCACGATCGCTCCGGCGCCCAGAGCCAGGAACAGCGTCGCCAGAATCGGGGAGTATGAGAACCCGCCGATCCACGTACCCGCGATCGTCGGGAGACCTGCCAGGGCGCCTAGGGCGAGAAAGTGGCGCATGGGCGGGCGGCTCGCCGCCACCGGCGCCACGATGGCCAGCCCTTCGGTGGTGTTGTGAACCGCGAAACCGATGACCAGGAAGCTCCCCAGAGCGATCTCGCCGAGAGCGTAGGCCGAACCGATCGCGAGTCCCTCGCCCAGGTTGTGGAGACCGATGCCGAGCGCGATCAGGTAGGCCAGCCGGAGACGTTCGGCTCCGTCGCTGAGCGGCGGCCGGTCACCAGAAGAGCGGCCCGTCCCCGCTACGGCCTGGAGCACTATCAAGCTGATGAGCAGCCCCAGCAGGACGAGCCCGATGCCCTGGAACGCGTCCGGCACCGCCTCGGCCGTCTCGAACGCTTCGGCAAGAGCGTCGACGCCCAAGAAGACGAGCAGGCCGATCGTCAGGCTGAGGAAGAAATGGATCCAGCGCCGGCTGATCCCGCTCAGAAACGGGTACCACAGGAGGCCGATGAGCACCGGAATGAGCCCCACGTACAGGCCGAGAAGCGTGAACACGGTAAGGTAGCGCGCGTTGGGCCGCGGCGTGAGCGTCGCCACCTCAATCACGTGAGTGAACGTCAATCCCGTGGAAGTGACTAGCTTGACCTCGTGCGGGTCGCCCTCGACCCAGGGATAGGGAATCGTCAGAGTGGCGCGTCCCAGGCGCCGAATCGTCCGGTCACCTTCCATCTCGTGGTCCCAATACGCCTCATCCACCATGACCTGCGCGATGGTGACGGGCTCGGGGCCTCCGTTCACCACGTGAACTTTCAGCACACCGGGCTCAGGCAGGCTGACCCTCTCGATGGTCAATTCCTCGACCGGAGGAAAGCCGGTTCGCAGCGCGCCAGCCGGATCCAGGAACACAAACACGGCCACAAGCGCCGCCAGCAGTCCGAGCGGTGCCAGTCCCAGGGCCCAGCGGCGGCTATCCATAGTGGTGGAAGGACACGCCCTCGTCAGCCGCCAGCCGGGGGACGGCGTCGAAGAAGCTCATCCAGCCTAGCTCTGCGAACTCGCTCTGATGCGCGTGGCACATGTGGAGACCCGGATTCTCCAGTTCCATCTCGATGATCCCGCGTTGGCCCTGGCACAGCATGATCGTGTCCGTAAGTTCGTAGCGTTCCATCTCGGTGCCGGTCGCGTAGTAGCGAAACATGCCCGCATGCAGATGCAGCGAGTTGACCGGATCGAATTCCGTCATGTTGAGCAGATAGATGCGCACCGGGTCACCCACCCCCACCCGGATTGGATGCGTCTGGTAGTAGAAGGCCGCCGTGTTGGCGGCGTAGATCTCGTTGTCACCGTCGAAGTTCGTATCGAATCCGTTCATGACCATCACCAGCTCGCGGGCCGGAGTGCGCCCGCCCGGCGGGTCGATGATCAGCGTGCCGTATAGGCCTTTGTGGATGTGCCGCTTCAACGGGACCGTGTGGCAGTGATACGGGTGCACGCCGAACGGTTTCGCCGTGAACTCGTAGGTGAAGTGCTCGCCGGGCCCGACGACGGGAAACACGCCGTCCATGGCCGGCGGATGGGTTCCGTGAAAGTGGAGCGTGTGAGGGTGGGAACCCGTGTTGGAAAAATGCACGCGCAACACATCACCCTCCGTGCAGCGGAGCGTCGGACCCGGAACCCGTCCGTTGTACGTCCAGGCCGCGAACCACACGCCGGGGGCGACCTCGATGTCGCGGTCCACGGCCACGATATCGTACTCGCGCACTGTCCTGCCCGCGGCGTCGCGGCTGACTCTTCCGTAGTCGAAGTCCGTCAGGAAGGCCACCGGATCGAAACCGTCCCTGGGCGGATGGTCTCCGAAGACACCCGAGCGGAGCTGAGACGCATCGGGGGGAAAGTGAGGGACATCCTGCACTCCCACTTCGGCGAGGGCGGCCGCCGCGGCGCTGCGCCTCGCGAGTGCGAGAACCGAGGCTCCTGACAGGCCGGCCACGCCTACCGTGCCCAGTTTTAACCAGTCACGGCGGCTCATTCTTGTTGCGTCCGTGTT
>JAZGCO010000050.1:0-3478 GCA_036476995.1 Gemmatimonadota bacterium
GCCTCGAGGCCCTGCTCGGCGCCGATCTCCGCTAACTCCCCTCCCGGCCGTCTATCTAATCCCGCGACTCGTAGATAGACGACCGCGACTCGTAAATAGACGACCGGAAGGGCCGAAGGTCTCAGGCAACCCGAACAGACCGCCGCATCTGATACGCCCGCATCGGTCTCCGCAGGCCGGTGAAGCCCTCTTCAAGCTTCGGCAACGCGTTCTGAAATGTGGGTACGCCCACGCCAGTCACCACCGGCGGATACAGCCGGGCCACGCTCCGGGCCAGGGGGCTCTTCAAATCTACGTAGGCGAAACCTTCCTCGAGACTTGAGAGACCGCCGCTGAAAGTGGGAGGCCGAACCCGAATTCGGGTCGGTTCGCCGGCGAACGCGGGTTCGTGCCGCGTGCCGTGTAAGTTCGCTCGAACCGCGATCGAGGGAAAAGCCAGCCGAACCGAGTGAGACCGACCGACGGATCGCGACTGACCCGTCCACTCGGCGGCCGTAGAAACACCAGCACATGCAGCTGCGCCGACTAGCAGCGCCACAAGAAGACCACTCCTCGTACCCATCCCAACCACCCTTCCTGTCATCTATCATCAACCTCAGCGCAGGATTTTCTAACTCTGGAGCGCGTCCCGGCCCCTGCCGGACTCACTCTCCTTCCTGCCGTCCGTACACCTATAGGACAGGTGAAGAGGCCAAAACGTTTCAAACTGGGACCCGGTGTGCAGCTCCAACCGCAGTTATTCGTTCTCCAGCCGCTTCCGCATCGATCCCAGATCCGCTTCCTGTTCGGCTGACAGCTTCGGGTAGTCGGGCCTGAGCTGAGCCAGATTCCCAACGACGGTGTCGGCTACTTGGGCTCGCATGTAGGGCTTATTGTCCGCCGGGATCGCATACCACGGAGCCCAGGGTCTGGATGTCGCGTTGAGCGTGTCTTCGTAGGCCTTCATGTAATCGTCCCAGTGACCTCGCTCCCGCACATCTGATTCCGAAAACTTCCAATTTTTGCGAGGCTCGTCGATGCGGGCGAAAAATCGCTTCTTTTGCTCCTCCTTCGAGACATTGAGCCAAAATTTCAGAATCACAACGCCCGCCCGCGCGAGATGTTTTTCGTGCTCACGAATGGACGCGAAACGCTGCTGCCAGAAACGTTCTCCATCAGGCGGGTAGGGTAGGTTCTGCTGGCTGAGGTAGCTTGGATGGACCCGAACGACCAAAACCTCTTCGTAGTAGCTGCGGTTGAATACCCCGATTCGGCCCCGTTCGGGTAGCCGCCGCGCCGTGCGCCACAGGAAGTCGTGATCAAGCTCCTCGGCTGAGGGCTGCTTGAATGAAAACACCTGGAACCCGGCCGGGTTGACCCCCGTGAGCACCGACCGAATCGTGCTGTCCTTTCCCGCCGCGTCCATGGCTTGAAACACGAGCAGGATGGAGAACTTGTTCTGTGCGTACAGCCGCCGCTGGAGATCGCTGAGCTGCTTCTTCAGTTTCTTCAGGTTGGACCGGGACTCGTCCAGCGTCGTACCGGCCGGAGGCGATGTAGGTGCCGAAGTGACCCTGAATTCATCGTTGTATGAGACCAGATACGGACTGGCGGTCGCTTCAAACATTCGCTGTGCCTGAGGTTAGGATGTACTGAACCGGTCCAAGAATTCACGTTCCCGCTGCGAGAGGCTGCCGATTCCCTCTTTGCTCAACTTGTCCATTACCATTCGAAGCGCCTCTCGATTCACCTCATGCATCGATTCGGGGTCGATACTGGACCACCGTTCCACGGCCTGGCGGTCGTGGGCTCGGCCCTTCTTGGTGCCTCCGTACACTTTCTTCTTGAACTTGGCTGCCGGCGATGTGTGCTCCCGATACTTCAGGTATAGATAGGCGCCTGCGAATCCACCCAGATGGGCGTGGTGGGCAATGCCGCCGGCTCCGGCCCCGCCGCTTACGAGCAGGAAGATGCCCCACATGGAGAGGACGGTTCCTCCGATTACCAGCCACCGCGCCTCGACAGGGAGAATCGCCCAGATATAGATCCGATCGTGGGGCCAGAAACGCGCGTAGCCTAGCACCACCCCGTAGATCGCTCCCGACGCACCGACGACACCCACGAATGGCGTCAAGAATGAGAAGAGTGCGGCGACCACGCCCGAAATCAGATACAGGGTCAGGAAAGTCCGGCTTCCGAGTCGGTCCTCCAGGCGTGGTCCGAAGAAGAAAAGTACCAGCAGATTGAAGAACAGGTGCGTAAAACTGCCGTGCAGGAACATGTACGTTACGATCGTCCATGGCTGGCTGAGAATCTCCACAGGGACGAAGGACAGCGCCCTGGACAGGGGCGTACGCGGCCCTGCCACGAAGTACATGAGTGCGTTGGCTACCAGCAGCCTGCCTGTCCATGGAGTCATTGGAGCAAGGCTAGGCCCCGGCTGGTACCGGCGCCAGTAGTCTGACGCCGGTATTCGGTGGTCTTGTTCTTACGGCCGGAGCGCTCCGAGCTCTAGCCCTAGTGCCGCGATTCCTAGCACCAGCGCACGCGCACCCGGTACCGGATCGTCGTCTCGCCCCGCGATGGGATGTCCACCCGGAACCGGAACGTGTTGGCGTCCAGCTTCGTGGCCTGGTGGCTCGACGACAGAATCCGCCAGTCGCCACCGATCGGCTCCATCACGTCCACTTCGACGGCCTCGTCCTTGTGATTTCTCAGCTCGATCTCCCAGCTGCTCTCCGAGACGCAGGAGCTGATCACGCTGTACTCCATCTGCTTGCGGTCGCCGACCACGTCGAACGCCTCGCCCATCTTGATTCGCAGTGTTTCATCCCGCGGCGTGTGGTCGATCCGATCCTCCCCGATGAACTGCTGCGCGCCCGAGCTATCCTTCTTGTACACCCGCACTATGCCGGCCGGAAGCGCCATGCCGAGTTGGTTGGTTTCGCTGTTCTCGAAATCGAGGAAGACCCCGACCTTCTGGTTCGACATCACCTGCCCGTAGGAGCCGCGGTAGTAGTACGGGGCCCCGTAGAAAATCAGTCGCTTGTCGATGTCGAAGCCGCTGGCCTCCAGAAGCCGGACCTGCTTCTGCTCGTTCTGCAGCACCGTTGTCGGGCGGCCCAGAGTATACAGGTGGTACTCAAAGAAGCCCTCTTCAGCGAAGCCGGCGGCGTCTTCAGCCACCGCCGCGGCCCTAAGCATGTCGTAGTCGCGGCGGTTCCGTGCGCGGCCGACCACGCGCTGCACATCGCCGGCGACGAGCTTTAGCTGAGCGTTCTTGAACGATGTGCCACTCTGATTGGTGAGCGTGACCCAGCCCGTGAGGTCGCCGTGCTCGTCCTTGTCGTCGACGACCATGACGTAGTCAGCCTTCCAGTTCAGGCCGCTGGTCAGGTAGGACACCTCGGCTCGGGGCTGGTCGGTGCGGCTGTTGAGCAGCCACAGCAGAGTAGGCCGCGCAATCAGGTTCTCAGGTACCTCCGGGAAGATGATCCGG
>JAZGCO010000051.1:0-2669 GCA_036476995.1 Gemmatimonadota bacterium
CGCCTGCACGAACCGCTCGACAAATCCTCGGCGAGCTCTAGCAGGTGGTGAAGATCTGTGGTATCGTTGCCGACATGGATCCGAAGGTTTCCGCATCGGACTACGGCGAGATCGAAAAGCTGATCGCGAGCGAAGACAGCCCCGTAGGGATCGACGCCAAGAAGACCCACATCATCATCATCCAGAAGCTGCTGCAGATCGAGGAGCGGCTCGAGAGGCTCGAGCGCCTGGTCGCCGGCGAAGACACCTGACCCGTGCTTGATGGGATCGGCTGAGTATTGGACCAGGACGCGGTCCGTCAGCGGGCGAGGGTCGCAACATGAGACGCCGCGTGCTCACCATCGTGCTCTTCCTGCTGTTCGGGGCGGCCATCGATGTTGGCGTGGCGCGGGGGTTTGCTCCATTCGGCCCGTGCGTACCATGATGCGGACGTCCAGCCGACCTGGAACCAGACACAGTGGCCGGCTCCAAAAGCGCCGAAGTTCACGGGCAGCGCTGCCGCGGACCGGATCGCGATCCGGGCGATGTCGTCATCGCGTACCACCAGCGCACGAAGCACCATCCCCAGCGGTACGCGCTTTCCCCCGGCTCCATGGACTGGGCAAACCAGCCGAATCCATTCCGCCGTTACCGCGGGGCGAGGCTGCTGCAACTGGACCATCTGCCGCCCACCGACAGAGACAGACCACACTATGACGAGATCTATCGTCCGGGGCGCGTTGAGGCGCAGCCAGTCAACCGCCAAAGCATCTCCCAGCTTTTCTATGACAGCCTGGCCCTTTCCGCGTGGAAGGAATACCGCGGCGCGCGCTGGTCGTTGCGGGTCGACCCCTCCAGCGGCGACCTCCATCCCACAGAAGGCTACTTGCTGGGTGGCGCCGTGCCCGGACTTTACGACAGGCCTGCCGTGTATCACTACTGCCCGCTCGAGCATGGCCTGGAGGTCCGCAGCGAGCTGACCGACGAGGTCTGGGAGGGGCTCCGTCGGGGGCTGCCCCCATCGGCGGTCATGATCGGGCTCACCTCGATTTACTGGCGGGAGTCTTGGAAGTACGGAGAGCGCGCCTTCCGCTACTGCCAGCACGATCTCGGACATGCCGTGGGCGCAGTGGCCGTGGCCGCAGCCGTTCTGGGATGGGAGGCACGCCTTCTGGAATCGCTGACCAACGCCGAGCTGGCACAGCTCCTGGGCGTTTGTCGCCAACGAGATATCGAGGCGGAGCACGCAGAATGTGTGCTGGCACTGTATCCACACGGGAAAGAGTCGCTTTCGACCCTCCGTCAGCGCGCCTACCGCCCATCACCGGATTTAATCGCACGCATCGGTGCTGGACCCTGGCTCGGGCGACGCAATCGACTCAGCGCTGAGCACCAGCCCTGGCCGATCATCGACGTCGCCTCCCGCGCGACCTTGAGGGAGGAGCCGCCGGGCAGTGACTTCTGGCCTCCGGACGCGCCGGCCGACCCAACGATCCGGCTGCCCGATCGCAGACTGTTCGCCAGATCACTGATTCGGCAGCGTCGCAGCGCCCTGGCCCTCGACGGAGAGACCGGCCTGACGCGGGCGACCTTCTACCGGATGCTCCAGCGGGTGCTGCCGAGTCCGTCGCGGGTCCCCTTTGCAGCACTTCCCTGGAGGCCAGCGGTCCATCTTCTGCTGTTCGTCCACCGTGTCAGAGGATTGTCGCCGGGACTCTACCTCCTCGTTCGGAATCCGTGTCAGCTTGACGACCTGCGTTCCGCCCTGACCAGGCGCTTCGAATGGCGCCGCCCGCCGGCCTGCCCGTCCGGCATAAACCTGTATCTCTTGCGCAAAGCCGACTGCCGAACGGCGGCCCGGATGAGCTCCTGTCATCAGGAGATCGCCGCTGACGGCGCGTTCGCCGCGGCCATGCTCGCCGAGTTCGAGCCGCGCCTGGCCGCCCACGGCCCCTGGTTCTACCGGCGGCTGCACTGGGAGGCGGGCGCCATCGGGCAGGTGCTCTACCTGGAAGCGGAAGCCGCCGGCATGGGATCGACGGGCATCGGGTGCTTCTTCGACGAGGCTACGCACGAGATTCTCGGCCTGGCCGGCCGACGCTATCAGACGATCTATCACTTCACCGTTGGCGCCCCCGTCGAGGACACTCGCCTCACATCACTGCCTGCGTACCCTCCGCCGCCAGGCGCCTAAGACCCTCTCCCCTCAAGGGCAGCGCCCTGGAACTCGTACGCCCCGATGTCAACCACCACCGGGACTCCACACCCCGTATGCCCCCGCCGTGATGTTGTCCAGCAGGTTGCGGATCGTCTTGTCGATACGCTCTACTACCGCAAGGCGGCCTGATGTGCGCGGTCGAACATTGGAACCATACGACATCGGCCGGGACCTCTCGATCGAGGAATTGATGGTTCGGCTACGTTTTGGACCCATAGGGCATGGACGAAACCGGATGGAGCGAGACAATCATGCGCGACGCACCAACCGACATCACGTTGAGGCAAGCGGAAGGAATACTGGAGATAACCTGGGGCGACGAAGCGCTGCATCGTCATTCCGTAAGAGAGCTTCGGTGTGAATGCCCCTGCGCCGGTTGCGTCGACGAGAGGACAGGAGTTCGCACCCTCGACGTCGAGGCGGTGCCGGACAACATCGGCATCACGAACATGCAACTCGTCGGACGCTACGC
>JAZGCO010000052.1:0-34553 GCA_036476995.1 Gemmatimonadota bacterium
CACCACCGCCTCCACCACCGCCTCCACCTTCAGGCGCGACCGCGTCGCCTCCACAGGCAGCGAACAAGATCGCGGCCGCCAAAGCTCCAAGTGTCGAACAGGCGGATCTTCGCATTCGTTCCTACCTCGTATAACTTTCGTGAAATGGCGACGCATGCCGGCGGCCAGCGCAGCCGCCCGGTCCTGATTTCCGCAAAGTTTGGGCCGGCAGCGCGCGTGCGGATCTGGCCCTGAACCAACGCACGTAACATGAATCTGAGATTGCTCTTAGGGCTCACATTGACCGCGTTCGTGATATACGCTGCGTTCTTTTTCGCGTTACAACGGAGAATTCTCTACCCGGGAAGGTCGGCTTCACTCCCCGTACCAGATCCAGCGAGGCTTCCCGAAGGCCTGGAGCGTGTGTGGCTATCGACGGGGGGAGGCCGCGTTGAAGCGTGGTTTCTGCCTGCCAACGAGAATTCGGCTGACTCGGACGGCCGACCAGGGCCGGCGGCCATCATTCTGCACGGAAACGCGGAGTTCATTGACGATTGGCCGGAGCTCGTGACCCCACTGACGGCCGCCGGAGTTAGCGTAGTCCTGGTTGAGTACCCGGGGTTCGGCCGATCTGAGGGCAGTCCCTCGCAGGCTTCGCTGGTGGCCGCCGCGGAAGCGGGCTACGACTGGCTTGCAGGCCGAGCGGATATCGATCCCGACCATATCTTCGCACTAGGCCGATCTCTAGGTAGTGGCGTCGCAGCGATCCTCAGCGAGTCGCGGTCCCTGGCGGCGCTCATCCTCTGGTCGCCTTTTACCAGTGTCGGAGATCTGGCCTGGGCGCGGTTCCGTCTACCCCCGTTTCTGGCTCGAGACCCGTTCGACACGCGGAGAGCGCTTACCACCTATTCGGGCCCGGTTCTCCTGTTTCACGGGCGGTACGATCGCACGATTCCGCCCAGCCACAGCGAGGCGCTGGCGGAGGCCGCTCCCCAGGCGGAACTCGTGCTGTGGGAGTGCGGGCATAACGACTGTCCTCCATCCTGGATGGCGGCATGGGACAAGGTCACGCAGTTCCTGAGGTCAGAAGGTCTGATCGATCAATGAGGAGGTGCGAATGGGCTGGCGGGTCAGCAGCCAACGTTGAATACCACGACTCAGAGTGGGGCGTTCCCTCACGCGAGGACAGCCATCTGTTCGAGATGCTGATCTTGGAAGGTGCTCAGGCGGGCCTGAGTTGGTCGACCATCCTGAAGAAACGCGTGTCGTACAGGAAGGCGTACCGGGGCTTCGACCCTGCCGTCGTAGCACGGTTTACGGCGACTGAGAAAGCCAGACTGCTGGCTAACCCGGGCATAGTCCGAAACAGGCTGAAGGTGGAAGCGTCGGTAACGAACGCACGTGCCTACCTTGAGGTCCAGAGAGAGTTCGGTTCGTTCGCTGAGTATGCCTGGAGTTTCGTAGAGGGGCGGCCGATAGCCAATGCATGGACGACGCTGTCCGACATTCCCGCGGAAACCGACGAATCGCGGGCCCTGAGCAAAGCACTCAAGAAGCGCGGTTTCAAATTCGTAGGACCGACCATCTGCTACGCGTTCATGCAGGCCGTCGGCATGGTCAATGACCACGAGGTGAGTTGTTTTCGCTACCCGCAGATCGCAGCGCTCAGCGGCTGAAGCATCCGCTGCACGGCTGGGACGCGTTCAGAGACCGAAGCGTTTCGCCACGGCCTCGAGGTCGGGCCGGATAGGCTCCGGTCGCTTGACCTGACGGCTGGCGGCAGGGATGTCCTTGAGCCCGGTTCCGGTGATCAGGAGCACGATCCGCTCGTCGGGTCCCAGCAGGCTCTCTTCCAGAGCCTGGACGAGGCCAGCCAGAGCCGCAGCGCCGGCGGGCTCCGCGAACACGCCCGCGTGTCGAGCCAGGGAGGGGATGGCCTCGAGGATGTCGCCGTCGGACACGGTGACCGCCGCACCCCCCGATTGGCGGATACGCTTTAAGCACAGGATCGCGTTACGGGGTGTCTGCACCGTCAGGCTGTCTGCAACACTGGCGGCGTCCGGCACCGGCCTGACGCTCTCGGTCCCCTCTCGGTAGGCAGTCGCGATCCCGGCGGATCCCTCCGGCTGGACGGCGATCAGGCGAGGCATGCGAGTGAGGAGCCCGGCTCGCATCAGGTCCTCGAACCCCTTGGCTACGCCGGCCAGGATCGCCCCGTCGCCTGTGGGCACGATGAGGACATCGGGGGACTCGGGTGACATGGCGGCGGCGACCTCGAGCGCGGCCGTCTTCTTGCCCTCGATAGTGAAGGGGTTGAGCGCCGTGCTGCGGTTGTACCAGCCGAAAGTATCGCAGGCCGCCAGGCATAGATCGAAGGCGTCGTCGTAGCTCCCATCCACTCGGACTACGTCTGCCCCGTAGCAGAGTACCTGCACCAACTTGGCTTCTGGAGCGGACGCCGGAACGAAAACGACCGCTCGGACACCGGCGGCAGCTCCGACGGCGGCCAGCGCGGCCGCGGCGTTGCCTGTGGAGGCCGTGGCGACCGTGTCGAAGCCATAATCCTTGGCCTTCGCGACGACCAGAAGGGAAGCACGATCCTTGGTGGACCCGCTCGGATTCCGTGTATCATCCTTGATCCAGAGCCGGGGCAGGTTCAGAGCCTCCCGCAGCCCGGGAGCGGCCAGCAGCGGGGAGCCTCCGACCTCCAGGGGCGCGATGGCGGAAGGATCTGAGAACGGCAGAAAGGCGGCCAGGAAGTCAGGGTGGGAAGGCCGGACGTTGGGCCACTCCCGCGGCAGCACATCCAGCTCGACCTCGAGCACCCCGCGGATCGGCCCCCCCGGCGTCTGAAGGGTCGCGCACGCCTCGCAGATCAGTAGCGCCGGATTCTCGGCGTACTCCCGGCCGCACTCGCAGCAGCGGAGCCGAAAACCGCTCATCGCCCGTCGCTGAGGGCCGGAGGGGAACCCCTCACATCACCAAAGCCATGAGGGCCTTCTGCACGTGCAGCCGGTTCTCGGCCTCGTCGTACACGACCGAATGGGGTCCGTCGATCACTTCGTCCGTGACCTCTCGGCCGCGATCCGCCGGCAGTGGATGCATGTAGATCAGCTGGTCCTTGCCGAGCGCGATGTGCTCGGCGTCGCAGCGCCAAGAGGGATACTTTTCGATCAGACTAAGCCCCTCCGCCGTGTCCCCGGTGTGAACGAGCGGGCCCCAAGACTTCGGAACCACCACGTCAGCGTCCTCGAACGCCTCCTCGAAGGTGTGCGTGATCCGGAAATCGGTCCCGGCGGCTGCCGCGTTCGCCTGCGCCTGCTCCTCAATCTCCGGCATCAAGCGAAATTCGGGCGGGTACGCCAGGGTCACATCCAGGCCAAATCGCGGCATCATCAGAATGAGGCTCTGCGGCACTGAAATCGGCCGGACGTAGTTGGGAGCACTCGTCCACGCCACGCCTATCTTCAGGCCTCGCGTATCCCCGAACCGTTCCTGGATCGTCATGTAGTCGGCCAGGATCTGGCAGGGGTGGTATACATCGTCCTGCATGCTCAGGACCGGGACTCCGGCGTGCTCTGCGATTTCCTGGAGATACGCGTTTCCCTCGCCGTACGTGCACTGCCGGATGGCGATTCCTTCTCCGTACCTGGACAGGACGTTGGCTGTGTCCTTGGCGTTCTCGCCGTGGCTGATCTGCATCCGGTCCGGGGAGAGATAGACGCCGTGTCCACCCAGCTGCGTGATCCCGGTCTCGAAGGAGTTTCGGGTTCGCGTCGAGGCGTCGAAAAAGATCATGTACAGCGTCTTGTCGAGGAGAAGAGACGTGCGTTGGCCTGCCCTCTTGGCCTGCTTGAGCTGCCTGGCGAGAACGAACAGCTTCTCGAGTTCCTCGACCGTAAAGTCCTGTGTCGAGATGAAGTTTCGGCCCTTCAGACCGGGCGGGATCACGACTGATTCTGTCACGAACTGAGCTCCTCTTCCCGCGCGGCCAGATAGGCCGGAATCAGGCTGTACACGGCGGCCGCCCGCACAAGATCTTGCACCGATACCCACTCGCCGGTGGTGTGGGAGAGCTCCTCCAGCCCGGGCGCGAAGCCGACCGTCGGGATCCCGTGCCGACCCATTGTGGCCACGCCATTCGTGGAGAAGGACCAACGGGATATGGCCGGGCGTGAGCCGAGTGCCGCCTCCACAGCCTCCGCCACGCCCTGGACGAGCGCGTGCTCTTCGGGAAGCACCCAACTCGGAAAGAACTTTTCCTGACGGGCGCGCTCTCCGCGCCAACTCACCTCGTCGTACTGGAGAAGCTCGACCTCCGCATCGCCGAGATGGGGAAGCGACCGCAGCTCGTCAAGAGCCGCGTCGGCCGATTCGCCGGCGGTGAGACGGCGATCGATGTTGATTTGCGCGCTGTCCGGCACTGCGTTGAGCGACACGGTAGTGCACTGGATGTTTGAGGCCACGACCGTGCCTTTGCCGAGGAAGTCATCGGAAGGAAGGCGGTCGTTCAGCGCTTCGATATCGGAGATGATGGGCGCCAGCTTGTACAACGCGTTCACGCCCTCTTCCGGATGGGCTGCGTGCGAGGATCGACCCTTGGTCGAGATAGTGGCCTCCACGCGTCCGCGCTGGCCACGATAGACGCCGAGATCGGTAGGCTCTCCGATGACTACCACATCCGGACGTATCCCTTCCTGCTCGATCAGGTGCAGAAGGCAGTAGCCATCGCAGTCCTCCTCCATCACCGAAGCAGTGAGATACAGCGTCACGCTCTCCGGCATACGGCTGCGGGCCAGCGCGGCCCCGTAGGCCATACACGCGATCGCCGGCAGCTCATCGACCGCGCCTCGACCCCAGACCTTCCCCTCCTCCAGCTTCCCGTCGAACGGATCGTGCTCCCAGGCACCTGGATCTCCGACTCCGACGCAGTCGACGTGACCGTCCATGAGAATCGTGAACGGACCGTTTCCGATCTTCGCGACCACATTGCCAAGCCGATCGAAGCCGACCTCGTCGAACTCGAGCTTCTCGTACTCCAGCCGCACCCGTTCGCAGCGCTCGCCCTCTCGCCGGCTCTCGGCGGGGATGGCAATCATGTCGCGCAGGAAGCGGACGATGTCCGCTTCGAAACGCCCCGCCGCCGCCAGCGCCGCACGGCCGCCGTTATCTGCCATACGTTACACCCGTTTCCTCGTTAAAGGCCTCGATGGCCGCGTCCCACTCCGGGAGCAGAGCCGCTGTTTCCCTCCAGAAGAGAGGATCCCACAGTTCGTCCAGCTCCTCCACCGTCTTCCCCTGCTGCTCCACCCAGGTGAAGTACTTGAGGTTGTGGATCGCTTTCCGGTCGGTGAACCGCAGCTCCCGAAGGTGATCGGTGGTCGTGGCGAGCAAGTGACGCTCCAGGTCGATCGCGGCCCGGCGCTCGGTGTACTCCCCTCGCTCTCGGTTCAGCTCTTTCAGGCGGGATCCATACAGATCCACGGAATCGGTAAAGGAAGTGAAGATGATGTCGTGCTTGTCGAGTTCGAAGTACCGCGCCGTTTTGATCGCGGCGAGGGTGTTGCAGATGCTCGAGATTCCGAGGAGCGGCAGCTGCCGGATCAAGTCCTCCGGTACTCCGTACTCGGCGAGCACGGCCCGACCCGCAGCTTCGTTGAAGAGACGGAGGAGGCACATCGTCGCCTCGTCATCAATCGCCGCGACCAGATCGGTGTTACGGGCGTTGTGGATCCACGGCACGTGCTTGTCTCCGATCCCCTCAATCCGGTGAGCGCCGAACCCGGCCATTAGAAGGGTAGGGCACTGCAGCGCCTCGGCTACCGTGATCCGGCACTCCGGGAAGCGGCGCTTGAGCAGGTCACCGGCAGCCAGGGTCCCGGCCGAACCGGTGGCGCCGACCCAGGCTGCGCAGCGGTCGTCTTCACGCGCGATGCTCTGAAAGACGCTCTCTGCCGCTGGACCGGTCACGCCGTAATGCCAGATATAGTTTCCGAATTCGTCGAATTGGTTGAAGATGACGGCGTCGGGTCGCGACTGCCGGATCTGCCAGCAGGCGTCGAAGATCTCCTTGACGTTGCTCTCGCTGCCCGGTGTGCGGATGATCTCGGCGCCGATTCCCTCCAGCCAGGCGAAGCGCTCCTGGCTCATCTCCTCCGGCAGGATCGCCACGGCGTGGCATCCGAGGAGGGCGCTGTCGAACGCGCCGCCACGGCAGTAATTGCCCGTGGATGGCCACACGGCGCGGTTCACGGTCGGGTCGAACGCCCCGGTTACCAGACGGGGCACCAGGCAACCGAAAGCCGCCCCGACCTTGTGGGTGCCGGTTGGAAAATGCTTGCCGACAAGGCCCACGATCCGCGCTGGAACGCCTGTCAGCTCAGGTGGTAGCTCCAGATGGTTGACTCCGCCAAAGGCTCCGGTATCAGAGTCATTCCGCCAAGTGATCCGGAAGAGATTCAGCGGGTGGAGCGCCTGCATGTCGACGCCGGCGAGTTCGGCAACGAGAGACGGATCCAGACCGGAGGGATCCCTCATCTGCGCGAAAGTGGGAATGAGAATCCTTCGTTCCCGGCATGTCTCGATCGCCTTCTGCCGCACACCTGCGTCTGTGGTCCGCTCCAATTGGCGCTCCTATCCCTCTTCCGGGCCCAGATATGGAGTGTTCCACCGCAGGGCGTGAAAGCGCGTCCAAAGGGGCGGAGTCAGCTCTCGCGCCCGCGCCGACAACTCCCCCGGATCGAGGGTGGTATGACGGAAGTCCTCCAGCAAGACCCGGCCTCGGGCGACGGTGTGCCGCACCGGAGCCTCGCTGGAGCCATAGACGAGGTGCCCGAACAGGTTCTCCTCCGAGATCGGCGTGGGCGGCTGGGAATCGACCGAGATGACGTCCGCCGGCGCCCCCTTCACCAGCTCACCGAGAAGTGGCTCCGGAAAGAAGCGACGTGCCACGGCGGCGTTCTTGGCCAACAGGCCTGGCAGCACCTCGAAGCCCGAGGAAGGATCACAGGTCGCTCCTCGATGCGTCAGAAACGCAAACCGCAGAGCTCGCAGCATGGAGGATGACATGCCGTCCGTGCCGAGGCCGATGGTGCAGCCGAGAGCGGCGGTCCGCGGCACGTTCAGACGGCCGACGCCGTTGTTCGCGTTGGATTCCGGGTTGTGGATCAGAGTCGCGTCGGCTTCCGCGGCCCGTTCGTAGTCCGCCTCCGCCAGATGGATCGCGTGGGCCAACAGAGCGCGCTCGTCCAACAAGTCGAAGCGCCGGAGCCGCTCAACCGGGCCTGCCCCGAAGGCATCGATGGACGCGCGGACATCCACAGGATCCTCGGCCACGTGGATGTGGCAGCCGGACCCGCTCGGCCGCTGCTCGGCCACCCGGGCCAACGTTTCATCCCGGAGCGTGAAGCTGGCGTGAAGGCCGACCACGCCGCGGATACGAGGGTCATCCGCTCGATCAGCCATGAAGCGGAGGTTCTCGTCTATCCCCGCCCTGGCCTCATCGGAACCGTTTCGATCGGTGACCTCGTAGCACAGGAGCGCCGAGATCCCTGCCTGCTCGGCCGCCTCGGCGATCGAGTCAAGGCTTCCCTCGATGTGGGAGGGAGAGGCGTGGTGGTCGAACACGGTGGTGCAGCCGTGCCTCACGCATTCGGCGACCGAAAGGAGAGCCGAAATCCGTACGGTTTCTGCATCCAGCGCGCGGTCGAGCCGCCACCAGAGCCGGTCCAGCACCTCCGGGAAGCTTCGCATCGGCACCCCGGGATCCAGCCCTCTCGCCAGGGCCGAATAGAAGTGATGGTGCGTGTTGACCAGGCCGGGCAGGATGATCCCGCCCCGCCCATCCAGG
The DNA here is from genome assembly GCA_036476995.1 of Gemmatimonadota bacterium. Taxonomy (GTDB): domain Bacteria; phylum Gemmatimonadota; class Gemmatimonadetes; order Palauibacterales; family Palauibacteraceae; genus JAZDDE01. Next base: position 7,829 of record JAZGCO010000052.1, read on the forward strand.
TAACGCGCGTCAGGGAACCGCGCCCTGATCGCCGATTCGTCTCCTGCGGCGGAGATCCGCTCCCCAGTCCAGGCGACGGCGCCCTGCGGCACGACCTCGAAATTGGCGCCGCCCGTCACCAACGTCCCGTTCCCCAGGATCCAGGTATCGAGGCCGCTCATACCCCGACCATCGATTCCCGCTTCACGTGCTGCCCAACACCGGCGTCCCCAAACCATTCTCTGCCATCGTTCTCCAGACGGTAGACGGGCAGACCCCGCACGAACGTCTGTCGCACCCGGCCGGTCAGATCGTATCCAGCCAGCGGCGTATAGGGGTTCAGGCTGTGGAGATCCTCGGGCCTGACCGTCCAAGTCTCCTGGTCCGCGAACGCCACGAGGTCCGCATCGAAGCCAGGCTCGAGGCTACCCTTGCGACTCTCGATCCCGAAGAACCGCGCGGGAGCGAACGCGGTGAGCTCCGTGAGCCGCTCGAGCGTGATCCGCGCTCGGCGGACGCCCTCCGAGTACAGGTAGGGCAGAGAGAGCTCCACGCCAGGTACTCCACCGTAGTCGGTCCAAATGGAGCCGGTATGCTTCTCCTCCGGCCATTGCCCTGCGGCGTGGTCGGTCGCTACGTAAGCCACCTCTCCCGACGCGAGTCCCGCCCACAGGCGATCCCGGTCGGCCTTTCCCTTAACGACGGGCGCCGTCTTGAGCAGCGCACCCTGCTTCTGTAGATCCTCCGCGGTGAACTCCAGGAAGTGCGGACAGGTCTCCGCCGACATGGGCAGGCCTTCGTCGCGTGCGGCCGTCACGATGTCCAGCGCGGCTCCCGTGGCCAAGTGGACGATGTGCACACGTGCTCCCGTCTCCCGACACAGGTCACGCATGGTAGCCACGGCCGATATCTCTACCGCCTGAGGGCGCGACTCGGCATAGTCCAGCGGGTCGTTCCGGCCTTCCGCCTGGATGCGGCTCGTGAGTTCCCGCACCATCTCCCGGTCTTCGGCGTGCACGCCGACGGGAACCCCCTGTCGAGCGATCTCGGTGAGCGCATCGGAGAGCTGAGAGCGAGACAGGTCACGGAAGGTGTCCATGCCGGACAGCATGTAGACTTTGATGGATGCTACGCCCGCCTCGACGATCTCCCCAAGGTTACTTTTCCAGTCCGGGTCCGCCATGGCGTTGGCGGAGACTCCTCCCCACAGCATGAAGTCCACGTGCGCCCTCGGCCGGATCACGGCAAGCTTGGTCCGGAGGTTGTTGCCCGACGTCACGGGGGGTAGACAGGTACCGGGCATGTCGACGACGCAGGTCACGCCGCCGGCAGCGGCCGCACGTGTCCCGGTCTCGAAGTTCTCGCGGTGCGTGAATCCCGGATCGTCAAAATGCACGTGACCGTCGATGACGCCCGGAAGTACGAGCAGGCCGCCGAGTTCGATGATCTCTTCATCCGCCTCGGCCGGCAACGATTCCAGTGCTGTAATCTCCGCGATCCGGCCTTCGATGACGAGAATGGAGGCCGGCCGCGTTTCGTCTCCGCCCGCTGGCACTCTGAGGCCGGTGAATCGCTTTCTCACGAAGGAAGCGGGTTCACTGGGTTCGGGGTGGCGGAGTGAAAGATCGACGTCCACACCGTTCTTGCTCGTGTGGCGCCGGCGATATCCAGTCCGGCGCCGAAGCTCTCGGTCGCCAGCTGTCCGTCCTCGTCGAACTCCAGCACGTATACCCGACCGCCCAGACGCGCGTGCAGCCTGTCGTCCGACCGACAGAAGCCGTCCAGCTCCGATTCGTGGAACGCGGCGGGCGTCAGAAAGACGATCTCCTTTTCGACGAAGGGCGCGCCCGATTCCGGACAATAGATCTCGCAGTTCGAGCACTCGTTGCACGCTCCCTCGAACACCGCGAGCTGGTGCGACCCCCGGATCGTGAGGCCGTCTACCTCGACGGGGTCCGCCTCGTAGGAGAAGATCGCGTCGTTGGGGCAGGCTTGGATGCAGAGGTCGCAGTTGATGCAGTCGTACAGCGCCAGTACGCTGTCGATCTGGCGTGGCGACTTCGAGTTCGTCGAGGCGTGATACCGAGGATCCTCGGCCAGGGAAGGAACGATCTCGCGTCCGTTCAACCGGCCGGCGACACGGGTCGCATGAAGAACGAGCGCTCCGCCGTCCAGACCGGCCGCCTTGCCGGCTTCACGAAGCGCGGCGGGCAGCTCGTCAGGCGAGCTCTCGGCGATCCGGCGTAGCTGGTCGCCGTGGAGCTCACATCCGGCTACGGCGCCCGGAAACGTGAGCAGAGCCTCTCGCACGGCCTCGACCGCATGTCCTCCCGCGGCAAGGACGTATGCTTCGCGCGAGGTGACGCCGTGCTTCTCCATCTTCCGGCAGAGCGCCTTCAGGTAGGCTGGCAGACGACCGAACCCACCCTGTCTGAGAAGATCCGTGCAGGTCGTGACTGGAACCATCCCGCAGGCTACGGCCGCCGCGAAGTTCTTGACGTCGATCCCGGCGGAGAAGGAAACCGGGAACTCGAAGCCGAGATCGTCCCTGACGCGCTGCATGAGGTTCATGGCGATCACGTGAAGTGGCGGGCCCGACACGTACATGTAGGGGTCGGTCTGGGTGGGGAAGAACTCCGGTTCGTTCTCTACGACGAGCGTGTTCGTGAACTTCGCGCCAATGATCGAGCCCTGCCGCTCGGCCACCGTACGCAGCCGGCCCAAGATCTCGAGGCCGTCGGCGTACCGCAGGTCGACATCGAAAGCCTCCCGCCTCATTTTCAGGTGTGTGTAGCCGAGTTGATCAAAGATGATCTCACGCACCGCTTCGAAACCGAGCAGGGTCGGGTTCAACTTGATGATTGTGTGAACGCCGACGTCCTCGAGTAGATAGCGGCAGATGGACTCGATCTGATCCGCCGGGCAGCCGTGGAAAGTGGAGAGCGTGACGGTGTCTGAAATAGGTCGGGGAGGGTCAAGATCCGAGAACTCGGCCACATCTCCGCTCAGCTCTCCGCGCAGAACGTCGTAGCTTCCCGCCGGATCCTTCAGCGCCTCGATGAAGCCTGTCACTTTCTCGGTGCGAATACCCTCCAAGTCGTAGCCGACGCTGATGTCGAAGACCGTGTCGAGACCATGGTCGGAGGGAAGCTGGCCGAAGGCTCGCGTGGTCTTGAGGATCTCGATCAAATAGGCGGCTTTGACGTACTCCATGAGCGAGTCTTCGACGCGGAGTTCCTGGGACCACTCGACGTTGTAACCGATGTTCGGGACGTGAATGCAGGGTCGTGCAATCTGGAGCCGGTCGTCTACCTGGACGGTCTTGATTTCGATGATCCGACTTCCCGCCAACCAGGACAGCACGATGTTTTGGGCCAGCTGCGTGTGCGGTCCGGCCGCTGGCCCCACCGGCGTGGACGCGCGGTGTCCGAAATGAAGCGCCGAGAGATCCATCTCATCGCGCGGAATCCACCACTTGCGGACGGGAAGGTCGAATATGGAGCCGGCAATCTCTACCTCGCGCCGCATCCGGCGAACGAGGTCGGGAAAGGGGATCGGCCGGAGCTCCATCAGCCGGCGGTTCCGGTCTTCAGGCGTGACTTGGGGACTGAGGCCACGGCGGCTGGGGCGTCGCTCATAGGTAGATCGAAGCGACGCTTACCGTCGAAGGCGTGGAGGGCGCCGGCTACCGCCCCCGCTGTGGGTACCAGGCCGATCTCACCCACACCCTTAGAGCCATAGCCGCCCACCTCATCGGGGACCTCTATGAGGATGACGTCTATCGCCGGCGTGTCCTTCGCCTTGAGGATGCCCAGGTCTCGGAGGAGCAGCGAATCGGGCCGACCGTCCGTGCACGGGAGATCTTCGGAGAGAGCGTATCCCAACCCCATGTGCACGGATCCCTCGATCTGGCTCGCGCAAAGCAGGGGATTGATCGCCCGACCCACGTCGTGGGCTGCGATAACCCGCTCCAATAGACCGTCTTCGTCCAGGATGACGACCTGGGTGGCGTAGCTGAAGGTCATGTGGGTGACCGGATTGTCGGGTGTTTCGCCGGGCTTCGTGGTGAAGTCGCAGACGTACTCGCCGTGGTACTCCTTGCCCACTAACTCGCCCAGCGTGGTGTGCTGAAGGTCGTCGGCCAGCTGGCGGGCGGCGATCTGTCCTGCGGCGGTAAGGAGGGCCGTGGCGCGGGAAGCGGTTGTCATCCCGCACAGCACTCGGGGATCGCTGGTCGTTCGCACCGTCATGAGTTGTGGAACGAGGCCTGTCTCTTCCGCGACGACTTGACGGAGCACGGTATAAAGCCCCTGACCCATCTCTGTGTATCCCGTCAGGATCTCGATCCGCTCGCCCTCCAGAATGCGGAGCAGCAGGCGGCCGCTGTCGTCCATCCCGTTGCCGATCCCGGTGTTCTTGATTCCGCAGCCGATGCCCGCGTACCGGGCGTTCTTATACACGTCCCGCACCGCAGTGAGCGTTTGCCGGATTCCGCAGCTCTCGGTCATGAGTTGGCCGGTAGCGAAGGGGTCTCCGGGTCCGAGGATATTGCGTTCCCGAATATCGTACCCGTCCACCCCGACCTTCTCCGCCAGAAGATCCATGATGCCCTCGATCGCGAAGGACGCCTGGTTGGCGCCGAAGCCGCGCATGGCGCCACAGGGCGGATTGTTCGTATAGACGGTCTTCGCCTCGACATCGACGTTGGGCACCCGGTACGGACCGCAGGAATGCCCGGCGGCGCGCTCCAGCACCTTCATCCCGACCGATGCGTAAGCGCCCGTGTCGCCAACGATTCGTGCCCGAACCGCAGTGAGTCGGCCTTCGGCGTCGGCTCCGACTGTGTAGGCGAGCGAGATCGGATGCCTCTTCGGATGCATCCGGATCGACTGTTCTCGGGTGAGCGCCGTCCGCACCGGCCGGCCTGTCAGATGAGCGGCCAGGGCCGTCTGCGCCTGGATGGATAGATCTTCTTTGCCTCCGAAGGCTCCGCCGTTGGCAACGAGTTCGACCTCCAGCATCTCGAGTCCGACGCCCAGCACCGAGGCGATCTGAACCTGATCTTCATGTACGCCCTGACCCTGGGTGTACACCTTCAGCTTGCCCATTTCCAGCGGCTCTGCGAGACAGGCCTCCGGTTCGAGGAAAGCGTGCTCGATTCGCTGCGTGCCGAAGGTTTGCTCTATGACGTGAGCGGAGCCGGCCAGGGCGGCGTCGACGTCACCGCGGGAGAAGGAGCATACTTCAAGCAGATTGCCCCCATCGTGGATCTCGGGGGCGTCGATCGTCAGAGCGGCGAACGGATCCGTCACCGGCTCCAACACCTCGTACTCGACCACGGCCTCCAGCGCCTCCGCAGCTCGACGTGCGTGAAACGGCGTATCGGCCAGAACGAGCGCCAGCACGTCTCCCACGCAGCGCGTAATCTCGCCCTCGGCCACGAACACGGGCCAGTCCGACCGGATCAGACCCACGTAACGCTGACCCGGAACGTCTTCTGCTTTGACCACCCTTTCCACGCCGGGCAACGCCAGCACCGCGGCGGTGTCGATCCTGAGCACTCGTGCTCGCGGATGATGGCTGAGAGCTACCGCCCCGTGCAGCATGCCGTCGCGGACCATGTCGGCCACATACAGCTTCTCGCCCAGCGTATAGTCCTCCCCTCGGAACCGTGCGCTGCTGCTCCCCACGCCCGCGCCCGCGCCAGGGGATGTACGCGTGAGGCCGTATTCTTCTCCGAAGAAGAAGGGCCGTCGGCTGTCTCCGTTCGCCAGCTCACCGTCCTTCTGCCAGGCCTCGCCGGCGGCCTGGATGGCATCAACGATCCGCTGGTACCCGGTGCAACGACAGAGATGGCCAGAGATTGCCCGACTGACCGCGTCCCGCTCATTCGTGCCCTGGTGGTCGAGCAGAGAGCAAGTTCGGACCGCCAGTCCAGGCGTGCAGAACCCGCATTGGAGTCCGCCCTCCCGAACGAAGGCATCCGCCACGAGTCGGCGCTTCTCTTCCGGGATGCCCTCTAGCGTCGTGACGGATCGCTCCTGTACGGACTCGGGCTTCCTCAGACAGGACAGAACGGCCCGGCCGTCGATGAGTACGGCGCAGCAACCGCAGTAGCCCTGAGGCGCACAGCCGTCCTTCGGCGATGTTACGCCGCACACATCGCGAAGCACCTCGAGGAAGGTCATGCCCTCCTCGTACGCGGTAAGCATCTCTCGTCCGTTTAACTCGAACTTCAGCTGCTGCATCTCTTCACCCTTTCAGCGCTGGTCTCGATCTCTTAAAAATGTGGGTGTCGGCCGTGTCTTGTCACATCGGGCCTGGAGTGGCCTCCAGGATTATGTGGACGCATGGCTGGAGTTGGCCACCCTGGAGACCTCTGGCGGGCGGCCGCAACGTGTCGCTCGCGCCGTACTTTCACGTGATGGCATCTGCTGGCGGCGGAACCGAAATCAACAGCACTAGTCCCTGATGCTCCTGAGTCAGGTCGTAGACCAAGTTTTCAGATCCCGGGTGTTTCCAGGATCGCGATCGTGATCGTGGCTTTGGACACCAGTCGCCGCTCCGAACCTGTCTCCGCATAGACCTCAGACTCTACCACAGACAGAGTCTTGCCCGCCTTGAGAACTCTGGAGTGGCAGCGGAGCACGTCGCCGCCGGCAACCCGCAGAAAATTGATCTTGAACTCTGCGGAAAGCGGGTACTGGCCCTCGGCAAACAGAGTCGCTGCCGCCGCACCTCCGGTGTGATCCGCCATCGTCGCTTGCACCCCGGCGTGTATGTAGCCGTCCTGCTGACGATGCCGATCGTCAATTCTGACCGTAGTTATGGCCTCCCCGGCTGACACCGTCTCCAGTTCGATGCCCAGCAATTCTATGAAAGGTGCCCGCCCGAAAATCCTCCGGACGACAGACTCGTAGTTCTCGTTTCGCACCTTCATGAAAGATCCGCACCTTCTGTTTGTGGTCCCCGCCAGGCCGCCCCAAGTTAGCATCACACCTTCGGTCAGGAAGAGATCATGTGCAGAAACATCAAGACTCTTTTCAATTTCGACCCGGCTGCTTCAGACCAAGAAGTCAGGGCGTCGGCGCTGCAGTTCGTGCGCAAGCTGAGCGGATCTACGAAAGCATCGAAAGCTAACGAAGAGGCTCGTGGAGCCCGCCTTATACTTCAGAAAGGATCCGCGATCAGCCGAACGCTTCGCCCGCGCGCTGGACGACCGAATGCACAATGCAACCAGTACTGATACCAGGATTGCCCGCGGCACGCTGGTGAGACCATGAAGGCCTGGTTCATAAGGCGGTACGGTGGTCCTGAGGTGCTGGAGCTCGGCAATGTTCCCGAGCCAGCCGTGGGCTCCCACGACGTGCTCGTGGCCATTCGGGCCGCCAGTGTCAATCCTATCGATTGGAAAACACGGCGCGGTGACACCAAGAGGATCCTCAAGCACGACTTTCCGTTTGTCCTGGGGAATGACCTGTCCGGGGTCGTCGAACAGACGGGAGCGGCAGTGAGCCGATTCTCGGTCGGCGACGAGGTGTTCGGGCGGCCGAACAAGAGCCGTATTGGTACGTTCGCCGAACGAATTGCCGTCAACGCGGATGAAATCGCCTTGAAACCGAAACGCTGCAACCACGCGGCTGCAGCCTCCATTCCTCTCGCAGGACTCACTGCCTGGCAGGCACTGACGGAGGCGGCGCCAGTGCTGCCCGGGCACAAGGTCCTCATTCAGGCCGGCGCCGGAGGTGTCGGCACGCTTGCCATTCAGTTAGCAAAGCACCTGGGTGCATACGTGGCAACCACGGCCAGCGCGCCCAAACACGAATTAGTGCGCTCTCTGGGCGCTGACCAACCGATCGACTATCGGTCCGAGGACTTCAGCCGAATACTGACTGGCTACGACATGGTGCTGGACGCGACTGGCGGAGAGACTCTGCACAGGGCGTTCTCGGTGCTGCGCCCCGGCGGTACGGTGGTTGGAATCACCGGTCCCCCCGACGCCGATTTCGCGCGTGAGTGGAATCTTGGTCCACTGGCTCGGATAGCCGTGTATTTCATGGGCCGATCCGTCCAGCGCCGCGCCCGCCGCGCGCAGTGCCGCTACAAATTCCTCCTCATGCGCTCGAGCGGATCTCAGCTGGAGGAGATCTGCCGGCTCGTGGATGACAATGTCATCGAGCCCGTTCTGGACCGCGTGTTTCCGTTCCGCGAGACGGACGCCGCGATCAGGTATGCTGAAACAGGCCGAGCCACCGGCAAAGTCGTGATCGAGCACCCGTGAGTATGGATCCGTTCATGCGAGCCGCGATTGAGGAGGCCGAGATCGGCCTGCGGGAGGGCGGGATCCCGATCGGTTCGGTCCTGGTGCGGGGCGGCGAGATTCTCGGGCGCGGCCACAACCGGCGCGTGCAGTCGGAGAGCCCGGTCCTACACGGCGAGATGGACGCTCTGGAGAACGCCGGCCGGCTGCCCGCGGCGACTTACCGGGAGAGCGCACTGTACACCACGCTATCGCCATGCTCAATGTGCGCAGGGGCGATCCTGCTGTACCAGATTCCGCTGGTGGTCGTAGGCGAGAACGAGACGTTCCGAGGCGATGAGGCTCTTCTCAGGTCTCGCGGCGTTGAGGTCCGGGTGCTCCAGGACCCGGAATGCGTCCGGCTCATGTCAGACTTCATCGCTGCCCAGCCCGCGGTCTGGAACGAGGACATCGGCGTCTAGTCAGGATCAGTCGCCGGAGACCCAACAAGCGCCGGCGACCCGGTGTTTCTAGGTTGGAATACGGCGGAGGGCACTTTTTGTCTCTTAGGCCGTACTACCTCGCGGGCTCACTCTTCTGGAGATCTGCATGCAGGGAAACCGATCGGCAACACCGGCTAGGTTGGGGGCACTGCTTTGCCTGTTTCTGGCGCTCGCGACCAGCAGTCCTTCTGAGCTGTTGGCGCAGCAGGAGAGTGAGCCCAGGTCGAATGACTCAGCGTTCCGTGATCTGGACGAAACCGGGGGCTTGAAGTCGAGCGGTGCGTTTCCTTTCGATTATCAGCACCTGGCGTTCCGGGGATCGGGATCCGACTCGATCCAGCTGTGGGCCGCCACCAGCGTACATGCCGGGCGCGTACGCGGGGTCTTCGATGGTGGATGGAGGTACTCGCTGGGTATCCGTTTCGATCTATTCGAACGCGATTCACTTGTCGCTTCAGAGCTGCGCCGGTTTGAGCACGTTCTGAACCAGGAGGTGCCGCACGAAGTCTCGGATGGGTTCCCGCTTCAGGTCGCCGTCAGGGTCGCGCCAGGTGATTACACGTACCGAATCGAAGTCGTGGATTACAACTGGAGTGAAGGCCGATCAACGAACACCAAGACGGGTGATCTCACCGTACCGGAGTTCGACGTCACGGGCCCTCTCGTCAGCTCGATCGCTATCGCGGCCGATTCCGGCGGCACATGGAAGCCCGCACCCGGAGTCGCCCTGAAGCTCAACGCGGCGCGCATCGTTCGGAAGCGATCGCGGCCCTACGTCTACTTCGAGGTCTACGGACTTACTCCGGGCGGCGAGTACCGAGGCGAGGTAAAGCTTCGCTCGACGTGGGCGTCGCGCGGGAAGGGAGAGCGGTTTGCCGGCGCGTACCAGCCGTTTCAGATGCAGTACAGAGGCACAGCGCCGACTGACCCCGATACACCGGTACGAACTACGCTCCGGCTCGATATGCGGCGAACGGAGCCTGGTCCATTCGAAATCACGGTTCGGATCGTCGATCTGAGCACGGGTCTCAGCAGCCCTGTACGGCACGCCAGGCTGAAGGTTCAGGAGACGGACCGGCGCAGGCCGACCAGGACCATTACCGAGGTGGCGGTGCCCACCATTGCGGAAGAAACCCCGTGAGCACTATGCGTCGGGCAATCGGCTTTGCCCTCGGTGGGCTTCTTCTGACCGTGGTGCCCACGGTGGCAGCGGCTCAGACCATGCCGGGCCGCGTCTACACCTCGCTCGAGCAGAGGGGTCACCAGGATCTCGCGAAGCGCATCTCAAAGAAACTCGATCATCGCGCCAACCCCGATGAGAAGGAGGTTCGGGACCTTCTCCAGCGCTGGGAAACGGAAGCGGGCGGTCCGGAGACCGCCGCCGACTGGCTGGCTGTAACTCGACTGTGGATTCGTGCCGGCAGGGCAGCTGAGGCGGAGATGGCGCTGCACGAGGCGGATCGGGCGGAAGCAGGAGTGGTCGCAGGAGCCATCCTGCTGGACCAAGCCCGCGTTGGATTCCTGGCCGGGCAACGCGCTACGGCGGTCGAAGCGTACTGGAAGGGTTGCGACCAGGTAGATGAAGCCACCACGCTTGAGTACTGGCTCGATGTGGAAGTCCTGGCCACTCCTTCAGAAATAGAGCGCTGGGAAGCTTTCCGCACCCTCCCGGTGAATCAGCGCAAGCTATGTGCGTTTCTGCGTCGATTCTGGAACGAACGGGCGATGGCGTCGGCGCAGGCCGTGCCGGAACGTATGGCAGAGCACTATCGCCGGATCAAATACGCGCTGGATAATCACCGCCGCCGGGGAAACAAGAAGGGGGCTACGTTCTCCAATAAGATGGGCCGGCCTACCAAGTCCGTGTATGACGACAGAGGTCTCGTATACCTGCGCATGGGCCCACCCGACCGCACCACCAGCTTCGCCGGAAACACAGAAATCGGGCAGCACCTCGTCAGTGCGGAATGTTTCCAGCCGAACGAGAGCTGGGCGTACGACTACCCGGACGGCACGCGGGTCTACCATTTCAGCACGCTCGGGGGAACGGACGACTGGTGGCTGATCGAGAATCTGAGCGATGTGTACCGCTGCGGAAGTCCGGATGCCAGCGCATCCGGTCAGGGTGTTGGCCAGCTCTCACCGGTCAACGAGCACCGGGGCACCATCATGAGCCAGGCAGCGAATCTGGTACTGCAGGACCTGTATCGGTCTCGGCAGGGGCTCGATCCCCGGTACGCCAGGCGCGCGCAGATGATGCGCTACGAGGCGCCGATCGGAACGCTCCTGGGTACCAGCGGTAGCGCTGCTCTCGAAGCGCAGCGGCAGCTCCAGATCGAGCGTGCGGAAACACGCGATGACGTCGGCTATCTGGTCAGCAGCGTGCCAGAGCGGCCGCGCGTCGATGCTCGGTCCCGCATGCTGGTTGAGGTCCTTCAGTTCGGAGGGAGACAGGCGGGCTTCACCCGAGTATGGCTGAACTCTCTTGTCGAGGGGGACCGCCTGACCCCGGAGACACTTCCCGACGGTACGTTTCGGTACAGGGTGGAGGGACACTGGGCGTTGCTTGGTCCCGACGGAGCCTACCAACGACTGCAGTCCGAGGTAGTCACGAATACACGCAGGCGTCTGAGATCGGACGAGAGTGTGCCGGTACGTATGGTCGCCGACCTACCACCGGGAGACTATCGCTACACATTGCTCCTCAGGGACGTGTATTCAGGGAACGGCGGAGCCGCGCCGGCAGGCAACTTTCATTCGACGTCCCTGCGCGTGAATGAATTCGACTTGACCACACCACAGATATCGTCCGTGGCCGTTGCGGCGGACTCGGGCGGCGCCTGGTCGCCGGGCCCCGGTATCGCTCTTCGGCCGAGCCCGGCCCACTTCACAGGTCCGGATGGGATCGCGTTCATCTATTTCGAGGCGTACCACCTCACGCCGGGCGGGCGGTTCACGACACACATACGGCTGGAGCCCAGGGACGATAAGGGAGAATCATTTGAGCTGCGGTTTGCAGCCGATGCTCTGCCAGCTGGCCACACCCTGGTTCGTAGGCTGCTGAGGCTGGACCTTAACGAGACGAAACCCGATGACTACGACATGTCGGTCCTCGTCGAAGACCTGGAATCCGGCCGCTCTACGCTCCCGTACCGGACCCAAGTCCGGGTCGAGCGCCGGCCCCGTTCCTAGGCTTTCCGCGACGGTAAGAGCCTCACGCGCAGCGGCGCTAGTCGTTCTGGCGGTCGCACTGCAGCCAGGCTTACCTGAACCGGCGTTCGCACAGTCTCTTCCGGGCCGAGCATACCGCGATTTGACGAGCAACGGGCACGTCAGATTGGCCACCCGCCTGTCAAAGCGTCTCGAACTCCGCTCCAATCCCGACTCGTCCGACGTGGCCGGCCTCCTCGACAGGTGGTCACGAGAGGCCGGCGGCCCGGAGACGGGGTATGAATGGCTCGCCGTGACTCGGCTGTGGCTGCGCGCCGAGCAGGCCACGGCCGCGCGGGAGGCCCTGGCCCGCGCCGAGGGTACGATCCCGCGGTCCCAGTATCTGCTAGACCGCGCCCGTATCGCGTTTCTGGCGGGAGCCGCGGCCGATGGAGGCAAGGACTATTGGCTGGGATGCTCAGCGGCCGGGGACGACGCATCTATCGAGTACTGGCTGGACGTTCAATCACTTGCCACTCCGGCTGAGTTCGCCGCCTGGGAAGCGTTTCGCTCACTACCTGCCAATCAGAGGGATCTCTGCAGGTTGCTGCGGCGCATGTGGAATCGACGCGCCGCCGCGGGCGGCCTGTCCGTGGAAGATCGTATTGCACTGCATTACGAGCGCCTTCGGCATGCGCAGAATCACTACCTGCGGCGCGGCAAGAAGGAACCGACCTTCACCACGCGCCTGGGCCGGCCCGACAACGCCGTGTTCGATGATCGCGGGCTCATCTATATTCGAATGGGCAACCCAGACGATACGTCGATGTATCTTGGTGACGAGTGCTTCGAGCCGAACATCACATGGGCGTACGAGTACCCGGGCGGAACCCGATTGTACCATTTTTCCCCCGGCGGCGGTACTGACGACTGGTGGCTTATCCGGAATCTCGGCCTCGTGTACCGATGCGGCGCTGCCGGTAGAAATCCCTTCAATACGGCCCCCACGGCGCTCGGCCTGATCTCGGCTGGCCGACTGACGGAGCTGTACCGGTCCCGATCCGGACTCGACGTGCGATACCAGCAGATCGCGTATCGTGGGGGGAGTGTCGTCGTGCTGCAGGAGATGGCGCGCGAACGCGAATGGACGCTGGCTGACGGCAACTTCGCCGTCGCCGACGTGCCGGATCGTCCGCCCGTCACCGGAGATGTCCGCCTTGTTCAAGAACTACTCCAGTTTCGGGCGCCATCCGGCGATCGTACGCGCGTATGGCTCAACGCCGTTGTTGAGGCTGCCAACCTGACCCCGGCTTCGGAACCTGGTGAACCTCCCTTATACCGACTCTCGGCGGTCTGGTCCCTTCTCACGGAGAGCGGGGAGTACGAGCGAAAGACGTACGACTTCGACGTAACTACGGCGCGAATTCTCGGAAAGGATGAGGGCATCCCCGTCCGCATTCGTGCGGACCTGCCTCCCGGCGCCCACTTGTCTACGCTGGTGGTTTCCGAACGGGGCGAGCGAACGGCGCTTCCTGCGCAGGGCGGATATCTGACGGACTCGGTGACCGTGCGCCGCCTGACGGGTACCGTTCCGATACTGTCCGACATCGTGGTTGCTCCGGACAGTGGAGGGATGTGGACGCCGGGCGGCGGCGTCTACCTGAGGCCGAGTCCGGCGCACGTCACTGGTCCCGATGGAGTGGCTTACGTGTACTTTGAGGCCTACAATCTCTCTCAAGGTACGGGGTACACGACGCGTGTTCGCATGGAACCGTTGGATGGCGGCGAGCCCTTCGAACTCACGTACCCAGGTGAGTCGTCGGGCCGCGGACGGGTGATGACCCGAGGTAGCCTGCGCGTCGATCTGAGCCAAACCAAGCCAGGGAACTATCGCATGTCCATATCAGTCCTCGACCACGACAGCGGCCTGGCCACGTTGCCCAGTCGAACCGAGATCGTCGTTGATGCCGACGCGTCGGTGCGCCGACCAGAGCCGTGACGAACTCGTCCGGTCCGGAGTTACCTGAAGGCCGATCACTCGAGTTGGACCCGGAGCAGATGCGCCGGGCCGGTTACGCCGTAGTGGACTCGGTGGTCGACCGCTGGGTGAATATCAGGGATAGGCCTGCGGTTCGGACCGCTTCCAGAGCTGAGATGGAGGCTCGCCTGGCGGAGCCGGTTCCTCTGCAGGGCCGCTCTTTCGAAGAAATCTTGGAGCGCTTTTGGGCCGATATCGAGCCCTTTTCAGGCGCGATCGACCATCCGCGTTTCTTTGGATTCATTCCCAGTTCCCCGACGTGGGCGAGCGTTCTGGGAGACTGGTTGGCCACAGGCTGCAACTTCTTTCAGGGCACCTGGCTCGCCTCCGCAGGCCCGAGCCAGATCGAAATCAACCTTGTCAACTGGTTCCTACACTGGTTCGGATTTCCCGAAGTGGAGGGCGCAGGCCTCCTGACCAGCGGTGGATCGGCCGCGAACCTTCTGGGCCTCGCGGTGGCCCGGGAAGCGCACCTGGATGGTCTTCCGCGAGGGGGCGCCGCGTATTGTTCCGCACAGACGCATACAGCGACTATGCGCGCCTTCCGCTTGCTAGGATTTCCCGATGAGAGGTTGCACGGCCTGCCGGCGGATGAGCATGGTCGGCTGCGGCCGGACGACGTTCGGCGCCAGATCGAAGCGGATCGTAAGATCGGGCACCGTCCGTTTTGCCTGATAGCCAATGCAGGAACGACCAACACCGGAGCCGTAGACCCGCTGCATGAGCTGGCAGATCTCTGCGCAGAGGAGGGTCTGTGGCTGCATGTCGATGGTGCGTATGGAGCTTTTGCCCAACTGACGACCCGTGGCCGGGAGCAGCTATCGGGCATCGAGCGAGCAGACTCACTCGTGCTGGATCCGCACAAATGGTTCTACACCGGCTATGAGTGCGGCTGCCTGCTGGTTCGCGACGCGGCTATGCTCTTGAAGACGTTTCGGGTCAGGCCTGACTACCTGCAAGACATCGAAAGCTTCGCTGGTGAGGTAAACTTCGCGGACTACGGAATGCAGCTCACTCGTCGCTCACGTGCGCTTGCTGTATGGCTATCCATTCAGGCGCACGGCCTGGAAACGCTCACGGCAGCGGTCGATCACACGCTGGATCTGGCCGAGTTCGCAGCCCAGTACGTGCGTTCCCAGCCCGGACTGGAACTCGTCGCCCATCGCGGGCTTGGGATCATGTGCTTTCGGTATGTGGGTGACCCCCGGCTATCCGACTCACGGGCCGACGAGATCAACGCAGCGGCGGTGCGCCAGACGCAGAAAGAAGGGGAGTTCATGCTTTCGTCCACGCTCCTCGACGGGAACTACGTGGTCAGGCTCTGCCCGCTTAACTATCGCAGTACCGAGAAAGACGTGACGGACGCGGTCGATGAGCTGACCAGGGTGGCTCGGAAGGTCGCCAGTTAGACGCCGTGTTGAGGCCGCCGAGCGCCGGGCCCGAGTAGCGTCCATCCGAACCACAGCAGCGAACCGAGCCAGGCGGCGTACACGGCCGCCCGGACCGGATGGAACTCGATCGAGTCAGCGGCCTCAGGCGAGTTTGCCAGATCGAGCAAGACACGGCTGATCTGCTCTGCCGTGAACCAGCCCCACAGTGTCGCCGCCCATACTAGGCCGGCCCGCCGCCAGGCAGATGGCCGAAGGGCGAGCGGGAGTCGACGAGTGTTAATGGTACCCACCACGAGCGTGAAGGCGTACATGCTGGCGATAACGAAGGGTCCGGCAATCAGCACCAGAAAATTAGGCCGCAGCTGATTTACAGACGTTCGGTCGAGCCACGACACGACGATGATCGCGGCTGAAGCGAGAACAAAGATGGTGAGGAACACCAAGAACGTCCGCCTCAGGTTCCAGTGCTCGGAGCGGAACCCGTAGCGCTCATGGAAAATCGTTCCCGCAATGCGTGTGACGGTGTCCACAATGCCGACCTGAGTCGAGAACAGCACTAGGGCGCCGGCGAGCAGGAAGGTGATCTTGAGCGGGCTTCCGCCGATTTCGTGCAGCACCGCCGCCTGGCGTTCGATCATCCCGGTCAGGTCGCCCGCCAGCTCAGCGTTTCCAGTGCCGAGCGTGGCCGTCACGAGAAGGGTTGTCATGACTACGCTGATCAGGATCAGGCAGACAAAGGTCAGGAGCAGTTCCTTGCTGGCCACTCGCATCCAGGCACGGAAGCGGGCTACGCTCAGCGGTGTCTCGGCGCTGAAAACGAGGCCAGTGTCCAGAATAGGCTCGTTCTCTCCTCGGATTCCGGCGATCCGACCCTGGAAAGCTCCCATCCCGAAGCCTTTGTCACGAAGCCATAGGGACTGGGCCAGCAGTAGCGTGCCCCCGGATCCCGCGTAGCCCACCGCGATCAACAAGGTGGGGAACTGCTCGCCCGTCAGAAGGGCCGGAGGCGCGCTGCCCACGCTGACCGCTCCCCGCAACAGGTCCGGGAAGTCACCTGGGGCGATCCCCACTATCAGGAGTGTGATCGCCAGCAACGGGAAAAACCCTATCGCGAGCGACATTTCCAGCCTCTCCAGGGAGTTGTAGACGATCGGAGACAGAGCCAGCCCCAGCCAGATCAACAGCAGCATTATCAGGGCTATGGGCTGCCACGCGATCCGCACACCGCCTACCTCCTCCGCGATCTGTGCAATGAAGTCGCTGGACGCCGACGCCCAGCCCGGCCAGAAAAAGCTCACCATGGTGGCCAGAAGGAAAAACCAGGGCCAAACGGCTCCCGGACCCAGCCGAGCCATGCCCGCGAAGACGGATTCTCCGGTTGCGATAGTCCACCGCTCGATCTCGGAGATGACTACGAACTGCGTCACCACGCCAAGCCAGAGCAGCCACCAGATCGAATACCCGTTTACAGTGATCAGATTGGGCCAGAGGAGTAGCTCACCGGCGCCGAGTCCCATAGCCAGGGCTATGATCGACGGCCCGAGAATGTTTCTTAGGCCGGGGACGCGGGGAACGTCGTCTTTGATCTTGAATGGAGGGCCCGAACCTCGGGCTGGGTACGCGGCGGAATCTGGCGCGTCAGCCATTGCATCCGTGTCAACGGGTACGAAAACGCCTTTTCGGTATTGGCGCGCCTCACCGGGAGGCGCATCGATGTGCTCCGCCGTGATCTCGTCTGCGAGCCGGCGAGTCACTCGGTCAGATCCAGCTCGCCCTGCCGAAGGTGTGTGCCGTGCCCGGATCGCATCTCGGGGCTGTTCGGCGATTCGGACGCCTCGAGCGCGGGTTCCGACGTCTGGAGCGCCGGTTCCGGTCCCGATCGGAGCGGGTGAACCGAAGTCACTGTTCCTCCACCTTCGGTGAGTTCGCGGACGCGGACGCTCGCCGCGCGTCGGCCACCGGCCAGCAGTCGTTCCGCACTGACCTGAACCACGTCCCCATCTTGCAAGACACAAGCGATCAGATCTCCCGGATGCACTTCGAGCATCCCGGCCATGTCGCCGACCGAATCCCGCTCCGGTAGCACATGCATTCCCTTACCGGCCCGGCCCTGTGTCCGCAGCTCTTGAACCGGTATTCGCTTGCCGTATCCGCCCGTCGTGATCACAGCCAGGTCGCTGTCTCGGCGAGGAGTGGCCAGCGCGACTACGGAATCACCCTTACTCAGCTCGAGTCCCTTTACGCCGCGGGCCGAACGGCCCATGGCCCGAACCTCTGTTTCGTTGAAGCGAATGCCCATTCCGTGTCGTGAAGCCAGCACGACGTCTTCGGTTCCGCCGGTAAGTGCGACGCCGAGCACCCGGTCTCCCTGTGCGAGTCCCGTGGCACGGATTCCTGTTGCACGAGCGTTCGCGAATTCCCGCAACCGGGTTCTCTTGACCCGGCCTTTTTCGGTGGCGATGAGAATCGTCCCGGGCCCCGCGAAGTCATCCACAGGGACGAGCGCGATGACCTGGTCTCCTGACTCCACCGCCACCAACTCTGCGACAGGCCGCCCACGAGACGACTTCGTCCCACGCGGCAAATCGCCTGCGGTGAATCCGTATGCGTGACCGGAAGCGGTGAATACCAGGAGCGTATCTTCCGCCTGGCACATGAAGGCCTGGCGCACAAAATCGCCATCCCGTTCCGAGAGTGCCTCAGATCCAGCGCGTCCGACACCGGAACGTACCGGACTGGATTTCAAGAAACCCTTGTGGGTTACGAGAATGAGGGAGGCTTCTCCAGACCCGCGAACCGGCAGCGGGAATGGCTGGCTCTCGTCCAGGATGACAGTTCGCCGTTCGTCGCCGTAGCGCTCTGCAAGATCGGCCAGATCCTCGCGGAGCAGCGTGCGCCGCACAGTATCCTCGTTGACCACTTCCTTCAGCTCGGCGATGTGCTCGAGCAGGGAATCGTGCTCCTCCCGGAGCTTGGTGCTCTCGAGGCCCGTAAGCCGAGCCAACCGCATGGCCAGGATGGCTTGCGCCTGCCGTTCGGTCAGGCCCAGCTCATCCTGCAGCCTTTGGGACGCCACCTCCGGGGTCTCAGAGCTTCGGATGAGTTCGATCACCCGGTCCAGGTCATCGAGGGCGCGAAGCAATCCCGCGACCACGTGCGCGCGGTCTTCTGACCGCTCAAGACGGAACACCGCCCGCCGCTTGATCACGACCAACCGATGCTGGACGTAGCAGTCGAGGCACCCCCTCAGGTCAAGCTGCACCGGCTTTCCGTCCACGAGCGCAAGCATGATCACGCCGTAAGTCGTTCGCAGCTGCGTCTTGAGAAACAGTGCCTTCAGGACCTTCTCCCGGTCAGCCCCTTTCTTCAGCTCGATCACAAGCCGAACTCCGTCGCGGTCGGACTCGTCGCGCAGGTCCGTGATCGAATCCAGCCGACCGCTCCGAACGACCTTGGTGATCTGCTCGATGATGCGTGCCTTGCTCACCTGATACGGCAGTTCGGTCACTACGAGCGAGTCTTTTCCGTAGCTGCCTTCTTCGACGTGCACCCGCGACCGCATTTCGATCAATCCGCGGCCTGTCCGATACGCGTCGCCGATTCCCTCATATCCCCAGATGTATCCGTGAGTGGGGAAATCCGGGCCTTCTACGAAGCCCATCAGATCTTCAGATGTTGCGTCGGGATTACAGACCAGATGATCGGCCGCGCTAGCCAGTTCTCTCAGATTGTGAGGCGGGATCTTGGTGGCCATTCCGACTGCGATCCCGTCTGTTCCGTTCAACAGGAGGTGTGGAAGCCGTGACGGAAGTTCTCGGGGTTCTTCGAGCCGGCCATCGAAATTCGGCACGAACTCGACGGTATCCTCTTCGATATCCGCCAGAAGCTCCAGCGCTATGGGCGCGAGCCGTGCCTCCGTGTAGCGGTACGCCGCCGCGCTGTCTCCGTCTATCGACCCGAAATTACCCTGTCCATCGATGAGCGGATATCGGAGAGAAAAATCCTGTACCATACGAACGAGCGTGTCGTATACCGCGCTGTCTCCGTGCGGGTGATACTTGCCGAGCACGTCCCCGACCACGGTAGCGCACTTCTTATATCCTCGGTCGGGGAACAGGCCGGCCTTGTACATCGCGTACAGGATTCGGCGGTGCACCGGCTTCAGCCCGTCGCGAGCGTCCGGTAGAGCGCGCTGCACGATCACGCTCATGGAGTAATCGATGAACGAATCGCGTAGCTCGTCCTCGATGAGACGGGAGATGATTCGTTCGCTGGAGCGAGACGGCGTCGTCACGGTAGTGCTGTCCTCCTTCGGCAGGGTCACACGGGTTCATCGCCAACCTCGGCCCTCGTTCTGACCCGCACAAGACGCTAGAAACGGGCCGCTGTCGGCCGAACCAGGAGCTCGAGTGTGGCCTGCTGCGCCGGGCTGGGCCGGGCAGGGGAGGCCAGGAGGAATACGCGGCGTTTCGCCTCGTCCGGAACGTGAAGAAGCACGTCGCCGGGAGTGTGAGAGTCAGCCGAGTCGGTGGCTCGGCCAGTCGCATCCACCGACACGAATCTGCCGGCACGGCTGCGTGCCGCGAGCCATCGGCCGTATCCGACCCACTCAGACACGGGATCTGCTCCGTCTTCGGCTATGGCGGGGAGGACCGCGGACTGAAAACGCTCGGTGGCTTCCGCAAAGCGCTCGCCGTCAGTGGCCTTGAGCGCGCGCAGGAGTTCGCGATACAGTGGCCTTGGATCGGCCATTTCCGCGGCTGTTAGAGCCTCTTCCGTCAACCGGGAGGCCTGTTCGCTGAGTCCCGTTGCGCTCAAGGCTCGGCCTCAGCCGCCCGCCTTCATCGATTCCAGGAATTCTTCGTTCGTTTCAGCCCTGTTCAGGCGCTCGATCAGGAACTGAGCGGCTTCGGCCGGCGGCATATCGGACAGAAAGTTTCTAAGCAGGTACATCCGGTTCAGCTCGATATCGTCCAGCAAGAGCTCCTCACGGCGGGTGCTGGACCGATTCAGATCGATGGCCGGAAAGATCCGCTTGTCCGAAATCTGCCGGTCTAGGAGTACCTCACTGTTACCCGTCCCCTTGAACTCCTCGAAGATCACTTCGTCCATCCGGCTTCCCGTCTCAACAAGCGCGGTAGCTATGATCGTCAGGCTGCCGCCTTCCTCGATGTTGCGGGCAGCGCCGAAGAACCGCTTCGGCTTATGGAGTGCGTTCGCATCCACGCCACCCGACAGAATCTTCCCAGAGTGGGGAACCGTTGTGTTGTAGGCTCGGGCCAGACGCGTGATCGAATCGAGCAGAATGACCACGTCCTTCTGATACTCGACGAGCCGCTTGGCTTTTTCGAGCACCATCTCGGCAACCTGGGTGTGTCGGTCGGCAGGCTCATCGAACGTCGAGGAGATGATCTCCGCGGCGACGTTCTCCTCCATGTCGGTAACTTCCTCCGGCCGCTCATCGATCAGTAGGACGATGAGTTTCACATCCGGAGACGTTTCAAGGATTGCGTTGGCCACCTTCTGAAGGAGAATCGTCTTACCCGCTTTGGGGGGCGAGACGATCAGCATCCGCTGGCCCTTGCCAACTGGGGCGATCAGGTCCAGCACGCGCATTGAAATATCGCCCGATTTCGGCTCCAGCTTGAACCGCTCCTCGGGATAACGCGGCCGCAGGTTATCGAACGCGATTCGGTGCTTAGCCTTCTCCGGGTCGTCCTCGTTTACCGACTCGACCTTCAGCAGAGCCAGATAGCGCTCGCCCTCTTTGGGCGGCCGTACCTGCCCCAGAATAGTGTCCCCGGTTCGGAGGTCGAACCGCTTGATCTGCGATGGTGAGACGTAGATATCGTCGGGACCGTACAGATAGTTCCAGTCCTGGCTGCGCAGAAAACCATATCCCTCCGGGAGGATTTCGAGCACACCCTCCCCGCGCAGTACGACCGCGGAATCAAGCAGGTTCTGCTCGATTCGGAAAATCAGGTCCTGCTTCCGCAATCCGGAGAAGTTCGCGATGGTAAGATCTTCGGCCATCTCGTTGAGCTCTGTGATCGACTTCGATTTGAGTTCTGCGATGTCCACAAACTGCTGTTCGGTACTTGTCATGTTCTGCTGATTGGTCTGCTAGTGGGAAAGGTTTAACCGTGGGTCGCCCAGGGGGATCCGGCCAGTGCTTTCACGGTACTCGATTCAGCCGGGGCGGTCAAGACGGCGAGTTGTTGATCACGACGTCGGCGCCACTAACGCCTACTCTATCCGTGGGGCCGGCACCTCTTGGCCACCCTGAAACAGGGTAAGGCTCTCGGCCACTCCGCCGCGCACGTGGAACTCGATCTGGGCCTGGACGACCTTCAGATAGAAACGGGTCTCTGACTGAGCGAAGATCTCGGCCTTTGGCTGGCCCGTCGCCTGCGTGAACATCCGGTCTCCCTCCCGGCTGATCTCAAGCACGAACCCGGGCTGGAGCTCATACCGGCCTACGTACCGATCCAGAATCTCAGCCGAAAGCTCCAGCACATCTGCTTCCGTCGCCTCCGCGCCCATCTTCGCGAGCATCACATGAGCGTTCTGGTTGCCGGGGTTCAGTTCCAGCGATCTCTCGTAGTTCTGGATCGCCAGCTGTGTCCGGCCATCCTCCATGTAGCCCTCTCCGAGGCTGTCGTACGTGTTGAAGGCGTCAGGGAACATCTCCACGTTCAACTCGAAGATCACCACGGCTGTCTTTGCGTCGCCACGGCCGAGGTACATGTAACCGAGACGATTCAGCTGCTGTTCTGAAAAGTCGTAACCGTCGGGCTCCTCCGCCTTGATGCGACGGTATTCCGCGATCCCCGCCTCGACGCCCTCCGCCTCGATCCGATCCGCCACTACCGCGCCGATTCCGATCGACGGGCCCTCCGGCTCCAACCCGTGCAGCACCCGGGTGAGGTCGGCCTGCAGCGGCGCTACGTCGCCCGAAGTGTTGTCGATCAGGATGATCGTGCTGCGGTCGTCGGGGAACCGCCTGAATCCCGTACTCCACCCGAAGATGCCACCGCCGTGCTCGATTACCCTGACGGTCGGACCACCGCTGGCCACCTCGACCTCGTGCACGATCCACCCGTAGGCATAATCACGCATGCCGGGTTCGTACCACATCTGCTTTGTTTCCGCTTCCCGAAACGGGGCGTCTGTGTAAAGAAGTTGATCCCACGCGTACAGGTCCCGGACGGTCGAATACATCATGCCGGCGGCATACGGCACGGATGTGTCCAGGTACGGGGCGTTGACATAACCGTCGAGCGTCTGGCGATACCCGAACGCTCCGCGTTCGCGGATCTCGGGCTCGTGGTCATAGCCCGTATCCTCGAGCCCCAAAGGCGCGAGGAGCCGCTCGTCCAGAACCTCGTCGAACGTCTGGTCCGTTACCCGCTCGATGATCGCACCTAGAATGAAGTAGCCCGAGTTGTTGTAGGACCATTGTGTCCCCGGCTCGAACTCGAGTTCCATTCCGGAAACGACCGCGACCAGCGAGTCGGGCTCGTACGGGTTACGGGACTCATTCTGGATGAAGCCCGGGAGATCGGTGTAACTTGGGATCCCCGACGTGTGGTTCAGCAGGTGGTGGATGGTGACCAGTTCGCCCTGCGGTTTCGGATACTCGGGCATGTATTCCGTGATCGGAGCATCAAGGCGGATCTTCCCTTCCTCAACGAGCTGCAGGATAAGCGCAGATGTGAAGTGCTTGGTGACAGATCCGATCCGGTGCTTCGTATCCGGCGCATTCGCAATCTCCCATTCGAACACGGCGTATCCGATGCCGGCTTCGTACACGACCGCACCGTTCTTGGCCACGAGGACAGAGCCGTTGAACTGCCCGGCGTCGTGGTACTCGTTCACCACCCGCTCGATCTCCGCTGCGAGGTCGGCGTCCTGTGCTTGCAGCGGCTGCGCGCATGCGAGAGCGACCAGTGTGGCCACACTTAGGAGGCGACATCCGGATCGCGAGATTGTCATTGCTCTGTGCCTTTGTGTCAGGGTACGGGACGGTCGCGACGAAGATAAGCCGCACCGGCCAGAAAGATACCTGCGTCAACACGGTGCTGTGGGACGACCGTCTCACACTGGCGGGCCGTTCCGTGCGAAACAGAACTTCGGTACGTTCTCCGCCGTTCGCGGAATTCGTGCCCACAATCAGCGAGGATCGGAATGGCCCGGCATAATCAGGAGGCACGTGGCGTGGATCAGCGTGGCCAGCTGTGGAAGATCAGCTTTCAACCGGATTGGCTGAGCCGCCTGAAGATCTCACGGAAGCTGGGTGGGGAGCGGCGGAGGTCGAGTCTGACTGTCTTTCGGAATCCGGCCCGGCGGGCAGAGTCCAAACCCGGAAAGATCATGAGGACGGGGGTTCAGGCCCTGGACGGTTCGGCTGAGTTTCGCATCTCGGTCGAGGATCCGATGGAAATGATCGAATCGATAACCGTCGTGGCCAAGAAGAAACATGGACGACGGACCGAGGAGATCCGGTTCAAGCTGGAAGCGCGAATGCCTCCCCCACGTGGTTGAGGCGTCCATCGACAGCGGTGGCGTTCCGGGTCAGAACAGCCGAAATCTGAGCCAGCGCAAGGGATTGCGCATAAGCTCGGCCCGTACGGCATCGATGCCTTGCCGCAACTCCTCCCTGCTCCGCTGGAGTTCGTCGTCGAAGACCAGGCGCCCGGCAGTGCCACGTCCTGCGCGCAGGTCAGCCCCGATCGACTCGAGCCGTGCCTGGAGGACGTCAACCTCCTGCAACAGCACCATGAGAGAATCCGGTCGAAGTCCCATCCCGCCCTCGCCACCTGAGGCCCGAAGCCGGGACATGGCTCTGGCCGCACTCTCCCGCACGTCCGGGTCCGACACCAGGCTGGCCAGCGGCGATTCTTGCGCCAGAGCCTTCAGCTTTCTGGCGCGGCTTGTCGCGAGCGCGAGTCGCGGTCCGATCTCATCATCGCGGCGCAGCGCCATCAGACTGCCACCCTCGGCCAGTCTGTGCCGTAGCCGGCCCGTTACAGCCTCGAGTGTATCCAGGGCAGCACGAGCCGTCCGGCCCAGCGAGAGGAGACTATCCGGTCCGATGAGACGTTCTGTCTTCAGCGTATCCCCGGATAAGAGCTGCACCGCGTCAGGACTACCGGGTTGGATTGCTAGCACCTTGGGCGCGAGAAGGCCCGAAGCGGCCACACGCGCCCGGCTGTCCGCTCTGACGGTATGTTCGAACGCCTTGAGTATGGTCGCCGAGACAGCCACGACCTCTGCGCCTGCGCTGTCCGGATCCAGGAGCGAAACGCCGACAACACGGCCGGCCCGTTTTCCGGCCACCCAGACCTCGTCTCCCACCCGAAGGCTTCGGGCCGACGGGGCCGTGACGACGATGGTCGGACCATCCTCGATCCGCCGCTGCACATCGTCCACAAAGAACACGGCCGTAGATGTGACAGTCAACAGACCGAGCAGCAAGAACCCCTGCCGGATCCGTCTCCTTTGGCGCCTGGTCTCGCGCTGGTTCAGAATTATCGCTCCACTGCGGTTGTCCCTCACGGGAGCGGACCCGTGATCCGACTGGGCCACATCGACTTCGCGAACTGTTTCCCGATTCACGCGCCGCTTCTGGATGCGGCCCGCCGTCCGGTCTGGCTCCAGATCGAAGAAGGTTCGCCGAGCCAGCTGAATGCTCGTCTTGCTGCCGGTGAGCTCGACGTGGCTCCATGCTCGAGTATCGAGTACGCGCGCCACCAGGACGAGTATCGCGTACTTCCCGGACTGTGCATAGGGAGCGCTGGACCTGTTCAGAGCATTCGAGTGGTCTCCCGCGTCCCCTGGAACCAGTTGAACGGTGAAAGGGTCCTGCTACCCACCGCGTCGGCCACGTCGCGCTGTCTGCTCAAGATCTTGCTCGGAGTCCGGGACTGCGTCGAGCCTGTATGGGGTGATTTTGCACAGGAATCAGAGGATCCACTGGCCGACCAGAGTGTCGCGGCGGCGCTCTTCATCGGAGACGCGGCCCTCCACTACCGGCCGCACCCTGGCTGGCTGGTCACGGACCTCGGAGCTGAGTGGACCGATTGGACGGGGCTTCCGTTCGTGTACGCCCTGTGGCAGTCGCGGACAGATTGCACAGCGCCGGCTGAGATGCTCGCTTTACACAGGAGTCTTCTTGCCGCACGTACCGTCTTCGCCACCCGCGTCCGGGCTCTGGCCGAGCAGGCCGCTCCGAGCTACGGCCTGTCGCCACAATTCCTGACGTCCTACTGGGCCCACCTCAGATATGATCTGGGTGCGGATATGCAGGCCGGCCTCCGCCGGTTCTACGAACTCGCCTCGGGCCTTGGGCTCATATCCGGTGTCTCCGAGATTCAGTTCGCCCCGCTTCCTGACTGAGCGGCCGCGTCACATCGGTCTACCGCTTCCTCAAAGCGTCGGCCGCGCCAGATCAACATCTGGAACACTCTACCTACCCGGATTCGCCACAACGTCGCACTGAGAATCAGGTCACTTCAAGGGGAAGTGGGCCGCACCGTACCTTCAGAAGAGAGCAGGGGACCCATGGGACGCTCAGTGAATCGAATCACCCTGGTCGGGAATGCAGGCTCGGATCCGGATGTGAGTCGCACCAGCGGCGGCACCGCAGTCGCGCACGTATCGTTGGCCACGAACCGCGTGTTCAAGCAAAACAACGAGGAGCAGCAGAAGACGGAGTGGCAAACCCCAAACCCCCTCATTTTCTCATTCCAGTCTCAAACGTGGCGTACTTCTGGTGCGTCACGTTCCTGCAATGCGAACCCATCCGCAGTTCATTCGCACGTAATGCGACCCCAAAAGTACACAGAAAAGTACACAGCCTCAGCCGTATGGAGCACGAGGCCGAGGGGGTTAAGGGCGGAGGCCCGCCTGGCTCACCTACTCGCCGGAACCTCTTCCGAGCTACTTGCGGTGCCGCTGCCGCCGCAGGTCGCGGCGACGCCGACGTGCATCACGGCCCGATTCCCCGGGGAGCCGGACCGCGACCTCGACCGCTCCCATGCACGCAAAGCCCTTGATCACGAGGCGGGGTGCATCGGGGTCCGTTTCGACACCGGCCTGGTCGACTCCGTCGAAGCCGCCCATGATCCCTAAGCCGTGGCTCTCGACTGCCAGCCCCGGGTGGCACCAAGATCTCGACGCCTCCCATCACGGCCACGACGCGCACTTCCGTCACTCCGGGCGGCATTCGGACCTCCCGGAAGTCCAGTCCGGCACCACCCATGACAGCGACGGTGTAAAGGTGCCGGGGCGGAGTCCACACGCCCTTCCGCTCCGAGACGCTCATGACCGCGATCTTGAAGCCACGCTCGCGCACCGACGTTGCCGGGGCGCGCGCTACGGGCGCGACCTGCTCCTGCGTGTCGTCCGAGGGCCGGGCAAGAAC
>JAZGCO010000053.1:0-3298 GCA_036476995.1 Gemmatimonadota bacterium
CAGAGGTGACTCGCACAAAACAACCGGAGCGGTGACATGGGCAGTGTGCGTTCTTTGACGATCCCGTCGGTGTCGGTGGCAATGGTCCTCACCGCCGGACCCCAGCTCCTGCAGGCGCAGGAAACGTTCCCTCCCGGTCCGCGCCCATCAGATTGGGAGACGCCCGACGCGATCATCACGGCCCTGTACGACGTGATTTCGATCGAGGCCGGAGACAAGATCGACTGGGCCCGTGACGACGCTCTGTATATAGACGGAGTGCGTCAGGTCGCCATGAGCACGCGGCCCGACGGGCAGGTCGTGATCAACAACATGAGCGTGGCCGATTTTCAGGTGCAGTCGGGAGCCTGGATCGAAGAAAACGGTTTCGTCGAGTACGAGATCGGTCGGCATTCGGACCGCTATGGGAACGTCATGCAGGTGTTCAGCGCCTACGAGGGCAAACAGGGCGCAGACGGACCCGTCATCACCCGCGGGATCAACAGTATCACGCTCGTCCACGACGGGGATCGCTGGTGGGTAGCCGCCATCGTATGGGACCGGGAGACGCCCGACAACCCGGTGCCCGACGAATATCTGTTCGAAGTGGAATCGGATTGAACGCCAAATACGCGCATAGCGCGCGCTCGGGGTCAAGTGAGCTCCAACTCCATATGGATATTGCAGCGCTCGTAGGGTGACGGGGGGCCGCAGACGCGCTTGAAGCCAAGCTTCCGGTACAGCGCAATCGCTGGTTCGAGGACCGTATTGCTCTCGAGGAACACTTTCGCCGCGCCAATTTCGCGTGCCTTCTCGATCACAGCCTCTCCTAGCCGCAGCCCGATGCCCTTTCCCTGGACGCGGTCGGTGACCGCCATTTTGGCGAGCTCGTAGCGGCCCTCGCTTTCCTTGATGAGCGCACACGTTCCGACCACCTCGCCGCGGTATGTGGCCATGAGGATATGGCCGCCAGGCTTGATGATCTCCTCGACTGGATGGTCAAGCTGCTGAAGGTCCGTCTGTTCAACATCGAAGTACCTCTCGATCCACTCGACATTGAGCGCCTTGAACGCCTCTCGGTCTTCCGGGCGATAATCGATGATTTCCGTATGCTGGAGCTCCCGGCGCCGGTACCTTTCCTTGACTCTCTGGTACAGCGGCTTCTCCTGGAGCAGGTGCTCGACCTCGGCCAGGGCATGCCACAGGTCGCTGTGCGCTTCGGCCAGCATCTCGTCGATGGCCTCGCCAACATCAGAGCACTGCTCGGTGAGCCTGGGTGCAATTGCTCGTCCCCTGTCGGAGAGCCGGATGAGGTTGACCCGGGCATCTTCGGCGGTACGTGAGGTAGAGACGAGACCGCCGGCGGACATGGCCTTGACGATCTGGCTCACGGAAGCGTGCGAGTGGCCAATCTCCTGCGCTATCTCGGTAGTCGAGAGGCCCTCGGGCCGACGTGCCAGAACGTAGAACACGGGGAACCACTTGGGGTCGAGATCCACGCCGTACAGCGAGAAAACCAGCCGTGCCTCGTCGGTGAAGATACCGCTCATGCGGCGCAGTCGGCTTCCGATGGCCATGGTTCCAACCTGCTCGAAGAAATCCAATCAGCCCTCACGGAGTATCCGGTAATTTATTACGTAAGAACTTACAGATAATTAAACGATACAGCAACTATCTCAACGAGCCACTCCGCCGCTGGTGTCGTCGTCCGACTCGCCCGCACCGATTCGATTCTCCAGCCCCACCTGCTTCTCTCGCTCGATGAACTCTTCCGTCTCACGGGGGATAAGGAGGCTGTCGGCGATTCCGGCGATCTCCTCGGCCTGCTGCCAGGCAGCCTCGAGCGTAGCCAGTTCTCCCTCCATGGCGGCCCGCTCGGCCTCCTCCTGCGTGGCCATCTCGAACGCCAGGCGGGCGTCCTTCGGAATCTGATTCAACGCGCCCGCCACGTTCGACTTCCGACCCCTTCGCCCGACCTGCGCAGCCTTCTCATCAAACAAGCGGCGTGTCTCAGCCGACAGCTCGCGGAGATAGCGGTCAGGATGACCAGCGCTCTCGATGCGCTGCACTGCCAGCTCGACGTTTTTCCTGGAACCGCCCGCCCGGTTCACTCGGGCCATGAGCTTTCCGGCTGTCTGAATCGCCTCCTCGCCATCCAGCACCATGGTCTCCTCGTTACTGCTCGGACCGCTGCGCCACCCATCCGCGTGCCGGACGTGCAGCTCCCACCCCTGCGGGTTGCTGGCCGGAAGGATCCTCGACTGTTGAAGGTGCTTGACCTGCACTCGAATTCTCCGCCCGTCTGGATCACGCAGCCGAACCGCTACGCGCTCGTTGGAAATCCGCCGGAAGAGATGAAAGAAGCCGTATCCGCCGCCTCCCATTGTGATTCCTGCCGCAGCGCCTCCGACGATGATGGCCCCTCCAGCCGCGGCCGCCGCTGTGCCATACACGATCGCTCGCCTCCGGCGGCGTCCGAACTGGTCGCCGTAGCGCCAGGCCGCGAATTCTTCTCGTAGCGGGTTTCCAAGGCGCACGAGCTCAAGACCCTCGCGCAGGCGGGCGAGTCCGATGTTATCGGTCGAGACCCTGAGCTGGGTGCCCGAGAACGCCCGCTCGCACTCCTCGATGGCCTCCCAGCGGGACTCGAGTGGCGACAGGTTCCAGCGCTCACAGCGCCTGCACACCACCCAGAGCCGTCCCTTCGAGGCGTCATAGGCCAGGCGGCGGCCGACCGGGAAGTTCTCGATGACCTCGTTGTCGCCCAGCGGGCGATTGCAGAACAGGCACGTCGAATACATGAGCATGGAGTCGGAATGTCGCCCCCTGCAGCCGGCAAGAAAAGCTGGGCGAGGAATGGTTGCGCTGCTGAACCGGTTCGGTAGATTATCGCGCTGCCTTTGCGGACAACGAAGCACTCCGGCCTCACCGGCCGGCCAGCGCCTCCGCCCGAGTGCGGGGGCGAACGTGTCCCAAGGAGAGATGCAGCGGCGGATCGTATCGCAGAGTGCTCGGGTGGCGGAATTGGTAGACGCGCAGGATTCAGGATCCTGTGGGAGCGATCTCGTGGGGGTTCGAGTCCCCCCCCGAGCACTCAGGCCCAGGTGGCGGAATTGGTAGACGCGCTAGCTTGAGGGGCTAGTGGCCGCAAGGTCGTGGAGGTTCGAGTCCTCTCCTGGGCATGGACAGAAGACCGCCGCCAACGGCCGACAATCTTGCGCCGAGCGCCCGTAGCTCAACTGGATAGAGCACCTGACTACGGAGCGTGAGCCACGGGTGCCGGATTTCGCATTATCGGCGGGGAAGTGGCGTACTTCCG
>JAZGCO010000054.1:0-19737 GCA_036476995.1 Gemmatimonadota bacterium
ACCGAAGTGTCGATTCGGCGTGGCACCCCGATGATTCAGATCCTCGGCATGCCCGCTTCCGATGCTCGCCAGGTAACGGAGCGAATCCGGGCCGTGGCGTCTTTCCTGGATCTTCACGTTCCTGGACTTCGGATAACGGTGAACCTGGCGCCCGCCGATATCCGCAAGCGCGGATCCAGCTTTGATCTACCCATTCTGATCGGGATTCTGGCCGCGGCCGGCCGACTGGACGCGTCACGCTTAGGCGGCTTCGCGATGGTGGGCGAACTGGGCCTCGACGGTTCCGTTCGGCCCGTGCGCGGCGTGCTACCGATCGCTCTGCATCTGGCCCAGAGCGGATGTGCCACGGGACTGATCGTGCCTTTGGAGAACGAACCCGAGGCCCGAATCGTGACGGAGTTGAACGTGCTCGGCGTGTCAGACGTGGGAGATGTGCTGGGGATCGCTGCTGGACGGCCCGGCCGTGCCCGGGACAGCAAAGCCCAGCCGCCGGAGGTTCGCCGTGGGCCCGCGGCGACGGGTGAACTGGATCTGGCTGACGTCTGTGGCATGGGACCGGCCAAACGGGCTCTCGAAGTCGCCGCAGCTGGCGGTCATAATCTCCTGCTCCGCGGTCCGCCCGGCTGCGGAAAAACCATGCTGGCGCGACGTCTCCCCTCAATCCTCCCTTGCATGGGTAGAGCCGCGGCCCTGGAAACCACAGTGGTGCACAGCGTAGCGGGGCGTCTGGCTCCTGATTCGGGTCTGATCCAAGTCCGTCCGTTTCGAGCTCCTCACCACGGAATTACAGCCGCCGGTCTCGTCGGAGGAGGCGCGATTCCTCGTCCAGGCGAAGTATCTCTCGCCCACCATGGGGTGCTGTTCCTGGATGAACTTCCTGAGTTCCGGTCTCGCGCTCTCGACTGTCTCCGCCAGCCGCTGGAGGAGGGGACCGTCACGGTGGTACGATCAGGTATTTCAGTCACATATCCAGCCCGTTTCCAGCTCGTGGCCGCCATGAACACCTGTCCCTGCGGAGTGGGCCGAACAGCCGCCTCTGCCTCTAACGAGTGTGAGTGCGGGCCGGGCCGGATTCGTCGCTACGTATCTCGCGTCAGCGGTCCGTTGCTAGACCGAATAGACATTCAGCTTGACGTTCCCGCCGCCAAATGGCGTGAGCTGAGCGGCGGTCGGCCGGGAGAGGCCAGCCAGAGTGTGCGTGAGCGAGTTATCAGTGCCAGACGGCGAGCAGCGCACCGGCTGGGGGGCGATCGCTGCAACGCGGACATGCGAATCCCCGAGCTACGTGCGCACTGCCGCCTGGATCGGGCAGGGGAGGACCTCTTGCGTACCGCCATCCAGCGCCTCGGTCTCAGCGCCCGCGCGTTTCATCGTGTCCTCAAGCTATCACGCACTATCGCTGACCTGAGCGGGGCGGAGTTTCCGACCGAGGAACACGTCGCTGAGGCTGTGCAGTATCGGTCGCTGGATCGGCAGCCTCAAATGGTCTGAGCTTGCGTAACCGCCGGCTGAGACTGCGCGGCACTAAAGTCTTTCAGGCCTCGACCGTTACTCCGCGAGAGAACGCCACGTGGTCCTTGATCTGAGACGCCGCCGGTTTTGGATCCTGGTAGTACCAGGCCGCATCCGCGTTTTCCTCGCCGTCCACAGCAAGTGTGTAATAACTCGCCTCCCCCTTCCACGGGCAGGTCGATGTCTTGGAACTGGGGCGGAAGTACTTCTCCCGGATCGAGTCCGGCGGAAAATAGAGATTGCCTTCTACGGTCTCCACATGTTCGGATTCCGCGACTACCGCGCCATTCCACATTGCTCTAGCCATGTCAGCTCCTTGTCGTAATTAATGGGCCGTCGAAAAGTCTGATTCCAGAACACTCGTTTCTTGAAGATCGCCTGCCGGGAGCGCGCCCTCCAGTCCGGCAGGATTCTCGCTGCGTCCAAGCGCGAGAAAATTACGCAGCAGAGCGTGCCCATGTTCAGTGAGCACGGCCTCCGGATGAAACTGTACACCCCACACCGGAAGCTCGCGGTGCTGGACCGCCATGACCACCGGTGCGCCGGCACCTGCACCGTCGGCAACCTCTACGTGCGCCGTCGCGTGCAGACAGGCGGGAAGCGAACCCGGATGCAGGACCAGCGAGTGATACCGGGTGGCCCGCAAGGGTGAGGGCAGGCCCGTGAATAGCCCCGTGCCGTCATGACGCACGAGCGATGTCTTGCCGTGTACGGGGTCGCCGCGGACGACCCGCCCTCCGAACACTTCTCCAACGCACTGGTGGCCAAGACAGACGCCAAGTAGCGGGATGTCGCCTGCCACCTCGCGGATGATGTCGTTGGAGGCGCCGGCCGCCGCCGGCGTGCAAGGACCGGGCGAGACCACCAGATGACTTGGCGCCAGGGTTCGAACCCCCGCCGGTGTGATAGAATCATTCCGGACCACTTGAACTATCTCGCCCAGCTCTTCCAGGTATCTGGCCAGGTTGTAAACGAAGGAATCGTAGTTGTCGATGAGGAGAATCATCGATTCGCCGCCACGGCGCGGGAGAGGGCGGCCAAGCCGGCCGCCTTGTCCAACGACTCCAGATACTCGGCCTCCGGAACCGAATCGGCCACGACAGCCCCCCCGGCGTGGAACGTGATCCGGCTCTCATGACGGACGGCGGTTCGAATCGCGATGTTCAGATCCATGGATCCATCAAAGCCTATGTATCCGACCGCGCCGCAGTACGGACCTCGCTCGACCGGCTCCAGGTCCGCGATGATCTCCATGGCGCGGATCTTTGGCGCGCCGGTCACCGAGCCACCAGGGAAGCAGGTCTGAAGAAGGGCCAGCGGGGTCCGGCCAGCGCGGAGCGTACCCTCGACCACGGACACCAGGTGATGCACCGTCGCGTACGATTCCAGACCGAACAGCTTGCTGGTCCGGATCGAGCCGGGGGCACACACGCGCGAGAGGTCGTTCCGCAGCAGATCTACGATCATCAGGTTTTCGGCCCGGTCCTTTTCGCTGCCCAGCAGCTCGGCGGCCAGGCGGGCATCGGCGACGCCTTCTCGGCCCCGTGGCCGGGTACCTTTGATCGGGCGCGTCTCGACCTGACGATCCCGTACCCGAAGGAACCGCTCCGGAGAAGCGCTGAGGATCGAACACCTGCTTCCGTGGAAGAAGGCCGCGAACGGGGCGGGGGTTTCGTCTCGCAGCGACAAATAAAACTCGAAGTCGCTGAAACCACCGTTCGGAGCGGTTCCTGAACGCGCCGGGCAATCGATCTCCAGCCGCTGCGACACGTTGACCTGAAACACATCGCCGGCCCGGATCAGCTCCACACCGCGCCTTACCATGTCCTGATAGCCGGCAGCCGAAATCGAGGATCCGATGCCCGGCCACTCCTCGACCGGGAACAGCTGAGGCGACGGGTCGAGTGAGTCGCAGGCCCGAACCGCTGGGGCCGACGCCCGCCCTTCACCGACGGGAGCGCCCGGTTCACCCAGGCCGTACTCCGACAATGACTCGCCGCCCGCCACCCACCGAAGCGCAGAATCCATCCGGGATCGGGCCCGCTCCATTCGCTCCGGGCCGGCATGAGGGGCGCCAGTCGAACACACCCAGCCCCGGCCAGTCTCGTGGTCGAGGCCGAGTACGACATCGTACAGGCCGACTTCCAGGTCTGGCTGCGCCGTGTCCCGAATCCTGGCGCGCGGAACTGTTTCCAGCTCACCGGCCAGCTCATACCCAAAAAATCCGGCCGCGCCTCCCAGGAATGGGTACCGGGGGATGTTAACGATGGCGCTGTCGGCGAATGCAGGGGCGGAGTCGTCCGGCTCGATCGCCTCGGACAGGGCGCCAAAGGCCGAACCGGCAACTCGCTCGCCGTCTGATTCGAGCCACACACACACGCCGTCCGCAGAACGCAGAACACGGTAGGGATCGACGGCCAGGAACGAGTAGCGCCCCGTTTCAGGTCCCTTCAGCGCGGAGTCCAGCCATAGCGTGAAAGGGCGGTCTCCTGCCTCAGCCGCTAGGCGCTCTAGATCTGGACCTGGGCTCAGTTCATGGATAAGTGGGGGACCGGATGCCATGTGCCGTTTCCACGTTCCTGATTGAAAGATAGTGCCGACACTTCTCGTGTTGGCCATCGTAGTAGGTGTCAGACGTATTGCACAAAGAAAGCAGAGTCTACCTACACCCGACGCAGGGACCATGCGACTATTCATAGCCCTAAATTTTCCTGACCTGGTTCGGGAGCTGGTGTTCCGCGCTGCTAAGCCGCTCAGAGACAAGGCCTCGGGTGTCCGCTGGAGCCGTCCGGAGAATCTTCATCTTACGATTCGCTTCCTGGGCGAGTTGGATGCCGAAGCGGAGGACGATCTTTCCACCGGGCTGGATGTAGTGGCCGGCGCCGCGCCGTGCATTTCGATTCGCTTCGAACGCTTCGGGGCGTTTCCATCCCCGGACCGGCCGCGCGTCATCTGGCTGGGCGTGGAAGCCACCTCGGAGCTTCGGCTGCTGCGGGATCGAGTGCTGGAGCAGCTCGCAGGGGTCGGTGTTCCGCCGGACACCGGTCCGTTCCGTCCTCACGTAACGCTGGGGCGAATCAAGGGTCGGGGCGCGGAAATCGGCCGGGATTTGATAGCCGGCACTGCCCGCCCGGACTTGAGCACGGATGTCTGCGTGCGAACCGTAGATCTGGTTCGCAGTCACTTGACGCAGGCCGGTCCGCGGTACGAGATAGTGCACCGGGCTGTACTGGGAATGAAGGCTGAGGGAAGGGAAGGTTGAGTCAGACATGATCAAGAGCTGTCTTTCAAGAATAGGCTGCCTCACCCTACTGGTACTGGCGGGGGCTGGAGCCTGGTACTTCCAGGACGACATTGGAGGCTGGTGGGACCGGATGCTCAACCAGCTCGAAATCACGGCACCGACGGAGCCCAGCGAATCCGCTGCGGAAAGCGCGGAGAGGAAGCTGCTCAGGCTTGGAGATGGATCCACCTCGGTGCGTCTGACGGAGGTTGAACTTCAGAGCCTCCTCACGTACCGGCTCGCGCCGCTTCTGCCAGCAGGTGTGAGTGACTCTCAGGTAGAGATTCGCGACTCGACAGTGGTCGTTTCCTCGCTGCTCCGACCGGCGGAACTGCCTAACGTGACCGACGAAGATGTCCTGAGTCGCTTCTTGGGTGATTCGACGCGTGTGACAATGGAGCTGATGCCGAGTGTGTTCACGGCCGGCGTGGCCCGGCTCCAGGTAGAGGCTTTGCAGGCGGGCGCCCTGGTGATACCCTCGCCCATGATTGCATTCATAATGGGGTCACTACGGATTGATGGCGTTCAAACGGCCGGACGGGCGCTGCTCGTTCCTGCGCCACCTGAGCTCCGCCAGATCACGGTACGCGATGGAGCCATCGAGCTAAGCACGGAGCCTGCGGTCGAGTCAGACTCGCCGAGCGAGTGAAACGGAGTCCACAGGAGACACATGTCTGAAAAGTTCTTGAACCACATAGACGGGCAGTGGGTTGAGCCCGATAGCGACAAGTACTTGGAGAACCGTTGCCCGGCGAACCGGGCGGACCTGATCGGGCTGTTCCCCGACTCCGGCGCTTCAGATGTCGATCGCGCCGTCCAGTCGGCGCAGGCAGGATTCGAGTTCTGGTCTCGGGTTCCCGCTCCGGAGCGCGGCTTGGTCCTCAAGAAGGCCGGTGACATCCTGGAGCAGCGCAAAGAGGAGCTGGCTCGCGTCATGACCCGTGAGATGGGAAAGGTTCTGGAAGAGACTCGGGGCGACGTGCAGGAAGCGATCGACACAGCGTACTACGCGGCGGTTGAAGGAAGGCGCCTGTTCGGGCATACAGTTCCTTCGGAGCTGCGGGAGAAATGGGCCATGACGTATCGTCGTCCGATCGGCGTGTTCGGGATCATTACGCCGTTCAATTTCCCCCTCGCCATCCCGAGCTGGAAGATCTTCCCGGCTCTCCTATGCGGGAATTCGGTCGTGTTCAAGCCCGCCGAGGACGTGCCGCACACGGGCCACCTGTTCGTGGAGATTCTGCTCGAGGCGGGCGTGCCGCCGAACGTAGTGCAGCTGGTTCACGGGCGAGGCGAAACGGTAGGAGCCGCGATCGTAGAGCATCCGTGTGTACCCGGCCTGTCCTTCACGGGATCTACCGCCACCGGCAGCATTATCGGGGAGACCGCGGGCCGAATGCACAAGCGGCTCTCTCTCGAGATGGGCGGCAAGAACGCTCAGATCGTCATGCCCGATGCGGACATGGATCTCGCCATGGACGGAGTCCTGTGGGGCGCTTTCGGGACCACCGGGCAGCGCTGCACGGCAACCAGCCGACTTCTGCTGCACCGGGACATACACGATGACTTTGTGGACCGGCTCGCAGCCGAGGCTGAGTCGCTGCGGCTGGGCGACGGCTTGCTCGAGGAGACCGACGTGGGACCGTTGATTCACAAAGCATCCCTCGAAAAGGTCGAACGGTATGTAGGAATTGGCTGCTCCGAGGGAGCCACCGTAGCATGCGGAGGCGAGCGCGCCACCGGAGACGGGCTGGATGCGGGCTGCTTTTTTCAGCCAACGGTGCTCTCCGGGGTTCAGCAGGGCTGGCGCGTCGAACAGGAAGAGATCTTCGGGCCTGTACTCAGCGTGATCGCGTTCGACGATCTCGACGAAGCCATCCGGATCAACAACGGAGTGAAGTACGGTCTGTCGTCGGCGCTCTACACAAGCGACGTGACAGGCGCGTTCCGGGCGATCGCGGAAATGGACAACGGAATCACCTATGTCAACGCTCCGACTATCGGCGCCGAGGCGCACCTTCCGTTCGGCGGTGTCAAACAGACGGGGAATGGTCACCGCGAGGGGGGCTGGGAAGTATACGAGTTCTATTCCGAGACCAAGGTCGCGTATGTTGACTATAGTGGTACGCTGCAGCGCGCCCAAATCGATGTGGATTGGTAGCTGGCCGCTGTTGAACGCGCGTTGAGGCTGATCCGCACTTTCGGACAGTCGTTTTCGGAACGGTCGTCGCGGAGCGTGGTAGTGAACGCTGGGAGCAGCCGAAAGCCTGTCGAGCGGAGAACATACTCGACTACGTATTTTGACTATGTACAGGGAGTGATGGGTGGCGAGGAAAACGAACAGATCCGGACGAACTGACGACGCTACGGCGAGACCCGCAGCTTCATCTTCAGAGTCGGCGTCGGTCGGCCGTTACCTGTGGGAGTGGACGAAGTCCATTGCCGTGGCGGCCGTCTTGTTCCTGGTGGTCCGGACCTTTGCTATCGAGGCGTTCCAGATCCCGACCGGTTCCATGGAGAACACCCTGCTTGTCGGGGATTTTCTTCTTGTGAACAAGATGGCGTACGGCGCCGAGATTCCGGGTACCAGCGTCAGGTTCCCGGCCCTGGATCCGCCAGAGGTCGGCGACGTAGTCGTCTTCGAGCCGCCTCCTGCGGCCGGCCAGGCTGCGCGGACGAACTACGTGAAGCGCCTCGTGGGAATGGCCGGAGACACGCTCATGATGGTGGGTGGTCAGTTGCACCGGAACGGCGAAGCAATCCCAGAGCCTTATGCGCGTCATACGCGCCCCTTCGAGGATCCCCGTAGTCCCCGTTTCAACTGGCAGCGGAAGCATCTGGTCAGCACTGGCCGCCGAGCCCAAGAATATAGACCCACGAGAGACAACTGGGGCCCGATAGTCGTGGATGAGGAGTCCGTGTTCGTCATGGGTGATAACCGCGACAACTCGGAAGACTCCCGGTACTGGGGATTCGTGAATGAGGATGCGATTCGAGGTCGCCCGCTTGTCATTTATTACTCATACGACCGAAACAAGATGGTCCCGTTCCCGTGGCTGACCGAGATTCGGTGGACTCGGTTGCTCGACACTGTCCGCTAGTCACTACACAATGCGGCCGTGGCCAAGCGACAAAGGACCAGGCGCCTCGGATCGATTGAGCAGTACATACGGGAAATCGGCACCCAACCTCTGCTCAGCCGCTCTGAAGAAGCCGAGCTTGCGCGCCGAATCCGGGCCGGAGACGACGCGGCCCGCGAACGTCTCGTAACGGCGAATCTCCGCTTCGTGGTATCAGTGGCCAAGCGCTATTCCGACCGAGGGGTGGCGCTGGCAGATCTGATCAACGAGGGAAACCTGGGGCTACTGCGGGCCGCCAGACGATTCGACGAGTCGCGTGAGGTACGTTTCGTGAGCTACGCGGTTTGGTGGATCCGCCAGGCCATGCTGCAAGCGATTTCACAGCAGTCGAGGATGGTCCATGTGCCGAACGGCCGAATCGCGCGTCGCCGAAGGTTCGTCCGTACTTTCAACACGCTGAGCCAACGACTCGGGCGGCGGGCGACTGACGAAGAGGTCGCTACAGAACTCGGGGTAGCGCCGGATATGATTAGCAGCCTGTCGGCTGCTCCCGGTTCCTATATTTCGCTTGACGCGCCTGCGCCTGGAAGCGTGTCGGGATCTCTGCTGGAGCTGGTTCCGGACGAGGGTCCTGAGGGTGCGCAGGCAGCAGGTGAAAGGGCGGCGCTTCGCCAGGCACTGGAAAGCAGCCTGACTCTCCTCAGCGGACGCGAGGCGCACGTGCTGCGCCAGTACTTCGGCCTCGACGGGGAGACCAGGACTCTCGAGAGCATCGGGGTCGAGATTGGAGTGAGCCGCGAGCGCGTTCGACAAATCAAAGACAAGGCTTTGAACCGGCTGCGCCAGGGTTCATCCGGCCGCAGCCTTGAAGCGTTTCTGATCACCTAGTGAGCATTGTCTCTCAAGTGTTTACGACGCTTTTGGCGTCTTGACACCCGAGAACGCCTTACATAGCTTTTCCGGCTGCAACCGGAACGGCATCAGCCGCCCTGTTCCATGTGGGGCGGCTTGCTTTTTTTACCCAGTAAGGAACCAACACTCGACCATGAAGACGTACTCCGTCAGGGCCGGTGACATAGAGCGGAAATGGTATGTGGTGGATGCCCGCGACCAGGTATTGGGACGCATGGCGACCCGCATTGCCACGGTACTCCGCGGCAAGCACAAGCCCACCTACAGCCCGCATCTGGATGTCGGCGACTATGTAGTGGTGATCAACGCAGCGAGCGTTCGGCTCACCGGTAAGAAGGAAACGCAGAAAGAATACTTCCGGCACAGCGGTTATATGGGCGGTGAGCGCTTCATACCGTTCAAGAAGCTACTGGCCACGCGCCCGGAGCGCGTGATCGAACTGGCCGTGAAGGGGATGCTTCCCAAGAACAAGCTTGGGCGGGAGATGGCCTCAAAGCTGCGCGTGTATCCAAACTCGGAGCACCCACACGGGCCGCAGTCGCCCCAGAAGCTCGAGATCTAGGACTCAGGGAGGAAGTTTGGCGGACGTAGACACAATTCAATCGGTAGGTCGAAGAAAGTCGGCGGTAGCCAGGGTCGCGATGACGCCTGGCAGCGGATCGTGGTCGATCAATGGCCGGTCGCTCGAAGAGTACTTCCCACTCCTTCGCTACAGGGAAGCTGTCATGAAGCCCCTGGTTGTGACCGATACAACCGACCTGTATGACATTCGTGTACGTGTATCGGGTGGCGGATCCACGGGCCAAGCTGAAGCCGTGCGGCTGGCCGTGGCCAGAGCGGTCTTGAGCGCGGATGAAGAGCGCCGCTTGACCCTACGGGCAAGTAATCTGCTGACACGCGATCCGAGAATTGTGGAGCGTAAGAAGCCGGGCCAGCCGAAGGCTCGGAAACGCTTCCAGTTTTCGAAGAGATAAATCCCACGTGATAGAGCGAGAACCGGGTAGCATGGACGCTGTAGGGCTTAAGGAACTTCTCCAAGCTGGCGTCCATTTCGGACACCAGACACACCGCTGGAACCCGAAGATGCGCAAGTACATCTTCGCGGAGCGCGGTGGAATCTACCTGATCGACCTCAAAAAGACGCTCAAAGAGCTCAACAAGGCTCGAGAGCTGGTCAATTCTGTGGTCAGGTCGGGCAGCAAGATTCTCTTCGTCTGCACCAAGCGGCAGTTGGCCGATGTAGTGCGAGCCGAAGCCGAACGATCGGGCTCCTTCTTCGTAACTGAGCGGTGGCTCGGCGGAATGCTGACGAACTTTCAGACTATCAAGAAGAACATACGGCGGCTCAAGGATCTCGAGCGCGGAGTGGAAGAGGGGGCCTTCGAGTTCTACACCAAGAAGGAGCGGCTTCTCCTGGAGCGTGAGCGGCTAAAGCTGGACCGGTACCTGGCGGGGATTAAGGACATGACCAAGCTTCCCGGTCTTGTATTCGTGGTCGATTCCCGCAAGGAAGAAATTGCGGTGCGTGAGGCTAACCGGCTTGGAATCCCAGTTGTTGCGATCGCCGACACGAACGCTGATCCAGACATGCTGACCATACCGATCGCCGGCAATGACGATGCGATTCGGTCCGTCTCTCTTATTACGGGAGCCATTGCAGACGAGATCGAGATCGCGATGCGGCAGATCCCGGAGGCCCACGAAGCGGATGAAGAGGACGCCTACACTTACTCGACCGATGCCGGAGCGTCCGAGGCGCCAGGCCGCAAGAAGCGGACGCGGCCCAAGCGGCGTCCGAAGCCGGAGATGATCGCCAGGCGTCTGCGACCGGAAGCCGCGCAGGCCTCTGTAGCAGAAGCGCAGGCGGAGGCGGAAGCAGCCACCGAGCCGGAAGAGGCTGCCGTTGAGCCCGCTGATGAACCCGCTGCCGGGATACCGGCGCCGGAAGAATCAGCGCCGGCGGAGGAAGAAGTGGCAGCCGTGGGCGAATCCTCAGCGGAGGATGGTGATCCAGACACTCCCAGCTCACCCTGAGCCAGATCACGGTGGGCCACTTCGGTGGCCCTTTTTTTTGATGATTTTTCTCGTTGTTCGATCTCGCGGTGCAGTTGAATGAGCGGAGTTAATAGAAATGACTGAGATTACGGTTCAGGCAGTTAAGTCCTTGCGTGAACGCACGCGCGCCGGAATGATGGAGTGCAAGCGGGCCCTTATCGAGACGGGTGGCGACGAGGAGCAGGCGGTAGATCTTCTGCGGCAGAGGGGTGTTGCGAAGGCGGCCGCCCGGTCTCACCGTTCAGCGACCGAAGGCGCGGTTGTGACCGTCCAGTCGGAAGCGGGCGCGGTCGCCATGGTCGCCGTGTCCAGCGAGACAGATTTTGTGGCCCGCAACGACACGTTCCGGGACTTCGTCACTCAGGTGGCGGTCGCGGTCGCTGAAGCCGAGTTGGAAAGCGGGCGCGTCTACACGGGCGATGACCTCCTGGCCCGGCCGGAGTTGGCTGAGCTGGAGAGAAACCTGACGGATCTCCGCGTTTCTATGGGGGAGAACCTGCAGATTCGGAGTGGCGTGCGTTATCTGCCCGCCAAGGAATCTGCCACCGGAACCTACGTACACTACGGTGACAAGATCGGTGTGGTGGTTGAGCTCGCGGGCACCGAGCCGACAGATGCAGCACGAGGGCTGGCCAGGGACGTCGCCATGCATGTGGCCGCAGCGAATCCGTTGGAAGTGCGCCCGGAAGATATTCCCGAGGACGAGCGGGAGCGGGAGCGAGCGATTCTCGTGGAGCAGGCGAAGGCCGAAGGCAAGCCGGAAGCCATCGCCGAGAAGATTGTCGAGGGACGCATGAGGAAGTACTTCGAGCAGAGCACGCTCACGGAGCAGGCGTTCGTGAAGGATCCGGATATCAAGGTTGGCGCACTAGTCGAGCAGCGTGTTCCGGGGGCACAGATCAAGGGATTCACGCGCTTCGAGGTTTGATAAGGAGGCCGCTGTTGAGCAGCATCACCTACCCGCGGGCCCTGGTAAAACTCTCCGGCGAGTCTCTCGCCGGAGATCAGGGCTTTGGTATCGCACCCCCGGTAATCGAGGAACTCACGGCCGAAGTACTGCAGGTCCATGAGGCTGGGATACATCTTGGACTGGTGGTGGGCGGCGGCAACATCGTCCGGGGTGCGGTAGCTAGCCGGGAGGGCATGGACCGCGTGTCCGCTGACTACATGGGAATGCTGGCGACCATAATCAATGCGCTCGCCCTGCAGGACATGTTGGAGCGGAGTGGGGTGGAGACACGGGTGATGACAGCGATTCGTATGGAACAGTTGGCGGAGCCCTATATCAGGCGTAGGGCCCTGAGACACCTTGAAAAGGGTCGCGTTGTGATCTTTGCCGGTGGGACCGGCAATCCGTATTTTTCCACCGATACGGCGGCCGTTCTCCGCGCCATCGAAATGGAAGCGGACGTGATTCTCAAAGCCACAAAGGTAGACGGTGTCTTTTCGGCCGACCCCGCTCTCGACCCCTCAGCAGAGTTCATTCCCGAACTTACGTACAAAGAGGTAATCAACCGCGAGCTCGCCGTGATGGATGCGGCTGCGATTTCGCTGTGCAGAGAGAACGACCTTCCGGTCATCGTCCTCAATACGCGCAAGAGAGGAGCCATTCTCTCTGCGCTGCAAGGTGGGCGGATTGGCACGCTCGTCAGCGGGAAGGAGAAGGCCAGTGTCGAATGAGACGCTCCGGGACTCGTCCCGGCAAATGGACAGGAACCTCGAAGCGATTGCCCTCGAATTCGGCGGAGTCCGGACGGGCAAGGCCAGCCCGGCCATCCTGGATACGGTGAACGTCGACGCCTACGGGGCGTCAGTGCCCATGAAGCAGGTGGCTAACGTCTCTGCGCCCGAATCCCAGATGTTGCTTGTCCAGCCGTACGATCCCCAGCTCGGTCCCAGTATCGCGAAAGCGATTCAGAGCTCGGATCTGGGTCTGAACCCGAGTGTGGACGGGAACGTCGTGCGGGTAAGCATTCCGGCGCTCACAGAGGAACGACGCAAGGACCTGGTGAAGGTGTTGCACCGAATGACGGAAGAGGGTCGGGTTGCCGTACGGCATGCACGGCACAAGGCGAAGTCTGACCTGGAGAAGAGCGAGCGGGAAGGGGATCTCGGTGAGGACGATCTGCACCGCCTACTCGACGATCTTCAGCGTCTTACTGATTCTCACATCACGAAGCTGGACGAAATGCTGAAGGCCAAAGAGGCAGAAGTGATGGAGGTCTGACTTGTCCGAAGACGCCAGGCCCCTGAATCCAGCCTCTTTGCCGCTGCCTCGCCGGATCGATTTCAGGGTGGCCTTGGATACCTACGTGACCGGTCGACTCAAGGCGGTGCCGGACCAGGAGAAAATTGCCGCGAACCCAGGCCGTACCCAGCCCAATTCTGTCGGGGCAGAGTCCGGGGCTGCGGCGAAGGCCAGCCTCACGCCGAGAGCTGGTGTCGGGATTCCGGGGCGCCTGACGTTCCACCGGGGCGCCGGAACATGGAGAAACCGCCTTACCTCGGGAGCTTCTCAGTCCGGTGTCGATCGAGACTAGGTTCCGAGCCCACTTGGCTCGCAACGAGCATCTCATTCCTGCGGGCAGTCGGGTTCTGGTCGGGCTATCAGGCGGCCCCGATTCCATGGCTCTCCTGCACCTCCTGATCGAGCTTCGCGCACGCCTCGGACTCCACATTTCGGCAGCCCATTTCGACCATGGCGCCAGGGCCACCAGTGCGTCGGAGGCCCGGCAGGTCCGCCACTGGGCCGCGGACCTCGGAGTT
Organism: Gemmatimonadota bacterium; assembly: GCA_036476995.1. Taxonomy (GTDB): domain Bacteria; phylum Gemmatimonadota; class Gemmatimonadetes; order Palauibacterales; family Palauibacteraceae; genus JAZDDE01. The sequence continues at coordinate 13,609 of JAZGCO010000054.1, forward strand.
ACGTGCCAGATTGGCCGGCCTCCCGGGTCGCTCAAGAGCGCGCAGGCCCACTGGAGGGTGGCCCGGTATGCCTTCCTCCACAGCGTTGCTCGCACCGAGCACTGCACCAGGATCGCCACGGCTCATCACGAAGACGATCAGATCGAGACCATCCTGTTCCGGCTGATCCGGGGTACCGGTACACCGGGCCTGGCCGGCATTCCCGCCCGGAGACACTCAATCGTTCGGCCGTTGCTCCCGTTCCTGCGCGTGGAGCTACACGCATACGTAAACGAGCGGGGGATCCCGCATCACCGGGACCCGAGCAACGCAGACCCGCGCTGGGCCAGAGCCCGCATCCGCTGGCAGGTCCGGCCGGCCCTCGAGTCTAGGGTGCGTGCGGCCAGCGGCTCACCGGCGGCTCTGACCGGCGCACTCCGGCAGGTCGCGGCTCAGGCGCGCCGGCTCGAGACCGCTCTCGCGGCACGTGACGAAGAGGTCGTGGCCGACGTTAGCGTGCTACGAGGCGAAACCGCCGGGTGCCGAGAAACCGCGACGCTAGCAGACCACAAGACCTATCGACTGAATTTGGAGCGGGTTCGCACTCTGTCTTCGCACGCCCAGGCCCGCCTCGCTCGGCGGCTAGCCAGCCGGCTGGGCACGCAGTTGACGGCAGGCGGAACTAGGGCTGCGGTCGAGTTTATGACGTGTAGTGGCAGTGGCTCCTCGATCGACCTCGGACGGGGCCTCACACTGCACCGTTCGTTCGATGAATTGATCCTCGGGCGGGCTCAGAAGCGTTCCACATCAGGTGGACGAGCACTCGAGATTGGCAGGGAAGGACAGGGGACGAGTATCTGGACGGCCGGACACCGCCGCTTCCGTGTCTCCTGGGGTCCCGCCACCGACGTATCAGCGGCGGCGGGCTACTGCATTGCCCTCCCGGAGAACCCCGAGCATTATCCGATGAAACTGCGGAGCTGGTGTCCCGGCGACCGCGTTCGAACGCGAGCTGGCACACGCAAGCTCAAGAAATTGTTTGGTGAGTGTCGCATTGATGTGGAGGCGCGGGGATCCGTGCCGCTGCTCGCATCCCGGTCGGGGAGAATCTTGTGGGCGGCGGATGTCGCCCTCGACAGGGAGTTAGTGACCGTCGCGGGCGCCCCAGCGAGCCCGAATCCGAACGGACAGAGGCTACTTCGCCTCTCAGAGGAAGAGGAATAGTGGACGAACAGGCAACTCAGCTTCAAGACCCGGGACTCATGGCCCGAACGGGCGGCAGGCCTTTGCGGCGGGTGGTGTTTTCCGAGGAGCAGATAGAGCGGCGGGTACACGAAATGGGCGCGGCGATAACGGCGCACTATCCTCCCGACGCGAACCTGCTCGTCCTCGGTCTGCTCAAGGGCTCGTTCATATTCATGAGCGATCTGGTGCGGCACATAGACCTGCCATTGCAGCTGGATTTCCTCGTGGCGTCTAGCTACGGGAGCGGCACAACCTCCTCTGGTGAGGTCGAGCTGCTCTACAATCCGACCGCTCCGATTCGCGACAGACACGTGCTGCTCATCGAGGACATCGTAGACAGCGGAAACACAATCAACCAATTGACTCGTACACTAGAGAAGAGTCGGCCCGCATCGCTCGAGCTGTGCGCCCTACTGCACAAGCACGTGGCGGCCGAGCTGTCTCTTGAACCTCGGTGGGTCGGGTTCGATGCCCCGCATGAGTTTCTGGTGGGATACGGCCTCGATCATGCGGAAGACTTCAGGCACCTGCCTGTCGTGGCGAGCATTTAGAAGGAGTAACGCAGAAACGTGGCGATGAAATCCCCGGCGGACGAAGGACGCGACCCGGGCCGCACGAATCGGCTCGTACGTACAGTGTCGTTCTGGGCCCTCGTGCTCCTGGTGCCTCTGTTCATACTCCAGATAATGAACAGCAGCCGTCAAGCTGAAACAGAATTGACGTACACCGAATTTCGCGAGCACCTTCAGAGCGAGAACATCGTCGATGTAACCATAATCGACGGCAGAAAGATAGAAGGCTCTCTTCGGGCTCCCGTTCAACGAAATGGGCAGCCGATCTCTCACTTCAAGTCCCTCCTCCCCATGGAGGCGACCCAGGAGCTTCTGGATCAACTCGAGACCGCTGGTGTCGAGACGCGGGCCAAGGAATCGGGCAACGATTGGATCACGATTCTGATATCCTTTCTGCCCTGGGTGTTGATCATCGGGATCTGGCTGTTCCTGTTTCGACAGATGCAGGCCGGAGGTTCACGTGCGTTCAGCTTCGGGAAGTCGAAGGCCCGACTGGCTACAGCAGACTCACCACAGGTCACGTTCGACGATGTGGCGGGAGCTGACGAGGCAAAGGAGGAGCTTAAAGAGATCATCGAGTTCCTGAAGGATCCGGCCAGATTCCGACGCCTTGGAGGCCGACTTCCCAAGGGAGCGCTGCTTGTAGGTCCGCCGGGCACCGGTAAGACGCTGCTCGCCCGCGCGGTGGCGGGTGAGGCTGATAGACCCTTCTTCTCCATGTCGGGGTCGGATTTCGTGGAGATGTTTGTCGGAGTCGGCGCCAGCCGAGTGCGCGATTTGTTTGAGCAGGGCAAGGCACACGCTCCGTGCATCATTTTCATAGATGAGATCGACGCCGTGGGACGCCACCGCGGTGCCGGCTTGGGCGGCGGGCACGACGAGCGCGAGCAGACGCTCAACCAGCTTCTCGTAGAGATGGACGGGTTCGAGTCCAATGAGGGCGTGATCCTCCTGGCGGCGACGAACCGTCCTGATGTGCTGGATCCCGCTCTGCTGCGGCCTGGTCGATTCGACCGGCAGATCGTAGTCGATAGTCCGGACGTGAAAGGCCGCGAGGGCATCCTTAGAGTTCACACCAAGGATATTCCGTTGGCGGAAGACGTGGACTTGAAAATCCTGGCGAAAGGGACGCCCGGCCTGTCGGGCGCCGACCTGGCCAACGTCGTGAACGAGGCCGCTCTCCTGGCCGCCCGGTTCGACAAGGACCGGGTGTATATGGAGGATTTTGAAGCCGCCAAGGATAAGGTCATGCTCGGCGCTGAGCGGAAGAGCATGGTGATTTCGGATGAAGAGCGGAGGGTGACCGCCTTCCACGAGGCGGGCCACGCCGTCATCGCGCTCCGCGTTCCCGGACTCGACCCCGTGCACAAGGTGACGATCATTCCACGTGGGCTGTCTCTGGGCCTCACGGCGTCGCTGCCCGAAGAGGACAGACACAACTACACGAAGGGCTGGCTAGAGGGTCAGCTCACCATGCTGTTCGGTGGCCGGGTTGCGGAAGAAACGATTTTTGGCCCGCAAAAGATTACGACAGGCGCCGGCAACGACATCGAGCGAGCCACCGAGATCGCACGCCGTATGGTGACTCAATTCGGAATGTCCGAGGCTCTAGGCCCCATGGCGGTGGGTGAACGGGAACACGAAATCTTCCTCGGCCGCGAACTGAGTCAGAGACGCGAGGTCAGCGAAGATACGGCCCGCATTGTGGACCAGGAGATCAAGCGCATTCTGGACATTGCGTACGAGTCGGCCGAGTTGGTGATTGCAGACAACAGGGCCCTGTTGGACTCCATCGCCGAGGCCCTACTGGAGCGCGAGACGCTGGATGCGGCCGACATCAAGCTGCTGGACGCTGGAGAGCCGCTGCCCCCCATGTCGGTGCCCGAAGTCGCGAAACCGGAAGTGCCTGTAGAGGTCCCCGAATCCAAAACAGCGCCAGGAGCCGAAAGGCCGCTGGAAGGCACGGGCGGAGAGCCATCGCCGGTACCGGCCTGACCCCGGTAGACCCGATCCGTCACTGGAGGGTCGCCGGGGGGATGATCCCGCTTGACCGCCCGCTCGTTATGGGCGTGCTGAACCTCACTCCAGATTCCTTCTCTGACGGTGGAGCGTACGCCGATCAGGCCGAGGCGGTCGATCGGGCAGTGCGCATGCTGGCCGAAGGCGCCGACCTGGTCGATGTGGGCGGTGAATCCACGAGACCCGGGGCGGAACCTGTGGAGCCGGAAGAGGAATGGCGCCGCATCGGCGGCGTGGCGCTAGAGCTGGGCCGGCGCGGTATTCGGTTCTCCGTAGACACCCGCAGGGCGGCAGTCGCCGCCAGGGCATTGGATGCCGGAGCCGCCGTAGTAAACGATGTAACGGCGTTCGGTGAAGGTGCCGAGATGGCGCGCCTGCTGGGGACGTCCGGCGCTGGCGCAGTCCTGATGCACATGCGTGGCACCCCGCAGACCATGCAACGTGATGTCGGATACGACGATCTTCTGGGTGAGATAGGCGCCTCGCTGTCCGAAGCCGCAGACCGGGCTCAGCAACATGGCGTCAAGCCCGACCAAATCGTTCTGGACCCTGGGATCGGGTTTGGAAAATCCGCGGCCGCAAACCTGGAAGTGCTGAACCAATTGAACAGCGTGGTGGCGCTCGGATATCCCATTCTGGTCGGGCCCTCCCGCAAGACGTTTCTTGGTGCGGTGCTCGGCACGGACGTCTCCGATCGGCTGGAGGGGACGCTGGCGGCGTGCGTGCTGGCGCGGGACCGGGGGGCGTGCATATTTCGGGTACACGATGTGCTGGCAGTGCGAAAAGCCCTGGACGTAACGAACGCCATCTTGCGGCAAGAGGTACCCAGCAGCTGACATGAGCGGGATTCTTAGCTTCTTCACTCTGAATCTGGGCTTGAAGGATCTCGCCGAGATCGCCCTGGTGGCATATCTGGTCTACCGGGTGCTGCTTATCTACACGGGCACACGCGCCTTTCACGTATTCATCGGGTTTATCGTGCTGGTCACGATATACGCTCTCGCCCAGGCCGCTGACCTCGGCCTCATCACCTACCTGCTGTCCCAGGTTTTCACGTACGGCGCCTTCGCGCTCATCGTGATCTTTCAGCAGGAGTTGCGCTCCGGTCTGGCACGCCTCGGCCGGACGAGGCTGTGGCGACTGTTCGGCCGGCGGGAGGAACAGGAGGTCGTCAGCGAGATCACCGCCGCCGCGGATCGACTGTCACGGGCGCGAATAGGCGGCATAATTGCCGTAGAGCGCGAGATGGACCTGACCAACTTCGTGGATGAGGGAACTCCGCTGAACGCGACGGTCACTGCGGATCTTCTGACCACTATATTTACGCCATATTCGGCGCTGCATGACGGCGCCGTCCTCATCAAGCGCGACCGCATTTCATACGCCGGCTCAGTGGTTCTCCGGCTATCAGAGTCGCCATCGCTGGAGAGAACGCTGGGTACACGCCACCGAGCCGCCATCGGCCTCTCCGAAGAGACCGACGCCATGGTGATCGTGATTTCCGAGGAGACCGGCCAGGTCTCCCTGGCGCACCGTGGCCGGCTCAGCCGTGGTCTCAGCGCGGCTGAGCTGCAGGAACGTCTGGCAGACACTGGGGAAGAAGACTCAGGGCCTCTGATCGGCTCGGCGACGCGGAGCGGAGTATTTGACGCTATTCCCGCCCAGGAGTAGCTTCATCGGCTGTTGGTAATCAGGAATATCGGGCCCGCAGGGGCCGGGTCTGCGAACCTCGTCAGGAGGGGACAGTGCCACCCGACACTTCGTATGAGCTGCTCACGATTTTTCGTGATGGCGGTTTCATGATGGTGCCTCTCGTTCTTTGTTCCCTCATTGCACTGGGCGTCATCATCGCCAAGGCGTGGACTCTGCGCATCGCTCACCAGGAATCTCAGGGGCTGTTGGAGGATATCGGTGAGATGGGGCGGGGCGGCCAGGTGGACGAGGGAATAGCCCGGGCGACCGAGACGCGCGGGCCGGTGGCCGCGATTCTCCTCACGGGTCTGACGAGGGTCAAGCAGCGCCAGGCGGGGGACGATATTCGGAAGGCGATCTCAACCAGCGGCTCGATCGAATTGGACTTTCTTGAGCGGGGTCTCGTGGTGCTCGCGACGATCGCCAATGTCGCACCGATGCTCGGGTTCCTGGGAACCGTGATCGGGATGATTTCGGCCTTTGCGGCTATCGAGGCCGCAGGTCAGGTGGATCCGACCCTGGTCGCATCGGGGATCAAGGTAGCCTTGATTACCACCGCCTCCGGTCTCGCCGTCGCGATTCCGGTCAATATCGCATACAACTATTTCGTGACGCGGATCGA
>JAZGCO010000055.1:0-20550 GCA_036476995.1 Gemmatimonadota bacterium
CCGGAGTCCCAGGCTTCGAAAAATCGATTTCATTCTATAACTCCTCAGACTTCTCTAGTCAGTTCGGCAATGCTGCCAGCGCCATTCATGACGCCGGTACGTCGTCCTCACCGTCCGGTTCGCGGACCCAGCGGCCGCTGGATCCCCCTTCCTTGGCCAACAACCTGATGCCAAAGATCTCCATGTCCCGGTCTGCCGCCTTGCACATGTCGTAGACGGCAAGGAGGCCAGCGCTGACAGCGCACAGGGCCTCCATCTCCACACCGGTTCGCGCCTCGGCTCCCGTGCGGACCACCAACCGAAGCCCCGGAAGCTCCTCATCGTCCTCCACCAACACATCAACGGCATCGAGGGGAAGCGGATGACAGAGTGGAATCAGATCCGAGGTGCGCTTGGCACCTCCGATCGCCGCTAGGCGGGCAGTTTCAGCTACGTTGCCCTTGCCCACCTCGCCAGCCCGAATCGCCAAACGCGTCTCTGGCCGCATCTTGATTCGACCTTCAGCGGTCGCCCACCGGCGCGTAACCGGCTTGGCGCTTACGTCTACCATCCGGATTCGACCTTTTTCGTCGAGATGCGACAATTCTCGGGTCACAACATCTCCGGATAGTACATCGGGTCACGGCCAGACAATCCCTGCTGACCGGCAAACCTATAGTATACTACAACTGTCACCTGTTGTTCCAGCCCGACAGCGCGAGATGTTCGGGCGTGGCTACAGCGGTCGCGATCTCGTCCAGCAGAACGGCGACGACGCCGGACGGCGCCGCGTTCGCGGCTGCCGCCTCGCGCGCCACGTCAACGTGCCGGTGAGCCTCGAGGAGAGCCAGGGCCGACGGTCTCCCATCGGCCATCAGTCTGGCTACGGCATCAGGCCGGATCGCCGCGCCAGCCTCATCCGAGACCACCGCCAAGCAGTCCCGTAGCAGGGATTCTATTTCCTCCAGCAAGGGAAAGAGGACCTGGCGGGCACCCCTGGCTCCAAAGCTCATGGCGGCGCGATATCGATCGGTCCTCGTGCCATGAAGGCACAGGTGCAACAGCTCTGCGGCTCGCCGGGAAACGGGCGTCTGATCAGAATCGCGGTTCGCCAGGACGGATAGGGCGGCACCGATTGACCCGCAGGACTGTCGAGCCACCTGCGCTGCCACCTCGTCGCCCGCCGCCCCGTGCGCAACGAGGTGCGCCCGAACCTGCTCCTCCCCGACCGGAAGAACCCGAACCGCCAACACGCGAGATCTCACCGTTGGCAGCAGCGTCCCGGGCCGGCTAGAAGTCAGTACAATGAACGCGTCGCTCGGCGGCTCTTCGAGGAGCTTCAGGAGAGCGTTCGCAGCCTCGGGATTGGCGGCTTGCGGAACCATCCGGTCGGCCTCACCCACCACGAAGACCACGTGGCGTCCCATGGCCGGGCGCTTCGACGCCATGGCTCGCAGCTGCTCAACCGCTGCCAGATAGATAGCCGCCGCAGGATTCGGCTCGCAGGCTCGTAGCGGGTCGCTTCTTCGCTCCTCCAGCTCATCCAGGCGCGCCTCTTCCAGCTTCTGTTTCAGCTTGTCTGAAGGACACTTCGGTCTCTCCAGAGGAAAGAACCAGTGAATGTCCGGGTGCTGCAGCGAATCGGACAGCCGGCAGCTTCGGCACTCTCCGCAAGGCCGAATTTCAGCGTCTGCCTCGCACAGAAGCATTGCCCCCAGCCACAGGCCCAGACGCTGCTTTCCAACGCCGACAGGCCCGTGGAACAGGAGGGACTGAGGAAGGCTGCCGCGCACTGCTGCCTGCTTCAGTCGTGAGCGCAGGTCCTCGTTGCCGGTCAGCGGCAGCACCCTTACGCCTGCTCTCTCAGCCAGCGTTCCGGATCCACCTGCCGAGGCTGGCCGTTGGAGTCCGGTTCGTAAATCTGGAATTCCATCTGCTCACGCTGGCCGTCGCCTCCTACCGTGCCCAGGACCTGGCCCGCCACTACCCGGTCTCCAATCTCAACCCGCAGCTCGTCGAGATACAAGTATACCGACCAGTACCCCGGTCCATGATTCACGAGGACAGCAAGCCCGTAGGAGCCCCGCCTGCCCGTAAACTTGACCTCACCGTCCTTGACCGCCGTGACAGGCGTGCCGCGCGGGGCCAGAATACCGATTCCGGCGCGGGGGACCGCGAGGTCCGGGCTCGTTTGCTGGAACCGGTAGGCGATTCGGCCCTCGACGGGCCAGTCCAGACGGCCGAGGTCGGCGGTGGTCAGCTCGGGAGCGGCCGGCTCAACGCCCGCCAACCGCTCCGCTTCCCGGCGTTCACGCTCGAGATCCGCAATCAACCCGCTCAGCCGAGCCTCTTCACGCTGTAGCTCTGAGATCCGCTCCTGCGAGCTGGTCTCACGCGCCTGAACCCTCGTAAGTCTCTGCCGGCGCTGGCGCTCGAGCCGGCTCAAATCCTCCATCTCCGCGGATTTTTCGCTTCGGAGCCCGCCCATTCGGGTCAGCTCGCTAGCTAGCTGATAACGCTTTTCGGCCAGAAGGGCCTCGAGCTGGCGCACCTGATCGACCAGCGTCCGGTCGTACACCGCGATGAGGTGCAGATACTTGTACCGGCTGATCAACTCACCGAACGAGCGGGCCTGCAGCAGAACCTTGAAGGTCTGAAGCGGTCCCCGCTTGTAGATCTCCAGGAGGCGCTCGCGTAGCTCGACTCGCCGGAGCACTAGCTCGTCGCGAGTAGTCAGCATCTCGCGTGTCGTCTCGTCAACCTGGAATCCGTAATCCAATAGCTGATTATCCAGCTCCGCCAGGGCCGCGCCTGAGGATTCGATCTGTTTTTCGAGATTCGTAATCTCGGCCGTAACCGTGTGCACCTGGCTGGCCAGATCGCGGCGCTCCCGCTGCAGGCGTTCCTGCTCGTCCCGAATCTCGTCCAGTCGCCCCTGACTCTCCTGGAGGCGATTCCGAATCTCCTGCCCGGCCTGCTGCAATCCGGAAACCACACCGTTCGCACCGACTGCCGCGCTGGGGCTGAAGGTTGCTGCCAGTAAGGATAGAAGCACCAAACCGGAGCGGACGGTGCGAGGGTGACTCATGGGCGTGGCGGCGTGCCCTACGCTACGTCGATGCCGCGCAGTTCACGCCGAACCGCGAGCTCGGCGGCGGAAATGCCCAGAAGAACGGCCACGAGGAAACCGCCGACCACCCAAGTGTCTGGAAGCCAGCTCAGCGTGATCAGCGAGCGGTCTACGAGCACGAATCCGCCAAACGTGAGTCCGAGGGCGAGACAAGCGCCAGCCAGGCCCGTAATCAGGCCTTCGAACACAAAGGGTCGGCGGATATAGCTATCCGTCGCTCCAACGGTGCGCATCACCGCTATCTCGGTGGCTCTCGCGAGGACGGCCATGCGGACGGCGATGGCGATCAGCAGTGCCGCTCCCACCGCGAAACCGCCCCCAAGCATCAGGGCGGCTCCACCAGCGATGCGCCGCACCGCGAACAGGGGTTCAACCCAATCTTTGCCGTAGCGGACGTCTTCTACAAATGCGTACGAGCTCAGCCTCTCGGCCACAGCGCGAGTAGCGTCGGGGGTTCGGTAGGCGGGTCGCAGGCCGACCTCGAACGAGGAAGGTAGAGGGTTTACTTCCAAATCCGAGAACACATCCGAAAACTCTGTCAGGTCGCGCGAGGCGTTGAACAGAGCCTCCACCTTCGAGACGAAGGTGACGCCCGACACTTCGGGAAAGGCCTCGATCTCAGATTGGGCGATCCTCAGCTTCTCCGCCGGGACATCGTCGGCCAAGAACGCCACGACCTCGACCATGGACTCCAGATCCGCCAGAGCCGCGTCGAGATTATGGGCGGCAATAGCGAACATGCCCACGATGAACAGGCTGAGCCCGATCGACGAGATGCTCAAGCCGCTCAGGAGGGGAGCCCGCCGAACCCCTGCTATGGCCTCCCGTACGAGCCTCATGCGGACTCCGTGATCGCCGATTCGATCTTCGCCGCTGGCTTCGGTGCGTCCGACGTCTGGGAATCGAAGATCAAAAACCCTTGCTCCAGTTCCAACAGACGCACGTCCGGATGCCGGCGAATCAGGCCCGCATCGTGCGTGGCCATGAGGACGCACGTGCCCAGAGCATTGATCCGCTGGAACAGGCGGAAAACCCCAAGGCTGGCGCGCTCGTCCAGGTTGCCTGTTGGCTCGTCCGCCAGGAGCACCAGAGGATCAGTGGCCAGTGCGCGGGCGATGGTGACTCTCTGTTGCTCTCCGCCCGAGAGTTCGCGGGGATACGAGTTGGTACGCGCCGCCAGCCCAACCTGTCCCAGCAGCTTTTGAACCTTGGGACGGATCTTGTTCCTCGGCGTTCCGGTCACCTCCAGCGCAAACGCCACGTTGTCGCCGACGGTCAGCTTGTCGAGCAACCTGAAGTCCTGGAAGACGAATCCCACTCGCCGTCTCAACTCGGGAACTTCGCGCCTGCGGAGACGCCTGGAGCTGAAGCGGGAGACCCGAACCTCACCGCTGTCCGGCCGCGTCTGGAAATGAACCAGCCGGAGCACAGTCGTCTTGCCGGCGCCCGACGCGCCGGTGAGGAACGCGAATTCGCCTTTGCGAAGGTGAAAAGAGAGATCTCGTATTCCGCTGTCACTGCGCGGATACACCTTGGTCACGCATCGAAAACGAATCACGCCACTTCTCCGTCACGTCGGCAGAACCTCGCGCACAACTCGACGGCCGCCGTCATGGAGCTGGGATTAGCGACACCCCGGCCCGCAATATCAAACGCCGCACCATGATCCGGGGACGTGCGGGGGAAAGGGAGACCGGCCGTAACATTGACGCCCGTCTCGCTGGCCAGCGTCTTCAGAACAGCGAGACCGACATCGTGGTACGGAGCTACGACGAGATCCACCCTACCCTCCAGACAAAGACGGAACACCGTATCGGCCGGAAACACGCCCGTTACCTGCGCCCCGGTCGCGGCCGTGATCATCTCCGCGGCCGGATCCAAGATACGAGCCTCCTCGTCTCCGAACAGGCCTCCATCCGAGGCGTGCGGGTTGACGCCCGCTAGCGCAATACGGGGTTCCGCGATGCCCCACCACTCACGCAGCGCCTTAATAGCGACCGTTGCTTTGGCTGCTACGAGGTTCGGTGTCAGAAGGCCGGGAACGTCGCGTAGTGGAACGTGAACGGTTACCAGCGCGATTCTCAACGGTCCGCCAAGCGGGGTCGTCTCGGCCGCCATGATCATGGCTACTTCGGCGGCTCCGGTCTGCTTCTGCAAGAGTTCCGTGTGGCCGGGGAACGGATATCCGGCTTCCCCGAGGGCGCGTTTGGAGATCGGACCGGTCACGATTCCATCCACCTCACCAGCCAGAGCCCACTGAACCACCGTTTCGATCGAGCGGCCCGCCAATTCTCCGGCTCGGGCGTCCGCGTTCCCGCCCGCTGTGAGACCGGAGTCCCACGCGCCTACGGAATGAAATCCTAGCGAAGCCAAGGCTTCGAGCGCGGAATCGTACGCGCCGACTGCGCCGACCGCGCCGGCGACCCTGAAACTCGCAACTCCGCGAGCTCCACAATCGGTGAGAGCGGCTTCGATGATCTCAGGCCCGATTCCGCGCGGATCTCCCAAGGAGATACCCAAGCGCGGAAGGTTGTCACCTGCGGCTTCGGTCAAAGAAGTACCTGAATGTAGACTTCGTCCCTGAGCTCTTCGAGGAAACGATCGTAGCCCTTGTTGAACGAGAGTCGGGTGCGTATCTCCTCCCGCGTTTCATCCAGGGTGTAGGCGCCCTCCGGCCTCAATTCAGCAATCCGTGCGACCACGAAAGCTGGCCGGCCGGGAATGAGGCGGCTGGTGGGGAAGGGGTCGGTCACCTCGCCGGGTTGGAGTCCCTCCAGCGCTTGGGCGTACTCAGGTCCCAGCCTGTTCTCCAGCTCAGCCACCGGTAGGTCGCCGTGCACGGGGATATTGTCGGCCCCGTGCTCCTCAGCCAGGTCCGAAACCGAGGCGCCGCCACGAATGCTGTCCGCCAGGATGATGCCGAGGGCCCGGACACGCTCGGCGTCCGCCTCGGTAATGACCGGACGAATCAGGATGTGGCGCAGGCTCCGCTCTCCCCCCCGCACGTTTTCAACCTTTATCAGATGGTAGCCGTAGGGGCTCCTAACCGGTCCGATCGGTTCGCCGGTGCGGGCGGCCCAGGCGGCGCGGGCGAACGCCGGTACGAGATCGCGTCTGCGATTCCAGCCCAGATCTCCGCCTCGCTCACGAGTGGCCTGATCTTCTGAGTAGCGCCGTGCAACGACCTCAAAACTCTCGCCCGCTTGCAATTCCTCCAGCGCCAACGTCGCTCTTTGCAGTGCACTGTCTTCCGCCGCTTCGGATGGAGTCAGTTCTATCACTACGTGTTCAAAGGCGACCTCCGCCCCGCGGGTCTGATTGGCGAATACTGTATCGAATGTTGCACGGATTTCCTCTTCTGACACGCTTACCGGAGGTAGATTGCCGCGGTTCTGATTGATGTAGCTCTCGACAAGAGCACGGCCGTACACCTGAGACCGCAGCACCTGGCGATACTGAACCATCGTCTGTCCGGACTGCGTGACCGCTTCCTGAAAAGCGCTTGCGGACGGGAAGGAATTGCGGATCTCCCGAAAGCGGTTGTCCGCTTCTTGATTGATGAGCTCATCACTGATCTGGATGTCTTCCGTCTTGGCTTTCTGTAGAAGCACCATGTCGTCAATCAGGTCCTCCAACACCCGGCGGCTGAAGGATTCGAATTCCGGCGTTCCCGCCTGCGGCAGTGTGGTACCAGACTGATTCATCTGAAACAGGGAGATGACGACGTCGGAGTACAGGATCGCCGTATCACCGACGATCGCGGCGATTCGGTCCACTAGCTCTGCCGTGTCGGCCGCCGCCTCGCCTGGTACAGCCTCGGTAGCCGACGCCGACGTGTCGGTTGCAGCGTCGGCAGCCGACATTTCAGCCGCGGCCTCGCCTGGTACAGCCTCTGTAGCCGACGTGTCAGCCGCGGCCGCGGCCGCAGCCGCCAGCGTGTCGGCGATCGCAGCAGCCGGCCGAGCCAAGCTGTCGGCCTGCTCGGCCGCGGGTGTCTCCTGCGCCAAGGCAGCCGACGTGAAAGCAGGGGCAAGCGACCCGGCGGTTACGATCGAAACAAGCGCTCCCGTAAGAAAACCAGGCCCGATGGCCCAGCCTGGCGCCCGGCTCCTATTCAACGCTGTGTCCACTCTCCGCCTCCCCCTGGACCTGAGTTTCTTCATCGCGCCCATCGCCTGCTGCTGCCATCTCCCTTCGCAGAGCTACGGCGATGGCAGCAGCCGCCTCGGACCCGTGCCTATCTACCCGACCTCGATAATCTCGATCCAAGACGGGTCTGAACTCGCCCAGCCAGGGTAGCGGTGCGCGGGTCAAGAGGATCCGTTCGAGAAATCCAAGCGCCTCCGCGTCGGCATTGAAGATCGGGGCGATCGCCACCCGGTGGCTAAGCCTGTAGGTCGTCGCGATCCGGGCCAGCTGATCCGCCAGTATGCCTTGTAGAATCTCCTTCTGGCGTTCAGATGGCTGGGCCCCGGCACGGTAGGCAGCACGTATGAGCACCTCGTCGCGCGCCAGCTCATGGAGATAGATGCCCAGATCCTCATCCGTCCCTCTAGCAAACATCTGCCTAATGTCTGGTCTCGCCGTGAAGACCTGCCGGAGTTCGCCTGCCGTTACTTCTCCTCCTCGGTAGATGACCAAATCCACCCCATCCGACACTCGGTCCGCATCGTTTACCGAGATCCCGCGGGCAGCCTCGACGGAGCCGGAGCGCACAATAATTCGCGCATTTTCAACCAGGGTATCCACAACGGACGCTGCGACCGAATCTTTTCGCTGCTTGAGCTGAAGGTTGAACGTCATTTCCTTCACGTCCTCGAACGCCGGCGAAAGGATCTCTTCCACCCGGTAGATCAGCATCGCCTCGGGCGTGGCCACGACCGGACTCACTTCGCCTGCCGACAGAGCGTAGACCAGGCTGTCGGCCGTTGGCGGGAAGTCTTCGTGCCCCTGGAACTGAAGGAGCTGCCCTCGGCCGGCCAGTTGTTCCGAGCTATGCTCGCGGGCCAGCTCAAGAAAATCCTCTCCCTGTGCTAGCCGAGCCTGCAGTGCCTCCGCCTTAGCGAAGAGCTGATCCCGTTGCCTGTCGTCCGCATCCGTCGGCACCGCCAGGACGATCCGGCGCAGGTGCATGCGTGTGAACGGCTGGGTCAGATCGAAGAACTTGCGGACCTCTTCATCCGTGGGCTCGATATTGGCGAACACAACGCTATCCCGGAACTGGTCCACTGCGATCGCGGCCAGGTACCGCCGCTCCTCGAGCAGGGAGCTGTAGTCCAGGGCGTTGGTGGTGTCGGGCGAGCGGTATGCCGAGACGAGCCTCACATAGTCGGTCCACAGGATCGCGAGCTGTTCTGCCCAATGGGCGGTTACCGCAGAATCGGGCATGGGGGACTCGGCGATTAAGGCGCCCAGGTCCTCCGCTGAAAGGCGTGAAGCGCCCACAGTGGCGGCGGCCCGTGAATGGGACGTCAGGCCTGCGTCCAACACATCGCACGAGGCCGATAACCCCGCCACAAACGCGACGAGCGCCGCGAACTTTATTCTATCCATCAGGACTCCGTCTCTATGTTCAAGCGATCAAGCGCCAGCACCAGTGTGGGTGCCAGCGGTTCGGTTCCAGCGTTTGTCAGCACCAAGGATAATGGTTCTGTACGCCGCACCTCAACTGCGATCTGCCGGTCCGCGAGCGCCCCGCTCAACCTCGCCAGGCGCGGAATTGCTCCGGCCCGGAAGTTCAGCCTGGCCGATCCCTCTGATATGCGTATCGAATCCACCTCAAGCTTCCGGCTCAAGAGCTTGAGCCGCGTGGAGTCGAGCAGGGCGGACGCGGCTTCCGGTGGCGACCCGAAGCGGTCCCGTAGTTCCGCCTCCAGGTCGTCTACCTCCCGCGCACGGACGAGCCCGGCAAGCCGGCGGTAGAGATGCATTTTTTGTTGCGAGTCCTCTATATACTCGTCTGGAAGAAGCGCGTCACCCTCCAGCCAGATCTGAGCTGGTGCTTGATCGTCTTCGGACGGCTCTCCCTTCAGTCGTGCAACCGCCTTCCGGAGCAATCGCTGGTATGTTTCGAATCCGACCGCTTGCGCGAAACCGGACTGGCTGGCACCCAGGAGATTGCCCGCGCCCCGGAGCTGGAGGTCCTTCAAAGCCACATCGTACCCGGAGCCCAGTCCTGTGTGATGTTCCAGTATGCGGAGCCGCTGAGCCGCATCCGGGGTCACGTTGGGCGGAACGAGTAGGTAGCAGTACGCTCTGTGGTGGGACCGGCCAACTCGCCCTCTGAGCTGATAGAGCTGCGCAAGTCCGAACCTGTCCGCCCGGTTGACGATCATCGTATTGGCTCTGGGGACGTCGAGACCGTTTTCGATGATCGACGTGGAGACCAGAACATCGATTCCGCCGCTCATGAGAGCGTCCATGGCTCGCTGCAGATCTCGCTCGTTCATGCGACCGTGAGCGACGGAGACCCGGGCGTCCGGAGCAAGCCGTTGGGCTCGCTTCGCGAGCGCCTGAATCGATTCGATCCGGTCGTGTACAAAGAAGATCTGCCCACCCCGGTCCATCTCCCGCCTCATCGCGTCGCGCAGCACCGAATCGCTCCACCCCAGCACATGCGTGATGACCGGCATCCGGTCTCGGGGCGGCGTGTCGATCCGCGACATGTCCCTCAGCCCGCTGAGCGCCAGCTGCAAGGTCCTCGGAATAGGCGTCGCGGTCAGGGTCAGAACATCGACAGATCGCTTGAGTTCCTTGAGCCTTTCTTTGTGCCGAACCCCGAATCGCTGTTCCTCGTCGATCACCAGGAGACCGAGGTCATGAAAAACGACGTCGGTCGAGAGGAGCCGGTGAGTGCCGATCACGATATCTACTTCTCCCGCCTTCAGCCCTTGCAGCACCTGCGCCTGCTGACCGGTCGAGCGCAAGCGGGATAGCGCCTCTATTCGTACGGGGAAGTCGGCCAAACGGCCGGCGAACGTGTGACTGTGCTGCTCGGCTAGCACGGTGGTCGGGGCCAGCACAGCGACCTGTTTGCCGTCCTGGACAGCCTTGAAGGCAGCCCGAATCGCTATTTCTGTCTTGCCGTATCCCACATCGCCGCACACCAGGCGATCCATAATAGCCGGACGTTCCATGTCGGCCCGAGTGTCTTCCCAGGCCCGCCGTTGGTCTTCGGTGTCCTCGTACAGGAACGCCGATTCCATCTCCCGCTGCCAGCGCGTTTCCTGAGTGAACGCAAAGCCGGGTTTCACCTGCCGGTGGGCGTAGAGGTCCGTCAGTTCCGCGGCCATCTGCCGAATGGAGGCTTCCGTCTTCTGTTTGAGAGCCGTCCAGCGCTTTCCACCGACCTTGTGCAGCATCGGCGGCGCGGCAACGCCAGTCTCCCCGACGGCTGTCCAGCGTTCGACGAGATCTAGCCGATAATGTGGAACACGGAGGATCTCACCGTCCGCATACTCGATCTTCAGTGTTTCAATGGACTCTCCCCCGGCCTCGACTTTCTCCAAGCCCCTGTACCGTCCGATCCCGTGCTCCATGTGAACTACGTAGTCGCCAACAGCCAGGGAGTTGAGGCTCTCGATCGTGGCCGCTGTTCCGAGCCGGCCGGTGCGGCGCAGTCGACGCGCCCGGCGGAAGATCTCGTGGTCGGTGAGAACCAGAAGGCCGTTCGGAGCGCCCAGTCGGAAGCCCCCCTGGAGCGAACCGAGCGCAAGGTGCGTGGACGATGCGAGCCGCCTGCCCCCCAATTCCTCGAGAATCTCTTCGAGCCGCGCGAGTTGGCCGTCATTGTCACACAGGATCAGTAGTTCCTCATCAGTCTGGTGGCTCGAACGCACTTCCGTTATCAGGCGGTCCATGTCGCGGTCGATCGTTGGCGGCTCAAGCACTCCGAAGTCGAGGTCCGGATTCGATGCATCGTCTTCCACCACAATCCGGCCGAACGAACTCAGACGTTCGTTCGACTCGTTCGGTGGCATGACCAGAGCGGCCGCCGGCAGCGCATCCTCCCGGTCCAGATCGGCCCGAGCCTCAGCCGTTTCCGTCCACAGCTGGCGCCGTAGCTCCACCCCTCCGCCGCCACATTCGATGACCAGGGCGGAATCCGGGATCAACTCCAGAAGGCACCTCCGCTCCACAGCCCCGTGGCCACCTCCGTCAAGCTTCGCAGTGCCTTCCTGGAAGAGACCGGCTGCGAGGTCCACAGGGAGGATTTCGGCCTGGTCCAGCGTGCCGATGGATCTCTGTGTCAGCGGGTCGAAGCGCCGAAGAGACCGTACTCGCCCGTCCCAGAGTTCGACCCTGAGTGGCAGGGGGTCACCAAACGGAAATACATCCACGATCGTGCCTCGGAGGGCGAAATCTCCAAGCTCTCCGACACTTGTCGTCCTCTGGAAGCCGCGGCGCTCCAGTTCATCAGCGAGCTCGTCGCGATCCAGCGCCATGCCGGGCCCGAGATCCAGAGCAAAGTCGTCCGCGGGTCCCACCGGCGAGCGCTCGACGAGGCCCCTGGCCGTGGTCGCGATTACCCGGGACCGATTGGTGAGGAGCGCCGCCACAGCGTTGGCTCGCTGGGCCGATATCTCGACGTGGGGATCCTCGTCTTCGTACGGCAACGATTCGCGCTGCGGCAGCGTAACGCAGACTGTCGCTCCGGCGATCGTTTCAATATCCGCTCGCAGCGCGTCAGCTTCGAGAGGAGTCCGCGCGACGAGAACGATGACGCGAGGTTCGAGTGGCTCCCCCTTGCCCGCGGGCTGCGCCGACAGCGCGCTGACCACTCCGGCCAGTGCAGCTCCCGGGAGGCCGGATGCCTCGAGGCACTCTCCCGCTGCGGGCCAAAGAGTCGCGATGGACGATTGCTCCACGAGGTGCTGAAACTGATCCAGCAGGAGCGGAAGCCCGGTTCTATCCGCGTGCCTCGCCGGGGCGTCGAGCGTATCCGGCCCGTGCGTCAAGTCAGCCGACCTCGGTGGTCCCGAGCCCGGCGTGCCGTGAAGTATCGGCTGGTGGAGAAGCGACCCAGGCCTCAGCAAGGGCAAGCATCAGTACCGCGAAGAGCAGCCAGCGGCTGATGTCGGCACCTCGGCGACTCTGGAAGATCGCTTTTCTCCAGTCGGCGGCGTCACCTCGGGGCACGCGGACGATTCGGCCGCCCGGCAGCATATTCTCGAGGGCCGCGACGGAGGCTGGCTGCAGATCGGACTCCGATGCCGGAACATTGACGGCGACAAGGCTGATTGCCCCGGCCGCCGAAGCGCGGTGGTGCACACGGTAAACGCCAACCCGCAGGGGCCGGAACGGCAGCCCCCCATCTACCCGGCGGACTTCTCCAGACGGAAGGGAAATCGAATCCGCCGTAGCCGGCAAGATGAGCGTTGATCCCGCATCCACGGCTCGGCCTGGCCAGGCTGTGCCATGACTCCAGCGCAGAACCAGGTTCTCCATGAACGGAATCATGCCGGGAGAAAGCGGGAGGGACGTCGAGGCGGAATCAAGTGGTGATGCCAGCAAAACATACGTCCCGCTGCCGGTCCGGCCGCGGACCAACCACGGCGATCCATCGGAGGTCGAGAGCAGAGTCTCCCGCTCGCCCGCCTGATCTCCCGGATCTCGGCTGAGTAGGTACCGCGATCGGACACGGATCTCACTTTCGGTCCCGATACCGGCTGTCGACTCGACACGCAGCTCGCCCTGGGACGGATCCCTGGAAAGCACCAGCTGAATGCCGCGGCTCACCAGCCATTGATTGAATCGAGCCAGGAGGAGCGGATCGGCGGGTGGAATCAATACGAGTCTCTGAGAGCTGCCTGAAGAGGCGTCAGTGGCGGGCTGACGGGCGGGGGGAAGGGTCGGAGCGTCTCCGTCTACGACCATCACGTCTGCTTCACCGGCGCCTGTCCGGCCCGCCGCGGCCAACGTGGCCAGGGCTTGCTCTACGAAGCCGCCGGGCGTCCCCACATGATCTACGGCCGGGGCCGCTTCGACCTGGAGGGCGAAGAACTGGGTGTCGTCAGCCCGTATTCCGCTAGGCGCGATCTGGAGCTTGCCGTAATGCGCTCCGACGTTTTGAGCCGACACCCGGAAGACGGCTGTGCTTCCCCAACTGGTGATGGCCAGGGCCGCCGTCTGACTCTCGCTTTCAAAGCGAACCGTGACGCTGTCTGTCTCGGGATCGCCGCCGTACCATGCCGCGGTAGCCGAGATATCCGGGCTAATGCCCTGCACCGCCGACGTTCCAGTGGACATCTGCAGCCCCAGCAACGCTCCGTTCGACTCGGCACCCGTGGTTTCAGGCACGATCCAAAGCAGATCGTCTGCCCCATTCACCGGCTCTTCTCCGAGCGCCGACGCCTGGAGGTCCGTCAGAAGGTGCACTTCCCGCTCTCGGTCACCGGCCTGGGGCAACGCCAGAGCGGCTGCCCTCGCCGAACTTCCGATGTCGCCGCCAGCATCCGTCGGCTGGACGCGCTCGAGCGCCGCCTGAGCGTCCGGCGCCGTGACGCCGACTGCCACAGTCTCCCCCACGACGGGAATGATCCAGAACCGATCTCGGGGTCCCGCTTCCGAGAGTGTAATCCGGGCGCGCTCCACCTCTTCCGCCAACAGGGTTCGCTCAGCGTGCAGCCGCGACATACTGGCTGAGTTGTCGAGTACAATGGCTACGTTAGTCGGCCGGTGATCGCCGGCGCCGCCACGTCCTACCAGCGGGGTGGCCGCAGCCAGCGCGATAAGCACCACGAGGCTCATCCGAAGGGCCAGGAGGAGGAGGTCGCGGAGCCGCACAGATCGCGCATGTTGGCGCTGCGAGGACTGCAGGTAGCGCAGCGCCGGGAAGGAGACGCGCCGCCGCGTGTCCCTATGAAGCAGATGAATCAGCAGGGGGATGGCGACAAGAGCGGACAGGGCCAGCGCCCATGGGTGCAGAAAGCTCATCCGAGTCGCGCGCGTTTCTCCAGGTAGCTTCCCAACGCCATCCCAAGCGGGGTGTCGGTACTTACAACGTGATAGTCGGCCCCCATCCTGAGCGCCTCGAGCCGCCAGTTGCGGATCGCCTCGGACACAGCCTCTCGATAGTGCTTGCGCAGGGCAGCCGAATTCGTGCGGAGCTCATCGCCGGACTCCGGATCGAAGAAGACCGCCTCGCCAGCTGACGGGAGTTCGAGCTCGGCCGGGTCCATGACATGCAGAATCAGAACCTCGTGACCTCTATGGCGAAGATACCGCAGGGCTCTGACAGTCTCCTTGGCCTGCACCAGAAGATCGGAGATGAGAATGACGAGTCCCCGCCGCCTGAGCCGGACGGCGACGTCCTTCACAGCCGCCCCCGCGTCCGTGGTCCCTCCATCCTGGATCGCGGCCAGACTGCTCAACACCGTTGACACATGCCGGCGCGATCCTCGAGGGTGGATGTGAAGCCGGACCCGATCGTCGAAAGCCAGGAGACCGACCGCATCGCCTTGGCGGGCCAGCAGCATCGTCAAAGAGCCGGCCAACATTCGGCCGTACTGCAGCTTGGACACGAATCTGTCCGCCTCCGATGTCCACGCCATGGAGCTACTGACATCCAGCACGAGGTACGCGCGTAGATTCGTCTCCTCTTCGAACTGCTTGATGTACAAGCGATCGGAGCGCGCGTACATCTTCCAGTCCAGAAACCGCGGGTCATCGCCCGGATTGTAGGCCCGATTCTCAGCGAATTCGACTGAGAAACCGCGGTGAGGCGAACGATGTAGCCCGATCAGGAAACCGTCCACCACGCCGCGGGCGACCAGCTCCAGGTTGCCCAGGTCGGCCAGTTCGTGCGGATTCAGCTGATCAGGCCGTTCCGCGTTGTTGCGCCCATGCGCTTTGAGTTCCGACGGCATCACAGCATCGCTCTCTGCGGGTTACGTGTTTAACGTGCGTCGTACGGAACTCGCCAGAGCACCAGAAGTACGCGCTGGAGTGAACACTAACACAGGATGATATGATGCGAAGGATCTTCCCTCCCGCATTCACTCTGCTAGTCTGTTCGGTATTTGTGGCCACGGCATGCTCGGGAACGCAAGCGGTGTCAGACGTGTCTCAAGGTGCGGCCGAGGCGGCCGCCACTATCACGCCCGATGACTTCCGCCTTCTAATCGGAGCGCTGGCTCACGATTCCATGCGTGGACGTGATACGCCGAGCCCCGAGTTGGAAAAGACCGCGGTCCATATTGCTGATGAGTTCGAGACGTTTGGCCTTTCGGCCGGCGCGGCCGACGGATTTCTGCAGATGTATCCTCTCACGGTGCTGAGCCCGGGCGCCGCCGAGCAGCAGTCTGTGGTGTTTCGAGGTCCTGCGGGCGAGATCACTCTCACAGCCGATGAAGATTTCGTGGCTGTTTCGCAGTCGGGAGTCCTGGAGGCGGCTGGCTCACTCACCGTCGTGGAATCCAAGAATGACCTGTCAGAAGCACGCGATGGGATCGCCGTAATCCAAATCGACCGCACGACGTTTGGGCGCGCCTTCGGCGGCGGTCTCGGCGACGCGATGCGAGCGAATGGCGTCAAAGGCGTGATGATCGCTGTCGATGGAACGGACACATTTCAGCAGGTAGCTGGCTTCGTCGGCGGATCCTCCCTCACCCTCGGCGAGCCCGAGCCTGGCGCTGGCCCGATCCTCATTGTCGATCGAGCCTCGCTACCTGAGGACCTGGGCTCCGCACTGGCGTCTGGAGACACTGGCGAATGGAGCGCGTCGGTTAGAACGGAGGCCCAGGCCGCGGTCGATCATGCCATGAACACGATCGGTGTGCTGGAAGGTTCGGATCCGGTTCTCAAGGACGAGTATGTGGTGTTCAGTGCGCACATGGACCATGTAGGCGTGGGTGAGGCGGTCGATGGCGATTCGATTTACAACGGCGCTGACGACGACGCTTCCGGAACGTCGGCAGTCGTCGAACTGGCGCAGGCATTCGCCAGGCTGGACGAGCGCCCGCGGCGGACCCTGGTGTTCATGACCGTAAGCGGTGAAGAAAAGGGCCTGTTCGGATCCCAGTGGTACACCGACCATCCGACGTTTCCCCTCGAGAACACCGTAGCGAATCTCAACATCGACATGATCGGGCGAAACTGGCAGGATACGATCGTGGCGATCGGAAAAGCCGAATCCTCCCTCGGCCCGCTGGTCGAGCAGGTGGCGGCATCGCATCCGGACCTGAGCATGACGGTCATTGACGACAGGTGGCCGGAGGAAAACTTCTACTTCCGATCCGACCCCTACAACTTCGCCCGTAAGGGTGTGGCCATTCTGTTTTTCTTCAACGGTGTCCACGAGGACTACCACCGGCCGTCGGACGAGCCGGACAAGATCGGATACGACAAAATCGCCCGGATCACTCGCTTGATCTTCTATCTGGGTCTCGAGATCGCGAACGCCGACGAGCGCCCTGTGTGGGATCCGGACGCGTATGAACGAGTCGTGGGGAGCGGCGACTAGGTCGGCCTGAAACGAGCCGCGGCCGGCGGTACGGCGCGCCGGGGTTTTGCCCCGGCCCGTTAACCGCGTATTGTTTGAAACAGTTTAAATTGGCGCGCACGAAGACGTGTGCCAGAGGTCTTTCGGGAGATGCACCATGTCAGAGGGTCACGAAGTGCCGTATGTCGTAGTCGAAAAACGGAGCGCCGGGTTAGGGCCGTTCCTGCTGGGATCGGCCTTCGGAGCTGTACTGGCGCTGCTGTTCGCCCCCAAGGCCGGCAAGGAAATGCAGGAAGACCTGAGGGAAGGGCTACGCCGCGTTCGCGATGACGCTGAGCGCAAGTTCACGGAAGTCCGCAGCGATGTAGAGGAGACATACACAAAAGTCCGCGGCGATGTGGCGGACCGTGTCGATATAGCCCGCGAGGATCTAAGCCAGCGGCGCGCAAAAGCCGAGGAGGCGGTACGCGCCGGCCGGGACGCTGCCCGTCGCGCCCGTGAGGATCTCGAGCAGCGTGTGGCCGAGTCGAAGGCTGACTACAGAGATCGGATCGCCGCCCGGGCCGAAACCACGGAAGAGGTGGCTGAGGAAGTGGAAGAGGCTTCAGAGGCCGAGTAGCCACACCTTCCGCCGTAGCAAGCCGGTGGCGAAGCCACTTCGCCGCCGGTAGCTTTCAGCCGTCCCGACCGTTCGCAGTGTAGCTTCTGGGAGGCTTGGTGGCGCGATCGGCTGGCGGCCAGAAAGTGGTCATCCGGAACCGAAAGGCCCGTCACGAGTTCGAGATACTGGATGAACTTGAGACGGGTCTGGTGTTACGGGGAGCGGAGGTCAAATCCCTCCGTGCGGGAAAGGCGAACTTCACGGACGCCTATGCTCGGATCGCAGATGGTGAGCTGTGGCTCCACAATCTCCACATTCCGCCGTATGAGTCGGCGCACGGTTTCGAGACACTGGATCCCGTTCGTCCACGCAAACTACTGCTGCACCGGCGGGAGTTGGAGCGCCTCCGAGCCAAGGTCGCCGAACGCGGCTTCGCGCTGATTCCCCTGGACATTCACTTTCGGCACGGTTTCGCCAAGGTGACGCTGGCGCTTGCCCGCGGTAAGAAGCTGCACGATAAACGTCAGGCGCTAAGACGCGCCGACATGGAGCGGGAGGTTGATCGTGCGCTTGGGACGGATCGGAAATAGGGGACATGGACTGTTGAAGCTTCGAACTGATAAAGTTCTTGTATTATTGAGTGCGCTGCTGACTTTGAGCGCGGCCAAAGAGTCAGCGCGTGCGCAGCCGGTTCCGCAGGGGACTGAAGTGGCGGGCGACGGGATCGTGTACCAGGTAGCAGCGGTCCGGAGCCACGGATTCGAGGCGGTTCGGTGGGACGCGATTCCGCGCGGATTGATGTCAGACCCGTGGTCTGACGGAACTGTCGGCGCCGCGATATCGAGGGGAAGAAGGGTGACCCTCAGAGCGGGCTCGCCCTTCTTCCGCGTCGGGACTACCGTGGAGGTCCTGGCCAACATGCCGTACGCGGAAGCTGGCTGGCTGTGGGTGCCGCTCCAGCTCTTGAGACGACTGGGGACCGGAGCCGTGCCGGAGCCGCCTGTCGCCTGGACAGGCCAGGGTGCCGTATCAAACCGGCCTGTCGCCTCGACGCGACCAGAGCCAGCTTCTGTGCCCGATTCTCGCCGCCCAGGTCCCTGGCGTGTTGTCATCGACCCGGGCCATGGCGGAAGAGATCCTGGCACCCGGAGTAGACGGACGGGAGCGCGGGAAAAGGACGTCGCTCTCGCGGTCGCCCGCGAGCTCCAGGCGGCGCTGGCCGAGTCGGGCGAGTTCGAGCCTTCCCTAACTAGAAGGGAAGACCGCTTCGTTGAGCTTGAGGAGAGGCCACGGATCGC
Source organism: Gemmatimonadota bacterium (assembly GCA_036476995.1). Taxonomy (GTDB): domain Bacteria; phylum Gemmatimonadota; class Gemmatimonadetes; order Palauibacterales; family Palauibacteraceae; genus JAZDDE01. The sequence continues at coordinate 18,450 of JAZGCO010000055.1, forward strand.
GGATCGGCGGGAGGCTGACCTCTTCGTTTCGATCCATGTTAACGCAGAGGTCCGAGGTAGAACTCGGGCCAGAGGATTCGAAACCTACTATCTGGGGCAACGAAAGTCTGAGGAGTCCAGGCAAGTAGCCATCCGTGAGAATAGCGTCCTGGAATTCGAGGGGAAGCGCTCCGACGACCTGGATGATATTGAATTCATCCTGGCCGGCCTCGACCGCGACGACAACCTTAACGGTTCCCGACGGCTTGCCGGCTACATTCAAAACGGTTTCCGATCTTTGGGCCATAGCCGGGACAGAGGTGTGAAGACGGACGTATTTCGGGTGCTGGTGAACGCGACGGGCCGAATGCCGGCTGTCCTGGTCGAGCTGGGCTTCATTACGAATCGGGACGAAGAGCGGCACCTGACCAGTCGCGATGGCCAGCGCCGAATGGCACGCGCGATGGCCAAGTCTATCGCCGAGTATTTCGGTACGATTGAACGCCAGCGGGCTGTCATGGAGGGAACCGGGTGAGACCTGCCGTATTGCTCATCGTGGCCGGATTCGCGTCCGGCTGTGTCTATTACAACGCCATGTATAATGCCAAGGCAGACTACGCTAGGGCCCGCCGACAGAGCGCCGAGAACAGCGTCGCGTCGGCCAGGGTGAGCTACGACAGCGTCATCGCGAAGACGACCCGAATACTTACCCGTCACCCGGACAGCAAGTGGGCCGACGATGCGGCTCTTCTCAAGTCCCGGTCCGAGCTGGCCCGCGAGTTGTGGCTCGCCGCGGCGACCAGCGCCGACCTGGCCCGGACGACGACCCGAGATTCGGCGCTCTGGCATACAGCTGCGGGGCTGGAGGGGGTCGCACGCGGGCGGCTGGAAGAGCCCTCCGCCTCCGATTCGCTTTTGAGTCTCGCCTTGAGCGGCGATCTGGAGTCCGAAGATCGCGCGTACTTCCTCCATTCGCGGGGACAAGCGAGACTCGCGTTGGGCCACTCCGAGGCGGCGGCAGCCGACCTCAGGTCCGCCGTGTCTGTGGTTGCCTTGTCTCAGAGCGCCGGGCTGGATCTGTCCCGCGCCCTGGTCGGGACGGGCGACTATGCGGAAGCCGCGGAAATCATCGCGGAGGTCCTCGCCACAGATCCGGCGCCTGCGGCCAACATGCCCCTCAGAGCCCAGGTCGATACCCTGACGCGTCTGGACCCGCAGTCCGTGGACGCCGTGCTGGCAGCACGTCTGGAGAGTGGGACGCTAGCAGGAGCCAAACGCTCACTACATCTACTTCTGCGCGGGCACGCCATGGCCGCACAGGGCAATGAAGTCGGGGCGCTTGCTCAGTACGAGGCCTCGGTCGAAGCGGCACCTCGCACGCGCGCCGGAGCGGAGGCGGCGTTCTACGTGGCCCGACTCCGCACTCGTAACGCCACCACAGCCGCTGAACTTTCCGACCAGCTCGGCAACTTGCAGATAGCGCAGGCACTGGCGGGCCAGCGAATAAGAACGCCGGCGCTGTCGCTCATGGCGTCCGTCCGGCTGTTCGATGATCTGATCGGAGCGCACTCCAGCCGCGGGGCCAGCGCCGCAGAGGCTCTGCTGCGGGCGGCCGAAGTGGCCTCTGAACAGATTGGCGCGCGTCGCGTCGCGCGATCCCTATACGAACAGTACGTATTGGAGTCCCCACCGCCGGCGTGGCGTTCGAAGGCCATCCTGGCTGCCCTCACGCTTCCGGAGACCGAGGGCGCTGCCGCCGAGGCCGGTTCGCTCACCAATGCGGCTCTTCGGCAACTCCTGGCGGGGCTGCCGGAGGACGACCCATACATGCGGGCTACGAACAGAGTCTCGGACGCGCGGTCAGACTCAGCCTACTCAGCGGCCGAGATTGCGCTGGCGGCGCGCATCGTCGAGATACGTGCTCTTTTTGATCCATCTGTGCGGAAGGAGCCCACAGATTCGATTCCGAGTACGTCAGACACCACGGGCGCCGAAGGTGTAGAAACTCCGGAGCGCGCCAACTGAGTCCGCCCGTCCGTACCTGGGCCCCGGTCGTGGACAAGCAATTAGTGGCCGCAAAAACATGGTGGATCGAGTTTGATAGTCCGGAGATTGCCGAGGT
>JAZGCO010000056.1:0-9952 GCA_036476995.1 Gemmatimonadota bacterium
GCTGCACCTGCTCGGCGACGAGACGCAGGCTGAAATCCAGGAGGAACGCTTGGATGCAGCCATCCAGAGCGAGCTTCTTTCTGCCGAGCCGGCCCTTCGCTTTTTGAGGCGTTTCGCTGCCTCCGAAGTCAAACTTAAGTCGGCCGTGGTTACCGGCCGATCGAACGATTCCGAAGGAACCGCCAGCACGACGAACGGGGCAGGTTCCGTGCAGGGTCCGCGCCTACACGGAACAGAGTCCGGACCCCCAAGCTCCTCGCGCCGAAAGTCACACTGGCCACCGCCGAGTGACGCTGAAGCGCCAACCGAGGCGGAGGCCGCCACGATGCCAGCGCCGCCGGAGGCGGCCCAGAAGTCCGCGTCTGTGGGCGCACCAGGAGCCACTCGCCGGAAACAACAGTCCGCCAGCCGTGGTGGGGCTCCAGCGTCCGCGAACCAAGGCTGCCGGTCGTGTCAGGAAGAGCTACCGGATGTCGCGGATCTGCGGTTCTGTCCTCACTGCGGCACCGATCAGAACCGGTGGGACTGCAACGAATGTCAGGCCGAGATTCAGCGGCCGTGGCGGTTCTGTCCGAAGTGCGGTGCAGGGCAGCCAGTCAGCTAGAAACTTCCTTCCATAGGCGTTACCTTTGGCCACCGGTGAACACCGGGGGCGCCGCCTGTGGCCCGCCTCAGACTCAGATCTTAGGTAGATTCCAGACTCAAAAGGATTGGATATGCAGAAGAACAGGCAGTCGGCGCTGCGAGCGTTGGCGGGAACCGGACTCGTTGTTTTTCTTTCGCTCGGAGCCACGGCCTGCGGTGGGGACGATGCCAGCGCATCGGCCGATGACATGGTAGAGGCCAACAATCTGGCCGCCGCCGCTGATGTGGCGCCCGCGACGGATAACCCCTGTGCTGCTGTGCACGACGATGGCGGCGAGACGACAGCCCAGGAACTGCCGGAGGGTGTCACGCCGGCCATGGTGGACGAAGGCAAGGCCATCTTCGAAGGTGCGGGAATTTGTTCTTCGTGCCACGGTCCGGCCGGTGCCGGCGTTCCGAATCTGGGAGCTGACCTGACTGACGATGAGTGGACACACATCGACGGTTCGTATGAGGAGATCGTCGCAAATGTGATGAACGGAGTGACGGCTGAGGCCTCGACGTCCGGCGTTCCGATGCCGCCCAAGGGTGGAACCAACATCACGGACGACCAGGTAAAGGCTGTTTCGGCCTACGTGTGGACGCTGAGCCGAAGCTGAGCCATCCGCTAGCCGATCGCAGTTCCTCGGTGAAGTCGGGGCCGGTCTCCCAGAAGTGGGTAGGCCGGCCTCTTCACGTGGGGCCCACTAGAGGAGGCGGTTCTTGATACGCGTCGCGCTCATTCCCGGCGACGGAATCGGACCCGAAGTGGTACGCGAGGCCCGGCGCGTTCTCGATGCCGCCGCGGAGACCGGCGTGCCGCTTTCCTTCGAGGAATTTCCCCACGGGGCCGATCATTTCCTGGCCACGGGGGAGACGCTCAGTGAGGAGACCTTCGGGCGGCTCCGAGACGAGTTCGATGCTATACTGCTCGGCGCCGTGGGTGACTCCCGGATACCGGATGGGAGGCACGCACGGGACATCCTACTGGGCCTACGGTTCCGTCTCGACCTGTTCATTAACCTGCGGCCCGCAAAGCTTCGCCTGGCGGAACTGTCGCCCCGGCGTCTGGCCGATGAGGCGGACATCGACTTCGTCATTTTTCGGGAGAACACAGAAGGGCTCTACACCGGAGCTGGAAGCTCCACCGGGGAAGGGACCCCTGACGAGCGGGCCGTCAGCGAGGCGATAGCGACGAGATCGGGCGTCGAGCGCATTGTGCGGGCAGCCTTCGGCCACGCCCGCCGGCACGGGATCGGGCGGGTCACGCTGGGCGACAAGGCCAACGCCGTTCCGCATGTCTACGGACTCTGGCGCCGCGTGTTCGCAGAGGTGGCGGACGAGTTCAGCGACATCCAGTCTGAGATGGTTTATGTAGATGCGTTGGCCATGCAGCTGGTTCGGGATCCGGGCCGGTTCGGTGTGATAGTGACGAGCAACCTCCTGGGGGACATTCTGTCGGATCTGGCAGCCGAGCTGGTGGGCGGAGTGGGCCTGGCGCCGTCTGCCAACCTGAACCCGGCGGGTGGGGCCCTGTACGAGCCGGTCCATGGCAGCGCGCCGGATATTGCCGGAAAAGGCGAAGCCAACCCGATGGCTGCCATTCTCTGTGCGGCCATGCTGCTCCGAGATGGTGGAGCGGCCGAAGTAGCTGGTCGGATCGAAGACACGGTCGATGAGGCGCTGCGGACGGGCGTTCGGACACCCGATGTCGGCGGCGTCTCGACGACCACCGAAGTGGGTAGCTGGATTGCGGAGAGAATCCGCGTCTAGTCCCGAGAAACACGAGTCGCCGCCTGCCCGTACGCATGGACGGCGCCACCAACAGCGAAATGGCGGAGCGGACCTCGCCTGTAGCATACATGGGGGATTCATGAGTGATCACAGCGTGGTATTCCTGTCCGCCGTCCGGACGCCCTTCGGGACCTTCGGTGGCAGCCTCAAGGATTTCACGGCTAACGACCTGGGCGTTCTGGCCTCCGAGGCAGCCCTTGAGCGGTCGGCGGTGGACGCTGGCGACGTGGGCCATGTCTTCTTCGGCAACGTTCTCCAGACATCGGCCGACGCTATTTACGCGGCACGACACATCGGTCTTCGCTCCGGGCTGCCGATCGAGACTCCCGCACTGACCCTAAACCGCCTGTGCGGCTCGGGCTTTCAGGCCGTGATAAGCGGGGCGCAGGACATCCTGCTGGGCCAGTCGGAGGTCTGCCTCACCGGCGGAACCGAGTCGATGAGCCAGGCGCCTCACGTAGTTCGCGGAGCTCGCTGGGGCATCCGGCTTGGGCCGGCTGCACCCTTCGAGGACTCCCTTTGGGAAGCGCTTACTGATTCGTATGCCGGTTGCTCCATGGCTGAGACCGCGGAAAACCTGGCTGAGGAATACGACATTAGTCGCACCGAAGTAGACGAATACGCGGTTCGCAGCCAGCAGCTGGCGAAGAAGGCCTGGGACGAAGGCCATTTCAGCGCTGAAGTGGTGCCGGTCACGATCAAGAAGGGGCGCAAAAAGATCGAGTTCGGGATTGATGAGCACATGCGTCCCGACACTACTCTCGAGGCGTTGTCGGGCCTGCGGCCCTATTTCAAAGAAGACGGCCTTGTGACGGCGGGCAACGCGAGCGGAATCGGCGACGGCGCGGCCGCCCTTGTCCTGGCCAGCTCCGAGTACGCGGAGTCTCACGGGCTCGACCCGATCGGCGAGCTGGTTTCGTGGGGAGTGGTCGGAGTGCCTCCCCGAACGATGGGCATTGGCCCGGCTCCGGCCTCTCGGCTGGCGCTTGAGCGGGCGGGACTGTCCCTCGACGACATCGACCTGGTCGAAGTCAACGAGGCCTTCGCGCCTCAATACGTGGCGGTCGAGCGTGAGCTCGGCCTCGACCGGGAGCGCGTTAACGTCGATGGCGGCGCGATCGCGGTTACGCACCCGCTGGGGGCCACAGGAGCGCGCATCACGACCCACTTGCTCCACGAACTTAAGCGCCGTGGTGGGGGGTTCGGTCTTGGCTCGGCCTGCATCGGAGGCGGGCAGGGGATTGCGGTCATCGTCAGGGTGAAGTGAGGTAGCCATGGAACTCGCACTCGCACTAGCAGCTGTCGCCGGTACGGCCATTCTGGCCACCAGTCTTAGAGTCCTCAGGGAGTACGAGCGCGGCGTCGTGTTCCGGCTCGGGAGGGTCAAACCTGTGCGTGGCCCGGGACTGATCTTCCTGGTTCCGCTCGGGATCGAGAGGATGAACCGCGTTGGGCTCCGGATCATTGCGATGGACATTCCCCCGCAAGACGTTATCACGCGCGACAACGTCAGCGTGAAAGTGAACGCGGTGCTGTACTTCAAAGTGTCTGATCCGAGAAAGGCTATCCTGGAGATCGAGGACTACCTGTTTGCCACCTCGCAGCTTGCGCAGACGACGCTTCGTTCAGTGATCGGGCAGGCAGAGCTGGATGAGCTGCTCGCCGAGCGGGAGAGATTCAACCGGATCCTCCGTGACATCATCGATGAGGGCACGGACCCCTGGGGAATCGACGTGACGGCGGTGGAGGTGAAGGACGTGGACCTCCCACACGAAATGAAACGCTCCATGGCCAAGCAGGCCGAGGCGGAGCGCGAGCGCCGGGCCAAAGTCATCAACGCGGAAGGTGAACTTCAGGCCGCGACGAAACTCAAGGACGCGGCTCGCCTGCTCAGTTCTCAGCCGGCGTCTCTTCAGCTTCGTTTCTTGCAGACCGCCTCGGAGATAGCGGCCGAGAACAACTCGACCACTCTGTTTCCTCTTCCGCTCGAGTTCTTCAGCCTGTTGGGGAGGACAATCGCCGGAGAACCCGCCGAGAAGAGCGAAGAGAGCTTCGCCGATCTGGAGGCACGGGCCCGCAGAGCGGCAGAGGAAGCCAGTCAGAGCCCGTCTCAGCTCGCCGTATCGGGGCCCGGTGCGCCGCGGCTCGCCGCCGCCGATCCGCTGAAGGACGAACTGTCTACGGCTGACCCGGAATCACTGGAGTCCCGACCCGACGCACCCGGATCGGCCGACTAGTGCAATGACCGACGCTTCCGACTCTCCGGCCGGGCCACCGGCACGCCCTGGCATCCCACCGGGCCCCGATCTGTCCGGACGTCAACTCGAAACCGTAATCCAACGGGCTGCCGAGCTCCAGCTTCGGCGAACCGAACCCGCGGATCACTTGAGCGATGACGAAGTTGTGCGCATTGCGGACGAGGTTGGTCTTGAAGAACGCTATGTAAGGCAGGCGCTGGCTGAGACTCGTGCCAACGCGCTGGTTCCGTCACGACCCTCGGACCGCAGCCTGCCGGTTCGGGCCTGGGGCCGGGCCCATGTACAGCTCAGCCGCGTAGTTACCGGGTCCCCGGCGGAGATTCTATCCAAGCTCGAAGAGTATTTTGAGGCGCAGGCTACACTGCGACAGGTGCGGGACCAGCGAGAGCGCCAGATCTGGGAGCCGGCCTCCGATATCATGAGCCAACTCCAGCGCGGGCTAGATCTGGGTGGCAAGGGATACGAACTGGCCAAGGCACGGCGGATCGAGGTGATGGTTGAGCCGCTGGAGAGTGAGCGTTCACTGGTCACCCTCCGAGCCGATCTTTCGAACCAGCGTAGGGGCCATGCCATCGGCTGGTCGATCGGCGGTGCCTCGGTCGGGGCGCCTGTCGCCGTTAGCCTCGTGGTGGGGGCCGGATTTCCGCCGTTGCTCATAATTCCTCTCGTCGTCGCTGGAGCAGCCGGGCTCACGACTTTTCTCGCCAAGCAGACCTTCCGTCGGCAGCGAGAAAAGGTTGAACTCGTGATCGAAGGCCTGCTGGATCGGCTCGAGCGAGGCTCTGAGCTGTCTGTCGTGCACAGACGCACCTGGGGCCATCGGGTGAGAGGATTCTTTGAAGAAGTCTAAGCGAAAGGAACCATGCGTTGAGCGACATAAGTAAAGTAGGCGTTGTCGGATGCGGTCTGATGGGGCGCGGCATTGCACAGGTGTGCGCGGCGGCAGGCTACGAAACAGTCGTGCGGGAGGTGTCCGGGGAGTTTCTGGAGCGGGGAATGGCCGCCATAGAGAAGGGCCTCAACCGGGCCGTGGAGAAAGGGAAGCTGGAGGAGTCGGCCAGAGACGAGACTTGGTCTCGCCTCACCGGCACCACGGACGTAGCCGATCTGGCCGACTGCGACATGATCATCGAGGCTATCGTCGAAGACATTGAGGTCAAGAAGGAACTGTACGGCTCGCTGGACGAGCTGTGTCCGGAGCACACGGTCTTCGCGTCCAATACGTCCAGTTTGACGATCACAGAAATGGCCGCCTCCACGAGCCGCGCGGATCGTTTTGTAGGCCTCCATTTCTTCAATCCCGTGCCGGTCATGAAGCTGGTTGAGGTGGTCCGCTCGGGCTCTACGTCGGAGGCCACGTTCGACGCGGCCTTCGCCTTCGCTCGTTCCCTGGGCAAGACTCCGATCGCGTGCCGTGACAACTCAGGATTTGTCGTGAACCGGCTGCTGGTGCCGTACATGCTGGATGCGATTCGTGCCTACGAGGAGGGCATCGGCTCGATGGAGGACATCGACACCGGCATGCAGCTCGGTTGTGGCTACCCCATGGGCCCATTCATGCTCGGTGACTTTGTGGGCCTGGATACCCTGTACTTCATTACCGAGATCATGTACGAGGAATATCGCGAGAAGCGCTTCGCGTCTCCGGCGCTCTTAAAGCGCATGTACCTGGCAGGGCACCACGGCCGGAAGACAGGCAAGGGGTTTTATGACTATAGCGGTGACGAGCCGGTCGTCAGCGACTTTGTAAAGCGCTGATGCCGGCCGGCGCGAGGCGCTGCGAATCGAGTCCGGCGCCGTGGGGTATCGGGTGAGCGCTTTGCTGGACGACTTCCCGGTCGTCGTGGAAGTGGCGGTTCGCTGGGCCGACATGGACGCGTTCGGGCACGTCAACAACACGCTTGTGTTCCGATACTTCGAGTCGGCCCGAATCGTGTACCTGGAGCGGTGCGGATTCGAGCGCTCCTACGAGGAGACGCGCATCGGTCCGATTCTCCATTCCACTTCCTGCCGATTTCGGCGGCAGTTGTTCTATCCCGACACGATTCTGGTAGGCGCGCGGACCATTGAGTTGCACGAGGACCGGTTCATGACCGAATACCGGGCGCTTTCCGCAAGCCAGGACGCAGTGGCGTCCGAGGGCTCGAGCATCGTCGTCTCCTACGATTACAATGAGGCCCGCAAGGCGCCGATTCCGGAGGCTGTCCGCGCCCTGATTGTCGAGCTGGACGGAGAACGCCTGAAAAGCTGAATCACCGCACCCCGACGGCCCGTTCGTGCGTTGCGGGTGGGCCTCCGCGGGCCTATTTTTAGGGGTGTCGATTCAAGCAACGGCTAGCACGCCTCAAGCGACGGAAATCACAGTCCCGCCCGTTTCGGTCGAAAGCCTGAAAATACGGAATTTTCGGAACCTGCAGAAGCTTGACCTTGAGTTTCCGGCAGCCGGGGTCGTAATCCTTGGTCCGAACGGATCTGGCAAGACGAATCTGGTCGAAGCGATCTACTATCTCGAGATCTTTAGATCATTTCGCGGGGTGCGCGACCGGGATCTCATCCGGTTCGGCGAGGACGTATTCCGTATCGAGGCCGTGACGCCCGACTCGTCGGGCCAGACGGAGATCGCGGCCGCCTATCAGCGTACGACACGGCGTAAGAAAGTTGAGATCGAAGGGACTGACACCGGCCGTTTGGTGGACGCACTGGGTCGTTTGGGAGCGGTAGTGTTCAGCCTCGAAGATGCCGAGATCGTAGCCGGATCGCCCGCAGGACGCCGGCGATTTCTCGACATCCTGTTGTCGCGCGTGAGGCCCGGATACGTAGCAAACCTGCAGCGCTACCGTGCCGTACTGTCCCAGCGCAACGAGGCTTTACGCTCGGCCGCGAGCTCGGCGGCGCTCGACGCGTGGACAGGTGGCCTCATAGACCCGGCGGCTCGGATCATGGCCGAGCGTGACCGGTGGATAGGAAGTGTCAGTGCGGAGTTTGGTCGCTACCACTCCGAAATCGCGGGTGGCGCGGCCGGAGTGCTGCGCTACGAGCCCGGGTTGGCAGGACTCGCCGGCGACGGTGAGCCGGCGGCCGGGACCATGCCCGGTGAAGTCGGCGAGGAGAAGTGGGCCGCCTGGCTGCGCGAAGGTCTCGAGCGGACGGCCGATCGAGAGCGTCGCCACGGCGCCACGCAGGTGGGTCCACACAGAGACGACCTGGCCATTCTGGCCGTAGTGGACTCCGCGCAGGAACTGCGCGACCTGCGGCGCTTCGGTTCGGGCGGCCAGCGTCGCACAGCGGCGATCGGCCTACGGCTGCTCGAAGCGGACTCTGTCGCGAAGCATTCGGGCCGAGACGCGCTGTACTTACTGGACGACGTGTTCGCGGAGCTAGACCGGGACCGGTCGGAGCAAGTGGTGAGGCTGCTGGACACGAATCGGTCGGGGCAGGTCGTACTGACCGCTCCGAAGTCCGCTGACATCCAGCTGCGCGGAGGGAATCTCAGCGAATGGCGAATTCAGGACGGCGAGGTGTACGCCGCGTGAACGGGCAGCGCCGGCGGCGGCGTGCGGGCCAGGGCAAGGCGAAGGCCGTTCCCGTAGGGACGCTGGTCCAGGCGACGCTGGCCAAGCTGGGCATCGCTGAGCGCGTGGAACGGGCCCGAGCTGTGGCCAATTGGTCCGAGCTGGTGGGGGAGCGAATCGCGCAGGTGGCTCGTCCTGCCGGAATCAGCCACAGCACGCTGTTCGTTGAGGTGGACAGCGCCTCGTGGCGCATGGAGTTGAACATGCTGCGGCCCGAATTGCTCGCCAAGTTGAACGCGGGCAGAGACCGGGCTCCCATTGAGAAAATAGTATTCGTTCAGTCGGACGCCTGAAACAGAGCTGGAGACACTGGATGGCCAAGAAAAAGACCGCTAGGAAGGCCGCAAAAGGAAACGACGCAGACTACTCGGCAAAGCATCTGCAGGTCCTGAAGGGCCTGGAGGCGGTCCGGAAGCGGCCCGGAATGTACATCGGCTCGACGTCGGCCCGCGGCCTTCATCACCTCGTGTACGAGGTCGTGGATAACGCGATCGACGAAGCCATGGCCGGCTTCTGCAGCGAGATTCTGGTACGGATCCACGCTGACGACTCGATCACGGTCACAGACGACGGACGAGGGATCCCGGTCGATCTGCACCCGACCGAGAAGATCCCCGGCGTAGAGCTGGCCCTCACGCGTCTGCATGCGGGGGGAAAGTTCGACAAGGACTCGTACAAGGTCAGCGGTGGCCTGCACGGCGTCGGCGTTTCGGTCGTGAACGCGCTGGCCGAGAAGCTGTATGTCGAAGTCAAGCGCGACGGACACGTCTGGACACAGTCGTTCGAGCGCGGGATCAAGACCAGTGACCTGAAGAAGGGCGGCAAGACGGACGAAACGGGAACCACGGTTCATTTCAGGCCCGACCGCCAAATCTTCACCGAGCTTGAATACGACTACGACACCTTGTCGAGCCGCCTGCGAGAGATGGCCTACCTGAATCGCGATGTTTCGATCCGCTTCCAAGACGAGCGCGAGGGAGGCAAGGAGGAGCACTTCCACTTCGAGGGCGGGATCTCGCAGTACGTCGAGTATCTACGCGGAAGCAAGACACCCTTGCACGACGACGTGATCTACGTATCGGGCTCGCACGACGGGACCGAGATCGAGTTGGCCATGCAGTACACCGCGGCCTACAACGAGGACACGTTCACCTTCGTGAACAACATCAACACGCACGAAGGCGGCACCCATCTCACGGGCTACAAGGCCGCGCTCACCCGAACGATCAACGCTTACGCCGAAAAGAACAACTCGCTGAAGAAGGGCGACCCGAGCCTGTCCGGGGACGACGTCCGTGAAGGGCTCGTAACCGTGCTCTCCGTCAAGGTCCTGGAGCCGCAGTTCGAGGGTCAGACCAAGACCAAGCTGGGTAACAGCGAGGTGCGCGGGGCGGTCGAGAGCCTTATCAACGACAAACTGGGAACGTGGCTGGAGGAAAATCCATCCTCCGCGCGCGCCATCATCGAGAAAGCCATCCAGGCGGCTCGGGCCCGGGACGCGGCGCGCAAAGCCCGGGACCTGACACGTAAGAAGTCGGCCCTGGAGACGGGGATCCTTCCGGGTAAGTTGGCCGATTGCTCGAGCCGGGACGCTTCGCTGTCGGAACTCTATCTGGTGGAGGGCGACAGCGCGGGCGGCTCGGCAAAGCAGGGCCGCGACCGGGCTTTTCAGGCCATCCTTCCCCTCAAGGGAAAGATCCTCAA
>JAZGCO010000057.1:0-6633 GCA_036476995.1 Gemmatimonadota bacterium
CCTTCTTTTCCCACGTGCTGAAGGACTATGGGTACGCCTTCGAACGCTACCAGGTGGAGCAAACCAGCCCCGGGCAGCTCGTATTTCGATACATTCCGGCGGGACGTTTTCACCCGCGAGTGGTCGACGAGGTGTTCAGCGTTTTTCGAAATTACCTGGGTGAGGAGATGCAGATACGACCGGAGGCCGTCGAGCACATCGACATGGTTCGAACTGGTAAGTTTCGTTCAGTGATCAACCGAATGGACATCGATTACCAGGAACTCGGAAAGGTCTTCGACCCCAGAGCTGTGAGCGGATGACGGAGACGGTCAGTGACAAGCCGCGCGTAGCCATTCAGAGGCTCTCTCACGCCGCCTACCATGACGTACCGCCCTTCGACCCTCCAAATCCGGTGTACGCAGCTGTCGTGCGAACCCTTGAGCTGCTTCGTCTGGACGCCGGCCGCGTCGGCCAAACAGACTGGAATCCCTTTGGGCGGTGGGTGAAACCGGGCGGGTGTGTCGTGGTAAAGCCGAACTTCGTCACGAATCGGGACCGCGAGAAGCTCCTGGACGGAGACCAGCTGTTCGCCTCCTCAACCCACCCGTCTATCCTTCGCCCGCTTATCGATCTGGCCTGGCGCGCGCTGCAGGGAGAGGGAACGGTTCACGTCGTCGACAGTCCGATCGAGGGATCCGATATCGAGGACACCAAGCGCAGAATCGGCTTCGACGACATGCTGGGAGAGCTGCGTGCGCGGGGCGTGGGCGTGGACTGGACCGATCTGCGCGATTTCGGCTACCGGCGGCACTTTCCGATCGACGATGTCCGCTTCGCGGGCCGATCGTACAACGTCGGCTGGACGGAGTACGTCCAGCAGAGCGGCGACCCCAACGGATACAGCACGATCGACCTCGGACCGCACAGCCTGCTCGAGCAGCTTCCTAACCAGGATCGCCTGACCTTCCACAAGCGGGACTACAGGGTCGCGGCTCGGCACCACTCCGGTGGCTCGCACGCCTATTCACTATCGAACATGGCCCTGGACGCCGATCTGATCCTCAACGTACCGAAGCTGAAGACGCACAAGAAATCAGGCGTCACGCTCGCCCTCAAAGGCGTGATAGGCCTGTCCAACCGAAAAGTCTGGCTTCCTCACTTTCGGCGCGGGTGGCCGCCTGAGGGAGACGAATTCGACCGGCAGCCCAGCCGGCGCGAGCGAATGGCCAACCGGCTTACCCGGTTCCCCCTCTGGGGGGGACACACCGCGATTCTCAACTTCCCCCGCCTTGGCAGCCCTGTTTCGTATGCGGAGGGAGGGTGTCACCCGGGCAACGACACGCTGTGGCGGACGGTCCTGGACCTGAACATCGCGCTGGTGTACGGCAGGCGAGACGGATCTCTGGCGGATTCTCCGCAGCGGGCCGCCGTGCACGTGATCGACGGAATCATCGGGGGCGAAGGCGACGGACCCCTGCGGCCGGATCCGAAGCCCGCCGGGCTTCTGGTCGCCTCACTCGACCCGGTGGCCCTGGAGGCGATCGGGGCCGAGCTGATGGGCTTCGATAGCCGGAATCTGCCGACCGTGAGTGAGGCCGAGCGCACAGGCAAGTACTACCTCGGGTGCGGCCGACTGGCGGACCTGGAGGTCGTCGGCGACCCGCTGGCCCCGTGCGACCCGCCGTTTCGGCCCGCACGTTACTGGGAGGGATTGCTGCGGTGATCCAAGCTCGTGCGTGGATGCGCCCGTCGATGCGCGCCTCGCTTCTTCTCGCAGCCGCTTGCGCCGCCGGGGCAGGTTGCGCCAGCGCTGCCTCAGGCCCCGTTTCGCCCTGGGAAGCGATACAGCATGTGTCCCGATACCGCGCCGTGTGCGGCACCGTGGCCGACACCCGCTACCTCGCTCTCGAGGGCCATACGACCTACCTGTACTTCGAGCGGCCGCACCCGGATCATCCCTTTGAAGTTGTGATCTCGGGGCGCATCAGGAGCAGCTTCGTGGAGCGACCGGAGCGGCTCTACCTGGACGAGACCATCTGTGTAAGAGGGATAATCAGCCTGAGTGGTACCGCGCGCATCGTGGTCACTGATCGGGGTCAGATCAGCATTCCCTGAGCCTGTTCCGCACATGGCGCTTGCGCTGGCACCGTTGTCCTCGCCATTCTATTTGCGTCCCGTACCCCGCATAACGAAATGTCAAGACTGCAATTAGCGCTCCGGACCGATGAATCCGGCCAGGACATGGCTGAGTACGCAATCCTGCTGGCGCTCCTCGCCATCGCTGTAATCCTCGCCCTCAACACCCTGGCGCCACAGATCGGAAATTCGTTCACCAACTCGGCGACCGCGATATCAACCGCGGGAGCCGGGAGTGGGGGCGGAGGCGGTGGAGGCGGCGGCGGTGGAGGCGGATCGGGAACGTGCTGCGACTGAAACGCCTGGTCGCCACCTGACCTGAGAGCGGCGTCGCCACCTGACCTGAGAGCGGCAAATCTCTGGACGGGGGTCAGCCGGCGCGTTTATTCGTTTTCGGCGCGGGCTTGACTGTCTTTGCAGCCGTCACGTGATCAAGAGCTTCCTCGCTCGAGCCCTCGTCGCTGCTCTCGACCAGGCTCAGACCCATATCCCTCATGAACAGACTTCCGTCCACCTGGCCGCCTTCGTCCAGCTTGATTCGACGGCTGCGGATGTCTCCTTCTACGTGACAGGTACCGAGTAGCTCGACTCGGCTATCCGCCGAGATGCATCCCTGGACTCGCCCACCCACAATCGCGTCTTTGGTCGCAATGTCGCCGATCACGCAGCCTCCCTGACCCACGATCACGCTCTTGCCGGCCTTTACGGATCCTTCGATTCGGCCGTCGATGCGGATCGCTCCGTCGCTCGAACAATCACCCACGACCTTCATCCCGGATCCAAGAATGGAGACAAAGTCGTGTCCATTTCGCGAATTCCTGTCCGAGAGTGCTTTGATTTCCACGGCGCCGGTTCTCCTGGCTTGGGTCTCAGGGGCGAATCAGTACCGGCCTTCTACGCTCCGCCACCGGGACGCGACCGAGAGGATCACGGTACACCAAGTATGCTGTGCAAGTGTGGTGCCGAGAAGTGGTGAGGGGCGAGCTATCAGCCCCACGAGCAAGGCCACCGTGGCCCTTCCCGCCTCACTCGTCTGTCGCAGACTCGCCGCTTGCTCGCCGTGGCCCGGAGGACAGCCGGCGGGCGGCCGACTCGATCAGCTCCACACCGACAAGGACACCGACCGCCACCAGGGCGAGCGCCAAAGCGCCTAGATGATAGCCTAGCCCGATCGCGGCTCCGACGGCGGCCAGGAGCCAGATGACCGCGGCGGTCGTGACACCCACCACGGTGCCCGCGTCCGAGATGATCACACCCGCACCGATGAAACCTACGCCGGTGACGACCTGTCCGAGCACCCGCGCCGGGTCACCCGCTGCACCTGAGGCGGACACACCCAGGTCGACGAAGATCGCAGTGCCCAGGCAGATCAACATGCTCGTCCGAACGCCGGCCGGCTTGCCGCGAAGTTGCCGTTCGAGCCCCACAACGCCGCCGCACGCGAGCGCGTAGCCAATCGTCACCCAAAACGGTCTGCTCAGCGGATCGAAGTATTCCACGGCCTGACCTCCCTCCTAGGAGACACACACTAGGGTCTATCTGTTGACATGGGAACCTAACCAGTATAGATTCTATTTACTGGTTAGTATCACCGCCCGCTGTCGCCATTTCACATGGCTAGATGGGCACTATGACGGAGGAAACGATGGCGCACGAATCGATGACGCGACGACTTGTTTTGACTGGAATCTCAATCCTTGTGGCCGGGAGCACTCTCTCCATCGTCGGAATACTGATGTATCCGGTAGCCGTCGCCGGGGGCTTCATCGGGTGAAACGGTTCCGGAAGTTCGTCCTGGATCTGGTCTACGACCTCAGCATCCGCGTGACCCTTGTCTGACTTGCTCGGGCCGGGGTCCGCGGAAGAGGTTGCTGTCATGGCCGATCACGAATTCAGGTTCGTTGCCGGTAGTCCGTGTCTGGATTTTCTCAATACTTTGGGCGATCGCCTAGAGCAGACGCCGAACGAGCATCTGACTGCGTATGCGGATCTGGTAAGGTGGATCGAGACGGGTGGGTTGCTGTCTCGTGAGGCGGGTGCACGGCTTGCCCGGGCATCCGCTCGCGATTCGCATGCGGCTGACGCCGTGTTGCGTCGCGCCATCGCTCTGCGGGAGGCTCTGTACCGGCTCTTCACCACCTTGGTTGCGGGCGAGGCGCCCCCGGCCAGTGATCTACGGCTCCTTAATGAGGAGTTGGCAGCTGCCATGGTCCACCGTCGCCTCGTCCCGTCGGAGGCGGGATTCGAGCTGGCCTGGTCAGGTGATGGAGATGAGCTGGCGGAGCCGCTCTGGTCGGTCGCACTTTCCGCGGCGGAACTGCTCACGTCCGGTTCGATCGCCCGGGTAAAGTCGTGTGCCTCGGACACCTGTGCCTGGGTCTTCATGGACGAGAGCCGCAACCGAAGCCGGCAATGGTGCGAGATGGAAACGTGCGGCAATCGGGCCAAGGCGCGCCGGCACTACGCGAAAAGCAAGAAGGGCTAGCTAAGCCCGGCAGGCGTCGCCTCAGTCGTCGTCCTCGGCATCATCCTCGTCATCGTCGTAGTCGTCCTTAGCCTCATGGTCCATTCGTTCCATATGGGCTTCATGGTCCATTCGTTTCATATGGTCCATCTTGAGCTCAACGATGATGACTTCCTGAGTACCGTCAGACATGTTTTGCGGCATGTGTACGGTGGCGTCGGCCCACACAACCTCGCCCGCTCCAATTCTTAGCTCGCTGGCCTCCCCGTCGGCACCGGTCATCTTCCAAACCCCACCGTCCGTGAGAGCCACCACTACGTTCTTCGGATGCTCGTGCAGCACCGAACTCTCGTTCGGACCGTACGTGACCCGTAAAACCCGAACATGGTCGTTCTCGAACTCGACCACGTAGTGGTCCGGATCGGCGACGCTCGCATCCTGTGCGTTCGCAACGGATGTCGTCAGAAGCAAAGCGACTCCGGCGAGCAGCAGTGAAATGGGCCTGCGCATAGGTACCTCCTTGATCGGGCGAGATGAGTGAACGAAACGCCGCTAGAAGGCCTGCCTACCGGCTACTGAGCCAGCGGGCGCCCCTCCGGCAGCGGATTGTCGGTATTCCAGATTTCGTGAGCCGCCAGCCAGGCCCCGTCAGCCTGCCGCAGCCATGTCACGAGATACTTTCCGTTGTCCCGGATCACAGGTCCATCTTCTCTCGGTTCCAGGGTGATGTCGTAGGAGCCCCTCAGGATAGCCACATCGCCCACGACCATGGTTTCGTCAGACGGATTGTCCAGGCGAATGACGTACTGATCCCTAAACATCTCATGACGGGCGCGAATCGCGCCCTTACCGGTAAGGGCGGGCTCATTCGGCGGCATCTCTACGGCGTCTTCCACGTAGTTGCTCATCATTCCATCAACGTCGCCGGCGGTCATGGCTTCCGCGAACCAGACACGCAGTGAGTCGATCGCCTCCACATCGGCTTGCGTGGATGCGGCCTCGTCAGCGCCGGCGTCGAGCTGCTGATCCGGACTCTCTGCGGGAACGCAGGCCGCCATGGTTAGGAAAAGGCCGGTAATTATCGCTCCGGCGGGATGGATTAGCCTCATTTGAGCCTCCAAGAAAGGTGCAAGCCGTTGCTGGCACGACATAGATGGAGCCACCTCAGTCCGGGGACGGAGACTGAGCTCCCGGGGCGGAACAGGTCACGTCGAAGACCCTCCGGCTGCTTACGCCATCGAGAACCGTTACCCTCTGAGGATTGCTCCCTTCCACAGTGCAGTTGGCCGGCAGAGCGGTGAGGGCCAAGGAGTGGTCACCCACTGATACGCTTGGGAACGAAATCGTGACGTCGTCTCGAATAATCCGCTTTCGATTGCCGTCGAGAGTCACGCTGAAGCCAGCCCCCTCGAACAGTCCGGATGTGGAGGTGTTCACGACAATCTCGCCGACGGCTGTGCTCGTAGCAGTCGGAGCCGGAGTGGACTCTCCCACGGCAACCGGCAGCGGCTCGGTCGGTGTGTTTACGTTTCCGCAGGCGGTCAGCACGGCGACGCCGGCGAGAAGGCTGGCGATAGCCGCCCTGGTATGATGAGTTCGCATGCGATTAGCCTCCGCTGAAGGGTTCTTCGCAATCGCTGGGAATATAGGGCTTCGGCACCCGCGGCGCGCGGTCGGCGGGGCTTCAGTGCGCGGTCGGCGGGGCCTTCAGTGCGCAGGCGGCGGGAACTTCAGTGCGCAGGCGGGAACTTCAGTGCGCAGACCGGCTCCTACTGACGCATCGCCACCTGTACTGCCGCAAATGCGTCGATCAGACCGGCTCCAGTCCGATTGTCCTTCCCTTCCGGCGAGATGTCGCGGGCCGTTTGCTCCATGAGATCCTTCACCCGCCAGGCTGGAAGATCCGGGTTCGCAGACAGCATCAAGGCGGCCACCCCCGATGCGTGAGGTCCGCTGAACGAGTTTCCCCGAAACACATCGTTCGGATCGAGGTATCCCGATCCTTCCGAGTCTAGAACCGGATAGCCCGCTCCCGGAAATCCGACCACATC
>JAZGCO010000058.1:0-2749 GCA_036476995.1 Gemmatimonadota bacterium
TACCAGAAGCTACTGCCGTCGGCCATCCAGTGCGGTTCGACCGAGCCGCCTGTCACGTACGACGCGAAGTCCAAGTAGCGGTAGTACATCGCCTCCTGCTCGGACTGCGGCGTCTCTTGAGCAGCCAAGACGCCGGTGAGCATCACGCCGACGACGACCGTCATGACCGTTTGTGCTGTTGGCTTCAGCATCGGAATCCTCCTGTCGGCAACCAGGTCCGGCAAACACCTTCAGGGCGAACATCACGATCCAGCTTCGTATCCCGCGCTCGATAGACCTCCCCCATCCCGCCCACGCCGATCTGGGCAGAGACGATCTCATACGGACCAAGCCGAACGCCGGGGGCGAGCGCCATGACCCTCCTGGAGGTGGAAACTGGGACCGGCTGGATTCTAGGGGGTTTCAGCGTCGAGCGGCGCCCCGCCGACTGGTCATTGCCTAGAGCCCCCGTGTACGTCACACGCTCCATTGCCGGACTTGTACGCGAAGGGGGAACAGCCGGATAAGCCACCAACCCCGTATACCAACCCCAGCGGGTCCCATCCTCCACTTGGCCTTGGGGTATATCGAGCTCACTCTGCGCGTGCCGAAATTTTGGAACCCATTCTCTCCAAAGAATAGGCCCTCCGACAAAGCCGGTACGATTCAGCCGACAGCGACCACGTCGTCTACTGAACTTGTAATCGTCTACTGAATTTGTAATCGATGTGTTCGCTCGGTGCATCGTGGACTGGCCGGTCTCACGTAATTCGCTCTCCCAGAAACCTGGTACGATTCATGGAGTCAGTCGTCGCCG
Organism: Gemmatimonadota bacterium; assembly: GCA_036476995.1. GTDB lineage: Bacteria > Gemmatimonadota > Gemmatimonadetes > Palauibacterales > Palauibacteraceae > JAZDDE01. The sequence continues at coordinate 797 of JAZGCO010000058.1, forward strand.
ATGGGCCCCATTTTTCAGCAGGTTCCGCTTCTGCTCGGCGAGAGCCCTGCACTGATCCAGCTTCGTAACGAAATCGACATGGCTGCGCGCACGAATGCGAAGGTCCTAATCCTTGGAGAGACGGGCGTTGGCAAGGAACTGGTCGCACGACTGGTGCATTGCCAGGGCGAGCGGCATGCGCGACCTTTCGTCGCCATGAACTGTAGTGGTATCCCAGAGACGCTGCTAGCCTCTGAGTTGTTCGGCCACACGCGAGGGAGCTTCACGGGCGCGTACCGCGACAAGCTGGGGATGATACGCCGGGCCAATCGCGGCACGCTGTTTCTCGACGAACTCGGCGAGATGAGCCTGACGATGCAGGCCATGCTGCTGCGGTTCGCCGAGTCCGGCGAGATTGAACCCGTGGGCGCCGATGCTCCCGTGGGTCGGGTGGATGTGCGGATGATTACGGCCACGAACTGCGACCTGGCGAAGATGGTAGCCGAGGGTAGGTTCCGCGAGGATCTGTACTACCGGCTGAACGTGATTCGGATTCGGGTGCCACCGCTGCGGGAGCGTGGGGCCGACGTGGAGTTACTCTTCCGGCACTATCTCCAGCATGCCAGCAAGGCGTATGGCAATCGCTGCCCAGATCTGGCACCCGAGGCGACGGAGCTTCTTCCCCGGTACGCGTGGCCCGGCAACGTGCGTGAGTTGCGCAACATGACGGAGCGATTGGTGCTGCGGGACTTCCGTCGCCCGATAGCAGCCAGCGACTTGCCGCTAGAGATCCTCCAGAACACCCAGGCGCCCGTCGCCGATGCGGCGGGCGCACGTCAGGCGCCCGAGACGCAACCGGCGGTGGCCCGTGAACGGTCAGGCTCCAGTGCGCCGTCTGCTACCGTGGATCGGCTGTGGGAGCAGCTGATGGCGGGCGGTAATTTCTGGCAGGTCGTGCAGGAGCCTTTCAAGGCTCGCGAGATGACTCGCGCCGATTTAGCGGCGCTCATTGACCGCGGCCTGCGGGAAACACGCGGCAACTACCGCATACTGGTCAAGATGGTCAATCTTCCCGCCAGCCACTACAAGCGATTTCATGCCTTTCTCTACTCACAGAAGTGCAATCTTCCCGTCAGGCCCTATCGAACAGGAAACGCCGATGGGCAGCTGCCAGTGATGCGCTCTTCCAGTGACAGTTTCGTTTAAAGCGTTTTTCAGACAGCCCTTGTACTGAGCAGCTGGTCATGGTACTTCTGCCTGCACTGCTGCAGGAGGACCTCGTGAGCCATCCAGTCGGCGTGCCCGACGCGTCGGGCTTCATGCTCACCTTCGGCTACAAGCGATACTTCTAGGCCCGAGACTCGCTCGGGAGGCACGAGACACTGTCCAGACTCCCGCGCAAGGCCGATATTGAAGGGCATGGAAAGCAAGCGGCAGAGCTGGCTGTTCGTTCGCGGCGACGAATCGGTCCGAATGATGAGTTTTCTGTCAGGCCTCACCCTTCTAGTGTGCGGCCCCGGTACTGCTGAGCACTCTCAGCACTTCGACAGTGAGGCATCGCTCGATAAGTACCGACGGTGGTACGAACAATCTCTCATCGACGACAAATGGGTGCTGGCCGAAGACGTGGATCGGCGCCGCTCGGGCCAACAGCGTCCACCAGCCAGGGAACGACGGCGCAGAATAGGCGACGATCCATCGCGTCAGTGAGGCGCCTCGTTCGGCGGGCGCCCACCGGCCACCCGGCGCGACGTTCAGATCCCTGCGCAGCGATCGCAGACGGACCAAGTCGAACGCCGGGGGCGAGCGCCATGACCCTCCTGGGAAGAGATGACGGGAACTGGCTGGATTATAGGGGGTTTCGGTGCCGAGCGGCGCCTGCCGACTGGTCAGCGGCGTTTGGGGACACTACGCGCTCTGCCCTTCGGAAGGTGTCCACGAGATTTGATCAAGCCCAGCGTCGGCGTCGCCAGT
>JAZGCO010000059.1:0-2343 GCA_036476995.1 Gemmatimonadota bacterium
TTCCTTCAAGAACCTCCCCGTGCCGCCGATCGTTCCGCAGGTCCCCAACCCGGCCACGAAGTGCGTCACCTTTCCCCCTGTCTGCTTCCAGATCTCGGGACCCGTCGTGCGGTAGTGCGCCCCGGGGTTGGCCTCGTTTTCGTACTGGTTGAGCATGTGAAAGTCGGGCTTGCCCGCAATCTCGTGGGCCACGACGATCGCGCCTTCCGGCGCGCCGGGAGCGGGACAGAGCGTGTCCTCCAGCTCGATCACATCGCAGCCGAAAAAGCGCAGCACGGTTCGCTTCTCCAGCGGGATCGCGCTCGACAGCGGGGTGGTCAACCTGTAGCCCTTGGCGTTGGCCACCATGGCCAGCCCCATCCCCGTGTTTCCCGAGGTCGGCTCGACCAGTTTCTCGATACTTCCGAGCACACCCTGCTCTTCGGCGTCGCGCACCAGGTTGGCCGCCACGCGGTCCTTGACCGAGCCGAACGGGTTGTACCATTCGAGCTTGGCGTAGACCGTCGCATGCTCGAACGGCACGACTCGGTTGAGCCGCACCATCGGCGTGGGATTGTCGAGGCCGGACAGCAAGCCCAGCATCGATTCGTACACTCGCAGCGCGTGATCGTTCATCGGTCTCTCCCGGACCGGCGGGGTTTCCTCTGCGTCGGGTCCGGCGCGCCTGGCCTTGACACCGATTCTGATATGGAACGACCTGTCAAGTCCAGCTTTTTGTCCCAGCGAGGGTACGGCGGATGGAGTCTGGACTCCTGGAGCGGAGCAGGCGCAGGTCGAAGCAGCGTTGTCGACGGTTGATCAATCTGATATTCGCGGATCGAGCTCGTGTTGAGCCCGCCGTCATGGTCATGATCCGTCGGGAGCTACCTCGGACTACAGTCGCGGGTCCGGCCATGGGCCTGTCGCATAGAATCAACGAGGATCCTCCTTGCCGTATGCCCTTCGACCGGCGCCTGCTCCGCTCCAGATGCATTCGCCTCATCCCTTCTCAACCACTCGTCGGCGTTCGCCGAAGATCCTCTGTCACCTTGTTTCGCGGGGCATGACCTCGACCCCCAGGCTCTGCTCCAGGTGGACCCCGATGGCCCAGATGAAACCCGTCAGCTCTCGCGCCACGGCGGTCACCACCTGCTGTTTGACCTTGCCGCGGCCGACCAACCGTAGATACTTGCGATGAAGACGCTGCTGGGCCTTCCAGGCAATCTCCACGACCTCGGCAGGCAGACCCTCCTGGCGCTTGCGCAGGGCTGGCCCGACGTACGGGTGGTACCGGTAGGACCAGGCCGCCTCACCGAGGATCCGACGGAAGTGGGCATTGCCGGTCTTGGTGATGGCTCCACGTCGCACCTGTTGACCCGTCGAGTGCTCGCTCGAAACCGTTCCGCTGTAGCCCATCAACTGTCGCGGCCGGGCGAAGCGGGACAGACGACCCAACTCGCTGACGATCGTCACCGCCGAGATCTTGGCGATCCCGCGCAGCGCCTGCAGGCCTGCGATCACCGCACGCGTCGATTCCGGAACTTCCTCGATCGCATCGTCGATCCGCTGCTCCAGGCGCCGAATCCGTTCGCCGGCGTGCAGCACCTCCGCCAGGTAGTCCTCCAGGGTTGCCTGTTGAGCGAACAGGTCGAACTTCACCTCTCGGCGCACCCAGTCCAGGTATTTCTGCGTCCAGCGTCTGACACCCTTCGGCGCTCGACGATCTCGCCGAAGCAGGAACTTGGACAGCCGATGGCGCGCCCGCGTCTGGTCGCTCTTCGCCGCCTCCCGGGCACGCACCAGATCTCGCAACGCCTCGTGCTCGGCATCCGGTACCCAGACCGGCGTCAGGTCGCCGTTCTGGTAGTACTTGGCCAGCTTCTCCGCGTCACGCCGGTCGGTCTTGACCCGGTCGCCGGACTTGGTCGGGATCAGCGTCGGCGCCACCACGTCACAGTGGACCCCCATCCTCGTCAGTATCCAGTACAGCCCGTAACCCGTCGGACCTGCCTCGTAGCAAACCCGTAGCTGATCCGGACGGCCCAACCGTCGCAGCAGCTTGCGCACCGATTCTGGACGGTGAGCGATCGTTCCCAGGGACTCAACCGGGCCCCCAGGATCCACCACGGCAGCTGCGATCGTTTCGGCATGCACATCCAGACCGACGAATCGGATATCCTTCTCCATGGCCGGCTCCTTTCGTATGTAGCTCTGCGCTACGGGTTTTCCGATTCGCTAGCGTAATCTACGACGCTGCGAAACGGAGCCGGTCGTTCCATGGTGACTACAGGAAGTGAAGTCGGCGGCGATACTCGTAAGTTTCGGATGGTTCTTCGATCATGCCCGTGCGGGGGTTCAAGACGG
>JAZGCO010000006.1:0-2684 GCA_036476995.1 Gemmatimonadota bacterium
ACGGCTCGCTTCAGTCAGCCCTGTCCAGTTTTCGGCGCTTGTCCGTTTCGGCGGCGTTAAATGTTCAGCCCATGTGGGTGTAGTTCGTCCGAAGGGATCGGGCGATGACGATCACGGAGTTCCAGCAGAGGTTTCCATCCACGATATCTCTGGACCGGCTGGCCGTCATGAATGGGGTGGAGGCAGGAGAGTCGATCCCCGCAGGTACCACCATGAAGCAGGTAGTAGGAAAGGGGGCGCCACAGTAGCTTGCGCCTGGCGCTGCGGCCCCACGGTCGTGGCGCACGGTCGTGGCGCGCTTCCTGCAGCATTGAGAGAGCGTCGCGCGACCGATTCGCGTGGACGCGGCTGCGAAGCATCGGTCTGAGCACCTGTGTAACGGGCCTGACAAGTATTTTCACGTTGGAGCAGCGAAGGAGGCATCTTTGCATTTCGCCAAGAGACTCGGGGCACTTCTGGCGTTTGTCGCTCTACTGCTGAGCGCTTCCACCGATGCCGTAGCGCAAGAAAAGGGTGATTTTTCGATCGCGGGCAACGTCGGAGTAGCGATTCCTGGAGGACAACTGCACACGCTGACGAGCGAAGGCCTAGCTCTCGGCGGAAGCTTGGTGTACCACTTTTCGGACCACTGGGGATTTCGGGTGGATGGGTCGCTTCAGCGGCTTCAAGAGGGAATATCACCGGTGTCGGGGTTAATCCTGAGCCCTCCCATGGATCTGCTTACGATCGGTGCAGGTTTCGAGATCACCTTTGCTCGGCCATGGGAGCAGGACATACCGTTTACCTTCACGGTTCATGTAGGCGGAGGACTCACCCAGATGAAAGCGGACGCGGATTTCGATCCGCTATTGGTCCAGGGAGCCTTCGATGAGTCGTACCCGTCCGTGTATGGCGGTGCCGACATAGGGTACCAGGTGTCCGAGATTGTGAATGTGCATGTCCAGGCCAGTGCACTTCTGATTCTGGTAGATGCGGTGGATACCTTCGTTTTCTCCCAGGGGACCGCCGGTGAAGCGCAGCCTTTCGACACTGCCTGGTCCTTTCCGATCACAGCTGGAGTCCGGATAACACCCTGAACCAGCCGGGTCAGGCCGAAGCGCAGCGGCCGTACACCCTGCTTGTCGCGCTGGCTCATCCGGACGATGAGATCGGCACGGCAGGAACCATACTGACCCACCGGGCCCGAGGGGACCGCGTGGTTCTGGTCTGGCTCACGAAGGGTGAGATGACTGAGGCGTTCGGGCCAATTTCGCCCGGCGAGGTCTTGGCGCGGAGAGAGTCGCACGGGCGCGAGGCCGGCCGTGTGCTCGGGATTGAAACCCGGTTCCTGGACTTTCCCGATACGCGACTAGTCTACACGGCAGACGCCTCCCGGCAGGTCGCTGCGGTCATCGCCGAGGTCAAACCGGACGCGGTCGTAACGTTTGGCGATGCTTGGAGCCGGGGTCTGCGGCACCCGGACCATCAAGCCTGCGGCCAGATCGTACGATCAGCGATCACGCTGGCCCGGATACAAAAGATCGTCGCTCCGGCACAGACCCACCGGGAGTTCGCCCCCGTGTTTACGTATCGCGGGATCCATTCGGCGCTTCCGTCCGTCGCCATCGATGTGGAACCGTTCGTGGACCAGATCCTCGAACTGGGGAAAGTCTACTTCGGCGATCTGCAGTTTCCCGACCCCGACTGGGTGCTGGCGCGCCTGGCCAGAAACGCGGACCCGTGGGGCCTGCGGTACGCCGAATGCTTTGACGCGTGGGAAACGAAGCCAGGTCTTGTAGACGCGCTATGTCCCGCCGAGCCGTTCCTCCCGCACTCGCACCCGGTGCGAACATAGAAAACTAGGCCGCAGCCACACCCACTCCTAGGTGGCGCGTGATCGCATCGGCGTCCATGTCATGCAGGTCGAACGCTTCGCCGCCGGGGCACCCATCTTCAAGCCAGCGGGTCACGATGAGACTCGGAGTCATCTCGGAGGCCGGAAAGACAGAATCGCTCTGGAGCTCCGAGACCCAAACCGCATAGCAGGCGTCGCCCACGGCCCGGTGCCAGTGAGGCTGTGACCAGCGAACGGCTACCCGCCGCAGTACGCGTCCGCGGGCGACCGGAACGAGCACCCCGAGATCCGGCTCGGCGCCAGGCAGCACGATGAGCCACGAGCGTTCTACCCAGGGCCGCTCGAGCACGCTGCGGTACCCATCCAGATCGTGCAGCCAGTCGATTCTGCGCTGCCAGTCTGTAGCGAGGTCGAGGTCGTCGTCGGCTGTCGCCTTGTCGCGTGCGGCGTAGAACCGCATCCGTGTCTCGAATGCGGCTGCCGGGTCATCGAGCAAGCGCGCTGCGAGTTCGACCTGGTTCCGGTACTCGGTGAGTCCCGATTTGCAAATACAGGGGGCGCTGCACAGACCAATGCCGTGCTGGAGACACGCCGATCCTTCTCTGTCAGGCCGAACCGCCCCCGCACAGCTGCGAATGCGCGTCACCTTCTGAAGCAGCGCCGTCGTTTCAGTAGGCAAGCGGTGGCCGCGGTAGGGGCCGAAGTATTGGGCACGGGCCCGGGCAGTCGTTCGAACTACACGAAGACGTGGGAAGGGATCGGCCCAGTTGATCTCGATGTACCAGCCGCGCGACCGGTTCTTGAGAGCCCTGTTGTACGGCGGCCGGAAGCGGTCGATGCGATCCGCCTC
>JAZGCO010000060.1:0-26246 GCA_036476995.1 Gemmatimonadota bacterium
AGGTCGTCAACCAAGCGTGCCAGGTTGGCCGCCTCCGTGGCCCTCGCGGCTGCCTCATCGAACCTCCCCGCCTCGGCATAGGCGGCAGCCAGGAGGTCTAATGTCGCGGGGACCGAATACTGATCGACGCCGGTTCTCTTCAAGTCATCCGGCGGCTGGTGGCAGGAAAAGGTGTCTACAATCTGGCGGCTTCCAGGAATGGTCGATTCTTAGTGGCGACGAACAAGGGCGAACAATCCGTCAGTGTGTTCGACCTGACGACCGGAGCAGAAGCGGCGAGACTCTCCACGACCAGACCTGTCACACATGGGGTCGTCATCAGTCCAGACGACCGCTACGCATTCGTATCGAACGAGTCCATCGGTGCGGTCCTGGGCACCGTGGATGTCATTGACCTGGGATCACTGGAGAGAGTCGCATCGGTTGAGGTTCGGCTACAGGCCGGAGGGATCGACTTCTGGCGCATGGAAAACGCGGAGAGCCACTAAGAATGGCCTTGTGGACTCGGATGCACGCGTTGTCGTGTGCTGCCGCCAACCCGCTTACACCCGAATCCACTCGGCCTTGACTGTACCGGAACCAGACAGAGTCATGTCCTGCTGGCTGCCATGTCTTTTCCGCCCTGCCCAGCCCGGTACGTCATCTATTGGTACATCTCGCCAAACCGGCGGCTGCACCTGCTAACTCGATAAGCAACGTCCGTTCCGCTATGCCAGAATCGCGTCAAGTGATTGTAATATGGCGCTTTGAAGGTGATTCTGGCAGTCCGGGCCACCGCACAAATCCACGAGAAACAGGGAAGTTTTCCCGGTTCGCGCTGGACGCGGACTGGGGTGCCCGGTAGTCTTGGTGGCCTATGAGTATTGAGAAACCGCTCGTTCTGATCGTCGAGGACGACGATGCCATGCGCGAGGTGTTGACAATCCGGGTTCGGGATTGGGGCTACCGGGTGTGTGGGGCAGAAAGTGGCGACGCGGTCGACTCCGTTCTGCAGGCCGAGTCGCCCGACCTGGTGATTACCGATGTCGTGCTTCCGGGTACATCCGGGTTCGATCTCCTTGACAAACTCAAGGGTCCAAAGAGCGATCGGCCCGTAATCGTCATGACGGCTCACGGCAGCGTGGATTGGGCCGTCAACGCCATGAAGCGGGGCGCATTCGACTTCGTCACCAAGCCTTTGGATTACGACAACCTCAAGGCCATTCTGAATGCGGCGCAGCGCAGCCTACGCTCGCGCGACGCAACCATCGCCCTGGAAAACCGACTCGAGAGTGAGGACGTCCGTCTCGGCCTGATGATAGGACCGAGCCCCGCGATGCGTGAAGTGTTTCGCATCACAGAGATTGTGGCGGACAGTAGCGCCTCGGCCATCATTACCGGCGAGAGCGGAAGCGGGAAGGAGATGGTCGCCCGCACGATTCACGAATTGAGCGATCGTCGCACAGGACCGTATGTCGCCATCAACACGTCTGCCATTCCGGCCGGGTTGATCGAGAGCGAGATTTTCGGACATGAGAAGGGGGCGTTCACCGGCGCCATTGCTTCGCGGCCCGGCTGTTTCGAGCTGGCTCACGGGGGCACTCTCCTGCTGGACGAAATCGCGGAAATGCCTATGTCTCTGCAGCCGAAGCTGCTTCGCATACTGGAGGAGGGCGCGACGCGCCGGGTTGGGGGCAAGCGTGAAATCCCGTTCGATGTCAGGGTTCTGGCGTCCACAAATAGACCCATAGATGAGGTCACGAGAGACAATAGCCTGCGGGAGGACCTGCTCTACCGGCTGAACGTATTCACCATCGATGTCCCCCCACTGCGCAAGCATCCCGAGGACATTCCGATCTTGGCCCAACACTTCGTTCGCGGCTTCAACGCCAAGCACGATCGAAAGATCGAAGGCCTCACAAAGGAAACGATCGACGTCCTGTTCGCGTACTCCTGGCCTGGCAATATCCGGGAGCTTCGCAACGTGGTCGAACGTGCCACGATCATAGCCAGGGCCGGGTGGATCCTGCCGGCCCATCTGCCGCCGTACATGGGGGCCGGCTCCGACGGCGTGGGCGGCAGCGGCCTCACCCTGCCTGGCAATGTCACCGCTCGTGAGGCCGAGCGCCGCCTCATTCTTCACACGCTGGAGAGTACTGGACACAACAAGGCAGAGACTGCTCGGCGGCTGAACGTGGACGTGAAGACGATCCGGAACAAGCTCAAGGTGTACGGGGAGAAGACCGAAAAGTGAGGGTTGTCACCAAGCTGGGCATCGGATACGGCGTGTTTCTGGGCCTCCTGGTTGCGCTGCTCTCATACCAGCTGTCCGTCATTCGAGGTCTGGTCGATTCCAACAGGGCGCTTTCTGAGACGAGTTCGCGGGTGTCCGTGAGCTCCAGTCACATGCTTACGCTGGCCGACGCACTCTCCGAAGCAGCGGAAAAGTACGCGTTGCTGGACGAAGAGGGCTATGCGGAGCAGTTTCGCCGCGCCGCACGGTCGTTCGCGGATACTCTGCGCCACTTTCAGACTCTGCCTCTCACAAAGGGTGAGATCGCCGCGGTCGAGGGGGTCGCTGAAGCGTGGTCGGCCTTCCTCGCTAGCCGGCCGCTTGAGGACGGGACCTCTCCGCTTCTTGTGGCAAACATCAAGGCCGAAACCCAGGCGCTTCGTGACGCCTCGGAGGCAGCGATGGTCGCGGAAATCAGCGTTTCGGCAGATCGAGCCCGCACCGCAGATAGACTGTCAGTGGTGGCGGTCGCTATCGGTCTGGCTTTGAGTCTGCTTCTATCGGCCCTCATAGTTCGATCCATCTCCGGTTCGCTCCGGCGGCTCACGGCGGGAACGAGGGCGGTGGCCGAGGGCGACTTTTCGGTTCGCCTGGCCGAGGACGCGAAGGATGAATTTGGCCAGGTAGCGCGAGCCTTCAATCTCATGACCGGCAAGCTGGGCGAAGCCGAGAGGGCCAAGCAGAACTTTCTCTCGAGCGTATCGCACGATTTGAAGTCTCCGCTGGCCTCGATGCAGGAAACGACGCGTCTCCTGCTGGATGAGCTGACGGGCGACGTTTCCGAAGACCAGCGGAAGTTGCTGGAACTGAGTTACGCGAGCGGCGAGCGCCTTTCGGGCTTGATCGCCAGGCTTCTCGACCTGGCGCGCATGGAAGCCGGGGCCATGGAGTACAACTTCGAGGCGGTGGATCTCACCGAATTGTGCCGAGACGCCGCCGCAGGGGCGGAACTCAGGATCGCAACGCGGGGGTCGGCGATTCGGGCGGAGTTGGGTGAGGAGCCGGCATGGGTTCGCTGCGACGCGCCGCGAATCACGCAGGTTCTGGAGAACTTGCTCGACAACGCTATCAAGTTCTCCCCGCCCGGTACCGAAATCGAGCTGCTGATGGCGCGAGACGGCGTCGGGGATGGAGTCGTGTCCGTCTCGGTGGCCGATCGGGGACCCGGTGTGGCCAACGCGGAAAAAGAGCGCATTTTCGACCGGTTCTATCAAACGGAGACGTCGTCACCGTTCGCTGGAGCCGGGGTAGGGCTGGGACTGGCTATCTGCCGCGAGATCGCTGCTGCCCATGAGGGCTCCATTAGGGTAGAGGACAATCCTCAGGGCGGCAGCGTGTTCATACTCTCACTGCGTAGTGTGGCAGCCGCTACTGATGCCGGCACCTCGCTCAAAGAGCCGACTAGGCGGACAGCCGCCCGGGGGAGCGCGTGATACGGAGAAGCGGTGTTCGTGACCGGCTGTGGCCGATTCTTCTTGTCTTGACCGCCTCCTGTTATTTGAACCCTCCCGTAGAGGACGCGCCCGCGCTTGGACCGGATAACGACGCGGACGCGGGCCCGGTCGTCGAAGCCGAGCCGATTCTGCCGGTAGTAGGCGCAGATTCCACATCGGCCCAGAACGAGAGGGCCCTGTACGAAGGCGCCCTCGTGCAGGCCGACCCTCAGGCAGACACCTACGATCCGAACCAGGCTCGCGCCGACCTCGCAACCCTGCTGGGACTGTACCCAGAGGGAGAGTACGCGGAATCGGCGCGGCTCCTTTCTCACCTGCTCATCGAGGTTCGGCGCCTGGGACTGTCCACGGTCCGACTGGCGGATCGGGTACAGGAACTGGAGGAGAAGCTTGAGGGTGTTCGGCAGATCGATCTCGAGGGGACCTCACCCTAGCAGAGAATCGTGGACGGGGCGCGACCCGACCAGGACCACGAGGAGAGGGGAAGTTTTCCCGGGTGTTAACTACACTCGGCAGGCCTGCCCCAACTTGAAAGCGGTTTGTCCCGCGTCGAGACCAGATGATCCCGATCTGCTGGATCGCCCGCCGTTCTGCTGGCAGCTTGGCTGGGAAAGCGTCACACAGACATTGGAGGAATCATGCGCAAACCTCACGGAAGCTGGAGTTCCACGGCCGCAGTGTTGGGTCTCTTACTGTTTGCGGGTGTCCCGGCAGCCCTGGCACAGGGGGACGACGGACGACCGTCCGTTACAGACACCATCCAGCCGGGAGCCCTGGCACTACTGATCGAAGAGGGCAGCGGCCTCTATCATCAGGGCACGTGTACGTTCTGTCACGCAGTTGCGGGAAGAGGGTCGGGAACCCGCGCTCCAGACTTGAGCGACGTGGAGTGGCTGCACGGCGAGGGCGACTTCGATGGCATCCAGACCACGATCATGTGGGGCGTCAAGAGAAGTGAGTGGAAGGCCACCACGCCTCGCCGATTCCAGATGAATCCGAGCGGCGGCATGAATCTGACTCGTCCTCAGCTGGCAGCCATGACGGCGTACGTATGGAGTCTCAGCCACGGCGAGCAGCCTGCGTCCGTCCAGCGCGAGCGCGAGTTTCTCGTTCTCCTCGAGAGAGGCGATCTGGACGGTGCGACCAGCCTGTTCGAAGACGAAAGCGGAAGGCGCGGAGCACCGATGTTTCCGGAACGAGCCATGAATGCCCTCGGATACCAGCACCTGGAAAGCCAGCCGCAGGCAGCGCTACGAGTCTTTCAGCTCAATAGCGAGCTGCATCCGGAATCGTCCAACGTGTGGGACAGTCTGGCAGAGGCCTACATGACGATCGGCGATAATGCTCACGCCATCGAATTCTACGACAAGGCGCTAGCCATGGATCCGACGAACGATGGGGCGCGGGAACGCTTGGTGGAGCTTCGGGGACAATAAAAAACCTGATCGTTCGGGGGGCCGCCGTGTTCGGTGCGGCCACCCTGCTGGGCGCATTCTTCGGTTCGCGGACATTCTTCACATACTACCGATACGCCGATAACCGGATGACCTGGGGCCGCGCCCTCGCCCCGGCACTCACGTCCTGGTACCTGTGGGCCCTGCTCGTACCCCTGATCTTTCTGCTAGCTCGCCGTTTTCCGGTGGAAAAGGGCCAGCGGCTGACCAGCCTGCTGATCCACATGCTGGGCGGGGTCGTGTTCTCGATCCTGTACTCCGCTCTGGATGCAGGCATCGGCCAGTTTCTACCCTGGATGACCAACCGACAGTTCAGCACCCTGGCAAGTCTGGCCGACTTTCATTCCAATCTTCTGGTGTATGCAGCAATCGTAGCCGCGGTTCATCTCGTCACGTCTTACCAGAGGAATCGGGAGCGCGAACTGGTGGCGTCGCGGCTGGAGGCTAGGCTTGCCGAAGCTCGGCTACAGGTGCTTCGCATGCAGCTCCATCCACACTTCCTGTTCAACACACTGCACGCCATTTCCACGCTGATGCACAGAGATGTGGATTCGGCCGAGCGAATGCTGGTGCGCCTGAGCGACCTGCTGAGGGTCGCGCTCGAAAGTGAGGGAGCACAGCAGGTGCCCCTCAAAGACGAACTGGAGCTGTTGGAGCGATACTTGGACATCGAGCGCATTCGGTTCGGTAGTCGTCTTTCTGTGACAGTAGATACCGACCCTGATGCACTGGATGCGCTGGTCCCGCATCTCATCCTGCAGCCTCTGGTTGAGAACGCCATACGGCACGGCATCGCTCCTCGCGCGGGTCCAGGCTGGATCGGCGTTCGATCGGAGCTGGAGGATAAGTGGCTGCGGATTACGATCGAGGACGACGGACCCGGACTGGACAATTCCCGCGCCGCGGATGGTAGCGGCCAGGGAGGTGTCGGTCTGTCCAACTCACAGGCGCGTCTGCAGCACCTGTACGGTGAAGCCCACGAATTCCAAATGGGAACATCCGAAACAGGAGGGCTTCGCATACTAATCAGGATCCCGTATCAGGAAGCGGCCACGCGGGAAGCAGCCGGTGAGTAGGATCAGAGCCCTTCTTGTGGATGACGAGCCGCTCGCGCGGGAACGACTCCGCACGCTGCTTGAGCGCGATTCCGAGATCGAAATCGTGGGCGAATGTGAGGATGGGCTGAGCGCCGTCTCATCCATCTTGGAATTATCGCCGGACCTGGTTTTTCTGGACGTCCAGATGCCCGAGATGGACGGCTTCCAGGTGCTCAGAGCGCTCGACAGCGATCGTCTACCAGCCGTCGTGTTCGTCACGGCCTACGACCAGTACGCGATGCGGGCCTTCGATGTGCACGCCATCGACTACCTCCTCAAGCCCTTCGACCAGGACCGGTTTCACCGGACGCTTGATTGGGTCAAGGAGCGGCTGCGAGCGGATTCGGATTTGAGGTCGGAGCTGCGGGCGCTGCTCGGGGATGTCCGCAGGCAAGCCGCCGGGCCGGAGCGCATCGTTATTCGGTCCCGGGGCCGAGTTCGATTCGTCCGCGTCCAGGAGATCGAGTGGGTCGAGGCCGCCGGGAACTATGTGCGAATCCATACCAGCGAGACGTCTCATCTTCTGCGTGAGACGATGAAAGGGATGGAGGGGCGGCTCGGCGACGGGTTCGAGCGAGTCAGCCGATCTGCCATCGTTCGGGTCGATCGGATTACGGAACTCCAGGCCGTTGCCCACGGCGAGTACGTTCTGTCGCTCGCGGGCGGCGGGCGGGTCAGATCGGGACGCACGTATTCAGGGGTGATGGCAAGGCTGATCGGCGATCAGACCGGGCCCCACGACGAGGTCGAATAGGAGCGGGCTCGAAACCACGAGCGGGCCGAGTTCGTTACCTAAGTACTAGGTAGACCGTCTATCAGGTAGACGGCTGCGGGGTAGGCTGAAGGGTGGAGGTGGAGCATGACGACGCGACTGATTCGGCAGCAGGTAGGGCCGTGTTCGCCCTACAGACAGATCAAGGCTTGGATAGATGAACTCCTGGACACTCGGCTCCAGATGCATGGTCAGGATGAGGCTGTGCTTGAGATAGATTTCCAGATCCAGACCGCGGTTGACTGGCTCGATGCCCGTGATTCCGGCGTAAAGTGCGCCTAGGGCTGGTCGGTGTTGTCCGGTTGGCCAAGGATGCGGCGGGCGGCCTCGAGTCGCTCGGGAGTCCCGACTTCCAACCACAGGGCGTCCGCCGCATCGTATGGCCGGATCGGCTCACCGAGGCCGGCAAGCCATAGGTACGCGTCTGTGACCGAGAAGGCCGTTTCTCGGATCTCTTCACTATAGGCGTTCAGATGGCCCAGCAGGTTCGGCGAGACGACATGGAGTCCGGCAAACGCGGCGCCATCAGGTGAGCCGACAGGACTCCGGACCCGTTCCCTCAGTGTCTCCATTCCGTCCGCCAACCGCTTGTCTCTCCCGCAAAGTCCAAGTTCATCGAACCACAGTGTTCTTGAAGATGGACGCTGGCTGACAGCCAGGGTGGCGAGAGCGCCAGACTCTAGATGGGCCCGCACGAAATCCTGTGGATTCAGGCCGGAAATCACGTCAACGTTCTGTATCATGATCGGCTCGGTACCGCCGAAGAGAGGGCCCGCTCGCAGGATTCCTCCGCCGGTCTCCAGGGGCCGTTCGGCCTCGTTGGAGATCACGATCGGACACAGCGTCGCGTCCTCAGTCTGTAGACACTCTAGATAGTCCCGGATCTGATCGGCATGGTGATGGACGTTGACGACGATCCGGCTGGCGCCTGCGCCAGACAGCCGACTCACGATGCGGCCCAGTATGGGGCGGCCGGCCACGTCTATTAGTGCTTTGGGTGTGTCGTCAGTGTAGGGCCGAAGCCGCTGGCCAAGTCCCGCCGCCAGGACCATGGCTTCGAACCTCACCAGGTGGACTCCTCGCGGTGAAACAGGTCCACGTGGACATCTGGGAACCGCCTTCCGAGATGCTCCACCAGCCGCTCCGCCAAGAACACGGATCGGTGCTGGCCGCCCGTGCACCCGAAGGCGATGCTGAGGCTGGAAAATCCGCGTCGCTCGTACTCCTGGACCTGGTCATCCGTTAGACTCAGGATACCCGCCAAAAATGCGTCGAACTCAGGACGCTGACGAATGTACTCGATCACGGGCTCGTCGAGACCGGTCAGGCTGGCAAACTGGGGCTCGCTGCCCGGATTGGGCAGACCCCGACAATCGAACACATGACCACCACCATGGCCGCCTCGATCTTCGGGGTATCCGCGCCGGAAACTGAAACTGGTAACGTGGACGGTGAGTCCGTCGCGCGCCCCCTCGGGCCCCTGCGCCCCCCAGCGTTCAACGATACGCCGAAGTGCGCCTTCCAATTCTTCCAGCTGAACCGGAAGACCGGTCGTGAGCAGGCTGTTCACGTTGCGGGCCGCGAACGGAACGCTTTGCAAGAAACGGGGCTTTCGCTCAAAGAATCCGCGGTATCCGTAGGCCCCCAGGGCCTGCAGAATCCTCACCAGCACGTAGCCGCGGTACGGTTCCATGAAACGCGACCGATCCACGGCGGTGTGAGACTCGAGAGCGTCCAGGTAGTACCCCAAGAGCTCGCTTCGGACGGTATCTGGAATATCCGCTTTGGCGTCGTAAAGAAGCGAAGCGATGTCGTATTGAAGGGCGCCCCGGCGCCCACCCTGGTAGTCGATGAACCACGGATCGCCGTCCACCAGCATGACATTACGGGACTGAAAGTCGCGGTACAGAAAGTGATCCGTGTCGGTTTCGAGCAGGAGGCTGGTCAGCGTGCTGAAGTCGCGCTCGAGCCGGGCTTCGTTGAACGGGACGTGCGCCAACTTGAGGAAATGGTACTTGAAGTAGTTCAGGTCCCACAGGATGGATTGTCGGTCGAAGGCCTCTCGCGGGTACGCGGCCTTGAAGTCGATGTGCTGGCCACCCTCCACCTGAAATCGCGGCAGCCATTCGACGACGCGGCGGTAAGGAGCGAACATCTGGGGCGGGAACGCACCCGCAGCCTCTGACTTATCGTCCCGCCGGGCCATTCTGAGAGCGTCGAACAGGGTGGTGTCTCCAAGATCCTGGAGCAGCCACACGCCCATTTCTTCATCGGCGCCGTAGACCTCCGGAACCGGCAAGCCGAGGCCGTGGAAGGTCTGGGAGTACGAAAGGAAGGCGCGGTTTTCCTCGCGATCCGGACCGATCGCGCCGATGGCGGTGCAGCCGTCTGGCCCGATGAGTCGATGGTACTGACGCGCTGATCCGTCGCCTGCCAAGGCCAGCGCCGCCTCGGCCGGAACCCCGAAGTGCTGCGCAAAGAGTGAGCGGAGACGTTCGTGCATGAACCTAGGATACGGTGGCTACGAGCTGCGGCACAGGCAGCCAGTCAGTCTGTACGGACGCGGCCTGTAATCTCGGTCGGGAGCACGCGGATGACTCGGGCCGCAGCCATTCGGGCCAGGTCTTTGGGATCGACGTTGCGTGCCGTAATGCCGGCCTGGCGCCGAAGAGCCCGAATCGCGGCGAGATGCCCTTTGGGGTTCTTCACCAGTTTCGCTGTGCCGACAATCAGAACAGATGTCCAGTGATCGCCGGGCTTTCCAACCTCGACCACGTTGAGGCAAACTCCCGACCGCGCCTCGATGTTCTCGACCTTCCGGCCGTCCCGGCTCGCGATATAGAAATACTTTCCGTCATATCCGTACACGACCGGGACCGCATAGGGATGCCCGTCACCCAGAGTCGAGAGCACGCCCCACCAGTTCCGCTCGAGGAGCTCCTGCACCTCGCTCTCATCTGTCGGACGGGACTCGCCGAAGCTCACCCGGCCCTTCGCTGCTGGGGAACGATCGCTCACACTCTCACCGCTAGCTAGGGATACGCAGTCGTCAACACACAGGTTGACTGCCCAGCATGATATTGGGCAAGCGACTGGTACGCCCTGATGGGGCCCGAGGCCGGCTGAGGCCAGTTCTGTTCACGGCTGCGCGCATGCCAGGACGAGCGACGGTATATTCAGGCCTGGAAGGAGTACCATGCCACCGAATTCACCGTACACTAAACAGGTGTTGGAGAGGGCGCGGGACCGAGCGTCGCTAGCGCTTGTCTTCTTGCTCGCGGCTGCCCTTTCCGCCCCGTCGGTCGTCCCTGCGTCCCAGTCGAGGTCTGCCGACGCCGGAGTCGTTCGGTTCACAGAGTTCTTCGAACCCGCAACTGAATCGCGGATTCGGCGGGCTGCGGACGTTCTCACACCGCCTGAGATCGAGCGAGTGCAAGAGGCGCTCAGCACCCGCGGACATCTGGTTCTGGCTCCGTCCGGGATTTTTGATTCTCGGACCGAATCGGCTCTGACTCGGTTTCAGAACGCCACCGGTCTACCTGTCTGCGGATGCCTCTCGTACTCGACCGTCCTGGCCCTGGGCCTGAGGCCGGTGATAACACAGGTGGTCATCACCGAATCGGGAACTGAACCCGGCGCCGCAGACATTGGACCGGCCCATGGCGTTGAACTCCTCTACTCGGCGGGAACTGACCCGGTCCCGCAGCTCCTTGTCGAGATGAAGGGATCAGAGCGGGACGAGGCGCTGCAAGCCGACTCTACGGACGCCTCACTAGACGAACCGGAAGAGCCGACAATTCGGCTCTTCATTCCGTTTTTCGGCCTGCCAGGATTCCTGCGAGCTGTTTGCGACTAGGCGCGCCCACCGGGCGGCACGAGAAAAAGGAGCGGCCAGGGTCGGCCGAACGAGGAAGGTGACTGCCCAAGAGAACCAAACCTCGCCGGCCGCCCTGGACCGCTCGTTGGTCGGATACTCCCGAGTCTGCCTCATGTTTCGCAGCCGCCTTTTTGCGGCAGTTGTTTCCCCGCACCGTTAGAGAATGTGTCGTTCCAGCCATGCGCCAGTCTCGTCTGCGATCTCCTCGAGTATTTCGTCATCGGTTTGCCCGGAGCGCTTTAGTACGTGGAAGCCGTGGTCCGCTCCTTCGTGCACGGCCAAGGTGGCCTCACCTTTGAGTTCCTCGACTATCGGCCGAAACAATTCGAGATCCGCCAGCTTGTCTCTGGTGCCCTGGTGAAAGAGGAGCGGCACATCGAGATCGCTCAAGTGGGCTGCCCGAGCGATACCGGACCGGCCAGGCGCATGAAGCGGAAAGCCGAAGAAGACCAGGCCGCGCACGCCGGGCATAGGATCACTAGCCTGCGCCTGAGAGCTGATGCGTCCGCCCATGGATTTACCCCCCACCAGAAGCGGAAGTTCTGCGGCCAGGCGCTGGACCTCACGGACAGCGGATCGCACCGTCGCTTCCAGCACGCGCGCGGAATCGGGCCGGCGGCCGTCTCTTTCCATGTACGGAAAATTGTAGCGGAATGTCGCCAGGTTCCGTGCTGCCAGCAGCTCCGAAACAGACTCCATGAAGGGATGCTCCATGCCGGCTCCGGCGCCGTGTCCGAAAACGAGGATGGCCCCGCTCCCGGGCGGACGAACCAGCTTCGCGGATATAAGGACCGGATCAGCCGCTGCGGGGTTCGCCAGGAAGCGATGCAGCGTTGTGGTCATCAGCGGAACAGGGCTTGCAGCCCTACTGTCGAGCAGCGTTTCATATGTCCGGAACAGTACTTTTTAGGAGTAGTGTGATGAGAACAGCCCTTCGACTCAGTCAAATCGCGGCCCTCCCGTTTCTTGTACTGGCATGCGGCGGCGACGATCAACCGATGCAGCCGGTCCCCGGCAATAACGCGCCGACCGCTGTGATCAGCGCCAATCCGGCGTCCGTCCCAGCGGGGGATGGCAACATGACGGTAGTAACTCTCGATGGCACGGGTTCTACGGACCCTGACGGCGACTCGCTATCCTACGCGTGGACGGTGGCGAACGGAACATTCGTCAACGGGACGACGGCGTCATCAGCGACTGCGGAGGTTACGTTTCCAGGGACTGGGGCATACGCGGTGACACTCACGGTCAATGACGGAAACGGTGGCAGCAACACGGCGAGCACTACTATTCCGCTCACTCCGTAGCGAAAAAAAGGCGGCCGGGTCCGCTTCAACCCCACCGCCCATGTCGGACTACTTGGGCGCCAGCGCCCAGGTCCCGAAAGCTCTAGCCGCCCTGTCCCACGGCGGCCTTCTTTGTATACGTGCCATCGAACGCAGCGTTCCAGGTAACGCCCTGGTCGTCGGAGGTGGTCCAAACCTGCCGTACCGTTCCGTCGTCCATCGCCTCCCACGTGATCTGGTGCAACTGCATCGCGTCATCCGGGCCGGGTCGTTCGCCCATGAGCACCATCTTGCCGTTCTCGAGCATCCCGTCCAGTTCCAATAGCAGTCCGCTGTTGTCCACCCACGTCTGATGCCATACTTCTTGGGCCGCATCGTAGATGTTGAAGCTGCTGCCCGCGTAGCCACTGGGGCTCGAATACTCTTCCACCAGGACACATCCTGCGAACGCGCTGGATATCTTGCTCGTTCCGGCAAGCTGACCGTCCGCAGTACGTGTAACCGTCCACTCGCCCAGCCAGAAATCGAATTGGCGGTGCTCCTCAGCGGTGCAGGCGGCTTGCTGGCCAGTCATTGGACTCGGTGAGGTCGCCGCGGCCAGGCTGCTGGTCGCCGGTTGACCCGCCGCAAGAAAAAGGAACGCACCTACAAGCGCGACCGTCGCCAAATACGAGAACGCCTTCATGTCACTTCTCCCTTCCTGGCTACGTGCCCTCTCCCGAACCAAGATCCAGAGCATACCAGTTGTCACACCCAAAGTGCCCGGTGTGGCCCATAGGCGCGGCGAGGGACTGGAAGCCGTACGCCTCGTACAGCCGACGGGCCGCACGCATGTGCTCGAGGGTTTCCAGGTAACACGTCCCATACGCCAGCTCCCGCGCTGCGGCCAGACACGTATCGAGTAGAGTGCGGCCCAGACCCAACCCTCGGCCCTCCCGGAGCACGTACATCTTGCGCAGTTCGCAAACGTCGTCGTCCGCCCCCGCCAGATGCGCCACCCCTGCCCCACCCAGCGTTTCTCCGTTGCGCTCGGCGATGAAGAATGCGGCCCGCCTGGTGGAGTACGATCCGTACATGTCGTCCACCTCGGGATCCTCGATCGAGTAGCCCTCGCCGACGGCGCCGAACTCAGTCATGACCTGGCGAATGATCTCGGTCATTCGCGGATTGTCCTCCGCACGGATCGGCCGAATCGTCAGGATGGCCGTACCACCCGAAGGATCCCGTACATACTGGATGTCGAACTCGTTTCGCCACACGCCACACGCGGCGAACGTCACGTCCCCGGCAGTAGTGGCAACTCCGTCTATGATGCGCATGCTTCCTCCGTGGTCACGTCTACGGCCGGACTGACCTCAAGAATTCACGAATTAGGTCTACCATCGTCTCTGATGATGCTGCAAACTTGTCTGGCGCGACCGAGTGCCTGACCTTCACGAACGAGCCTTCCTTCAAGAAGACAGCGATGGACGACATGTAGATCTCGTCATCGCGGGAGATCTCGAAGTCGGACCACATACCCCGAAGCGTATCCGCGCCGAACTCCATCTGGATCGTGGTGTCCGCAACTGACCGAATACCCGTTGCCCCGCGCCGTTCGAACACCTCGGTGTGAAGCTCGGCACGCGCCTTCTTGAACTCCACACTTACGGCAGAGTCCGCGCCCACGGGCATTTCGGACTGGCCGCGTGTGGACGCTGCTGGGTACACATAGATGTCAACGCGATCCCCGCTCTTAAAGGCTACATACCCGACTCTGATCCCGAGCTGCGGATCCAGGTACCGCTGCACGTTCATGGCCGAGTACGGACCCGCCTCAAGGGGAAACCCCACACCCATGAACTCCTGCATGGAGGGCACGCGAACGGGCGGCAGCTCGGCGGGCGGACTGGAGGCGCAGGCGGTGAACAGGGAGGCAACGATAGCTATACAGGCTCCACACCCTTTACGTTCGACACCTCTCATGTCCCTCAGCATCCACACCTCTTCTGTCGTTTGGCACAGCGGTCGAAACACGTTACAACAATCGGAGTCTGGCGGACAATCAGAGTAGTCCCGCCGAATAAGACTTCCGTTCACGGGTAGTCCAGGGTGGAAATTGGATACAGCCCGATGCGAGACTGTCATGAGGTGTGACCCGAGAACCGGCATCACAGGAGTTCATATTGAACGCCAATCCCACCGGAGAACGTGCCCTTGTGGTGCGAGCCCAGGCGGGAGATCGCGGGGCCTTCGGGGCACTCGTCGAGATGCACATGCGAAGCGCATACCGGGTGGCCCTTGGCCTTGTCGGGTCGCACGAGGACGCGCTGGACCTGTCGCAGGAGGCGTTCGCCAGGGCCTTCCGAGCGCGGGCTACGCTGGATCCGGATCGGCCGTTCTTTGCTTGGCTGTATCAGGTTATCCGGCGCCTGTGTCTGAACCACATTCGGGACAGCGGAAACCGCCGCCGAATTGTGGAGAACCAGGGCCCGTGGCTCGTCGAACGGATTCACGGGCGAGTTGGTGAGAGTCCTCTGGCTGCCGTCGAGCGGGCGGAACTACGGGATCGAATCGAGGCGGCCGTTGAGCGCCTGACGGAACGGGAACGGGAGGTGTTCATCCTGCGCGAGTTCGAGCAGCTCTCGTACAAGGAAATTGGCGAACTGACCGGTATACCTGTCGGCACTGTCATGTCGAGGCTCTACGCGGCCCGGAAACGACTGGCGGCAGAGCTCGAGGTGGTTCGATGAATGGGAGCCGTGGGTCTGAACGGCAGGCGGGCCGCGCTGCGAGTCTGATGATGGCTGCGCTGGACGGCGAACAGACCGGAGACGAACGCTCGGAGTGGGAGACGCTGTTGCGGCAGGATCCCAATCTCCGTGCGGAGTGGAAGCGAATGAGGCAGCTCAAGGAGGTAACGGATATCATGGAAATTAAGAGCCCCCCGGACGAGGTGTGGGACGAATACCAAACCGGTGTCTACCAGAGAATCGAGCGGGGAACGGGGTGGATTCTCCTTTCCATGGGAGCGATTGTGCTACTCTCATGGGGCGCCTGGCAGTGGGTCCAGGCGCTCCTGGCCGACAATGAGCTGCCGGGTTTTGTCCGATGGGCGATTCTTGCCCTGGTCGTGGGTCTGGTGGTGCTTCTGGTTTCGGTCGTGAGAGAGAGGTTGTTTGTGCATAAACGTGAACGCTACAAGGATGTCGTCCGATGATTATGACTCCGGCAGCCAACGTCGCGGGGCGAACCGTCGTGGAAGACCTGGGCCTCGTTCGTGGAAACACGATCCGGGCACGTCACGTCGGCCGTGACATCCTGGCGGCCCTCAAGAGCATCGTGGGCGGTGAGATTCAGGACTACACGAAGATGATGGCTGAGGCCCGCGAGCAGTCGCTCGACCGTATGCACGAGGAGGCGCGGGAGCTGGGGGCGGACGCCGTCGTGAACGTACGCTTCGGAACTTCGTATCTGATGGGCGGAGCGGCGGAGATCCTGGTCTACGGCAGCGCGGTCAGATTGGGATCGTAGCGCGCCCGAACTTTACTGTACTAGGATCTCACCGAACTTGGAGGTCGGCGAACTTGCAGGAGGAAGTCTGATCCAGCGTCCCAAGCCGGGTGAGTGCGAAGCGTATTACGATCGATATATCGAGCGGGTGCCGGATGGTGACGTATTCGACATCCTGGAGCGAGGCGTTGCCGAGACGAGGTCTGTCTTGGCGGGTTTGTCGGCTGAGCGCGAGACATTTCAGTATGAGCCGGGGAAATGGTCGGTCCGCGAGGTGATCGGCCATGTACTCGATTCGGAGCGTGCATTCGCGTACCGCGCCCTGGCATTCGCCCGCGGGGATCCTGCGGCCTACCCTTCGTTCGAGCAAGAAGAGTACGCGGCCGCTTCGAATGCGCACGATCGGCCGATCGCCGATCTGATGGCGGAGTTCGAGGCTGTGCGCCTATCGAACGTGCTGATGTTTCGGAGCTTCGGCGACGACGTGTGGGATCTACGCGGCGTAGCGAGCGGTTTCCAGTTCACAGTGCGTACGTTCCCGTACATCATGGCCGGACACGAGATCTGGCACCGCGAGGTGCTTCGGGAACGCTACCTGACGGCTTAGCCTGGACGCCAGGACGCGAGACGGTCAGCGGCCGGCCGTTTGGGACCGGCCGCAAACCCTGGAGGCGAAAGCGTCAGTCCTTGGCGCGGTCCATCCGGACACTGAGAACGTTGTCCGTGTGCTTGCTCCAGTAGGGAAGGAAGTCCTCCTCGGTCGCCCGGTCCGCTTCGGCCCGTTCCTCCGATCCTTCCGGATAGTTCTCTTCGAACCAGGCGTTCTGCCATTCGTTTGAAGTGTCGAACGTGGTGAAGGATTCGTACTCGGCCACAAGGTAGAAATTCGCTTCGTTCGTGCCCCAGGAGCCAGGATACGTCCTTCAACCGGTGCTCGCAAAAATTGAGGGGCGGCCACCTGCACCGCCCCTCATTACCTCTAAACGCTGAGTCTGCTTAGTAGTAACTACTCGTCGCCAGCCACGTGCTCTTCCGTTTCCATGGCTCCCGAGTACGATAGCTCCGGCCTGTGCATCGCGGACGCCTCGTTGATCTTCCGATTCAGCTTCAAGGCGCGAGTCTGGAGGACCACCAGTTCGTCACCAAGCGCAGCCACCGTAGCGGCATCGCGAGCTTCGTACTCCGCCTGCGAGGCTGCGGATGAAATCACCAACCAGACAGGCAGATTCTCTCCAGTCATCGCCTGACTAACCATCCAGGGATCATCCAGATCGTGGGCGGCCCATAGCGCCGCGAAATCCTTGGCCAGCTGTTCGACTTCGGTTTCGCGACCCTGGACACCGTACCAGAATGTGTAGTGCCGATAGGGCTCGTCCGGAGGTCCGACATCCCAGGGCCGGTAGGACATGTCAGGACGGATCGTCCAGAAGTGCATCTCTGCGTGATCCGACATCAGATTGGCTTCGGCCAGATTCGCCCCCGTCTCCGTCGCACCCACGGCGGACCCGAACGCCTCCATCACCTTGCTCCATCCGGCCAGATCAGAGGCGGGGATCACGTACGCGTAGCCGAGCTCCGAGCTCGAGAATCCATCCCAGGCCGGCGCATCGACGCCCGCGGCTTGGAACTTCTCGACCACCTCGGCAATCTTGGCTTCGTATTCCGGGATCATAGCGGGACGAACGTGGTCCACGAACACGCCCACCATGACTGGCTCCATGTCCGGTGCGGCGGCTTGCTCGGCATCCTGGGCGAGCCCGTGGCCCGGAATGGCCAGTATGAGAAGAAGCGGAACGGCAAGTAGGGTTCTGATTCGCATCATTACCTCCAAAAAAAGACGGGACATAACCGGAACGCAGTCGGAGTCCGGTCGGCAGTCCAGCAGGTGCGGTGACTGAGGCAAAAGTACGGAGTTTGAACCGGAAAAGACAACTTTTTCGGATCGTCCTCGTAGCTTACTCCGCTCGTAGAGCCACGGCCGGGTCAATTCGCGCCGCGCGGCTCGCCGGCACGAGTGTCGCGATGGCGCTGAAAACACCGACAAACAAGGCCACCGCCACGAGGGTTAGTGGATCGACCGCGGCCACTCCGTACAGCATGCTGTCCAGGAAGCGCCCCAGCCCGATAGCGGCGACGAGGCCAGCCGCGATGCCAAAGCCTGCCAAGAGCAAACTCTTTCGCATCACCATTCCGAGGATTCGGCCCGTGTCGGCTCCGAGTGTCTTTCTGACCCCGATCTCGCCCGTTCGTTGCTGGGTCGAAAAGCTGACGAGGGCGTACACCCCTACGGCTGAAAGAACGACGGAGAGGACCGCGAAGACTGAGATCAGATAGAGAACGAAGCGGCGCGATTGTAGCGACTCCGACATGAGTAGCACTACACGGTCGCCGCTATAGACGGCCTGCGCCGGATGGAGCTTCCAAACCTCCTGTTTGATTTGCTCCACCAGCGTAGCCGCATCGGCGTCGGTGCTCGCTACGAAGGTCATGGAGCCAGAGCCATGCACGCTGTGGGGGATGAAGATCTCCGCTCGTGGCTCCGAGTCGAAGCCGGTTGGCCGAACGTCCCCTACCACGCCGACGACCTCGGCAAGGATGGGTTCATCCCCGGGCTCGCTGATGTCGATCTGGGCCCCCAATGGACTGGTCTCCGGCCATTCGCGGGCCGCCAGGGTTTCGCTCACGAGAAGCACCGGAGACGCCTCAGCTCGGTTATCCGCCTCGGAGAAACTCCTCCCCTCACGTACCGGAATCCCCATAGTTTCGAAGTACATCGGAGTCGCTTCGGTAAAGTAGGCCAGGGGCTCGTCCCCAGGGGAGGCGGGCGGGCGGCCGACGATCTGGTAGGCGCCGTCGGTCTCGATGCTGCTTCTACCAAAGGGAACCACCGAGGAAGCGGCGGCATTCCGCACCCCGGGCAGGCCACGCACCTGGCTGCGAAGACTGCCGAAGAAGTCGATACGCTCTTCTTGGGTCGGATTCTTGTCCCAGACGTGCAGAGAGACTGCGACTCGTCCGTGCGGCTCGAATCCGGGGTCGACGTGGGTCAGGCTAAGAAAGCTGCGAGATAGGAGACCCGCACCGGCAAGTAAGACAACCGTGATGGCTATTTGGCCGGCTACCAGGAGTCCGCGTAGCCTTTGGCTCGTAGAGCCTTCGGTGGACCCCCGACCTGACTCGTTGAGATACGACCGCAAGTCAGGACGCGAGAACTGTAGGGCGGGTCCGAGACCGAACAGCAGAACAGTGAGCACGGAGAGTATGGCGGCGAACGAGAGCACCCGTGCGTCGATGTGGAGCTGCTCGACCCGGGGCAGCTCACTGGCGCCCAGGACGCCGAGGAACCCGGTGCCAGCCACGGCGAGTCCAACGCCCACGATGCCACCTAGCACCCCGAGCACGACGCCCTCGGTGATCAGCTGCCGCATCAGCCGTTCGCGCCCTGCTCCCAAAGCAGCTCGCAGCGCCAACTCGCGTTCTCGCCTCGAGCCGCGTGCCAGGAGGAGCCCGGCGACGTTCGTGCAGGCGATCAGTAGGAGGAGGCCAGCTGCGGCGAACAATACGTACAGTGGGGCTCGGGCTCGGCCGACGATGGTCTCCGTGATCGGCTCCAGTAGGACGCCCGTATTGCGGTTCGTAGCTGGGTATTCGTCGGCGAGGAGACTGGCGACCCGGTCCATGTCAGCCTGTGCTTCGTCGAGACTGACATGGGGACGCAGCCGACCTACTACGCGCAGCCAGTTTCGACCCCTCATTTCACGCTCGAATTCGCCGATTACTCGCGGGCGCCACGCCGGGCGGCCGGGAGGAAACTCGAAGTCTGGCGGCATGATGCCGGCGACCAGAAACGCTTCGTCGTCCAGGCTGAGCGTTGAACCGACCAATCTCGGATCTCCGCCGAAGCGCCGCTGCCAGTACTTGTGACTCAACACGACGACTTTGTCGTTGCCCTCTTCGAATTCTTCGGGAAGAAAAGTCCGGCCGAGGATCGGATCCACACCGAGAGCCTTGAAGAAGTTCCGGGTCACCGCCCATGTCGGCAGGATCTCAGGATCGCCCTGACCGGTGAGGTCCATGCTCCAGGGCTCGGCTTCGGCGAGAGCCGAGAAGCTCTGGTTACGATCACGCCAATCGAGATAATTGCCCGGCGAAACGGGGCTGCGATCGCTGCCGTCTTGGTCGCCCGTCTGCCAGAGCGAAACAACTCGGTCCTGTTCGGCGAACGGGAGGGGCCGCAGCAGCACGCTGTCCACGGCACTGAAGATGGTAGTACTCGAACCGACTCCTATCCCGATGGTCACGATGATCGCCGCAGCGAATCCGGGCTGTCCGAGCAGCTGTCTCCCTGTGTGCCGGAGGTCCTGTCTCCAATCATTCCACCACTGCTTGACTCGCATCTCCCTCTCCCGCTTCATCCCGATTCCTCGGCACTCCGCTTTCACTTCTTCTATGTTCCCGAAACGCCTTATCGCCTCGGCTCTCGCCGCCTCTGGAGCCATGCCTGCCTTGACCAGCTCACGTGCTCTCATTTCGACATGAAATTCGAAATCCTGCTCCACCTCGTCTTCAATGCTAGGCCGCCAGATGGAGCGCAGGCCTCGTCCGAAGCGGTTGATCAGTGGCACGATGAATCCGTCCCGTCCATATGCATGTAATCCCCCGCTAGGTAGCCAGAAGGATTTTCGAAACCGCGGCATGGAACACTTCCCAGCGCGCGGTCTCGGTACGGAGATGCCTCCGTCCTTCGGTCGTCAATCGATAGCTTTTCGCCCGGCGCCCCAGCTCCGAGACGCCCCATTCTGCCTCGATCCAGCCCCTCTTCTCCATCCGGTATAGAGCCGGATACAGTGAACCCTCTTCGGGCTGGATCGCGCTGTCGGTGGTATCCTCGATCCAGCGTGCGATCCCGTATCCGTGCCGCGGCCCCCAGGCCAGAGTCTTGAGAATCAGGGCCTCCAGTGTTCCGTGAAGCATCGTGCTACGCGCTGACGGCATGCATCCTCCTTACCCAGTGTTCTAGATATGAACCGTTTCTCATGCCTAGACTGTCCAGGTATGAGACGTTACTTAGTGCCGTTTGGTTGGACCCCTGGGGCTCGGACGAGTATTACAGTGCCATGATTGGCAGATATCTGAGACTTGTAGGGGCCATCGTGGCCGTCTCTGCCACCGTGGCCTGTAGCAGCGACACGCCTACGGCATCCCAGCCGGTCTCGCTTCCGTCGTTCGACGGAATTTTCGATTTCACCGATACGGCTACCGTGGATGGCAGACTCCGGTCCTGGATCGTCCACCTGCCTACGACATATGATCACGAGGCACGCCTGCCGCTGCTGCTGGCATTCCATGGCGCCGGCGAAAGCGCGCAGGGAATGCAAGCCGGAACGGGACTCGATGGGACAGCCAACGAACGGGGGTTCGTCGCTGTGTACCCCCGGGCGACCTCGCTCTGGGCCGAGGGGTGTGACTGCACATCGGCCGAGGCGCAGGGGGTGGACGACGTGGAGTTCGTGCGTTTCTTGATAGGCCGCCTGGCTCAGACCTATGCGATCGACGCCGAACGTGTTTACGCGGCTGGATTCTCGCAGGGTGGAGCCTTCACCGAGCGCCTAGCCTGCGAATTGGACAGGCCGGTGGCAGGGATAGCGGTGGTGGGCATGACCATGCGGCGTGGTCTTCTGGATGTTTGCGCGGTTCCCATCGCTCTAGGCCTGTCGATCCCGGCACTCTTGATGCACGGTACCGAAGACAACACGGTCCCGGCGGAAGGGTCGGGTGACGAACCCGGATCTGTCCTTTCGCTGGCGGAAGCGGCTGACGTGCTGCTCCGTCTCAACCGCTGCTCGGGAGCGCCGGCCGTAACCTTCGAGCCCGCCGGCCCAGAGATACTCCCACGCTTTCGCCGCGAGGTCTACTCCGACTGCGCAAACGACGGCCGGGTCGAGATCGACATCGTGGAGGGGGTGGCCACGAATGGCCTGCACCGGAGCGGAATCCAACCGGTCTTGAAGCGAGCCGGTTGATCGCCGACTTTTTCGGCCTCTAAGGCCTATTCCAGTTCTTCCAACGTGCGCGGCCAGTCCTTTTTGAGGAGGCGTGACAGAGCCCGGTCGGCCAGGAGCTTGCCGCCCGTCTGACAGCCCGCGCAGTAGTTCGTCTCCCGGCTCGCGTACACGATCCGCTGAACCGGTGCTCCGCAGTCCGGACAGGGCTCGCCGTAGCGTCCATGCACGGCCATTTCGGAATGGAAGGCCGTGACCTTTTCGGGAAAACCGTCGCCCAGTTCGGCGAGTAGCCGTTCTGTCCACTCGCGTAGAACGGCTCCGGTGGCCGCATGAAGGCGGCCCATCTCCTCCTCGTCCAGCCGGCTGGTAAGCATCACGGGAGAAAGCCGGGCTCGGTGCAGGACTTCGTCGGAATAGGCGTTACCGATGCCGCTGAACTTCCGCGGGTCTGTGAGCGCGCGCTTGAGGGTATGGTTCCCGTCCAAAAGACGCTCGCGAAAATCTGCGAGACGTGATCCGATCGGTTCGAGCCCTCCCGGATCGTGTTGAGCCCTGAGCGCCTCCTCTTCGCGCACAACGTAGAGAGACGCCCGCTTCTTCGAACCCGCCTCGGTCAGGAGCAGGGTTCCGCGATCGAAGTCGAACGCTGCGAGCCCGATCCTGCCCGGCAGAGCGGCAGCGGCGTTCCTGAGCCTCAGACGCCCGGCGATCATCAGATGCAGAACGAGAAACAGCTCGTCCTCCAGCTCGAACACGATCCTTTTGCCGAGCCGGCGGAATGCAGTCACACGAAGACCCTCGGCCGCAGATAGTGGTGGATCGACCGACCGAAGGAGGAAGGGACTGCGCAGGCGGACGCGCTCCAGCCTCGCACCGCGCAAGTGGCGATCGAGGCTCTCGACATAGACCGCTACGTCGGGGAGTTCTGGCATCTGCGCAGCGGACCGTCCGGGGTTACCGACCCTTCAGACTGGCGAGTCGTTCAGCAGCATCGGCCATGGCCGGAAATCTGGCAATGGCCAGATCCCAGTTCTCAAGTAGTTCTTCGTATTCCGAGATCGCCGCAGTTGTGTCCCCCAGCAATTCGTGAGCACGGCCCTGGAAGTAGTGCGATTGCTTGATGAAAACAGGATAGAAGCTGCGGTACCGGGCATCGTGGGCTTCGCCGAAAATGCCTCTCGCGCGGCGGAGCGCGTCTTCCGCTCCTCCCGTCTCCAGTAGAGCACGCACGTATGTGTGGCTTCCCAGCCTGGGAAGCCCGCCGCGACTCCGAACCGAATCTCCCCAGGCGACCGCGGTCTGGTAGTCACCACGGTAAAAGGCTGCCTGATGACTCAGGCCGGCCTCGATGAGCGGGAGAAACTGTTCGAGTCCGTCGGACGCTCGAATCCCAGCCAGTATTTGACCAGCGAGGGCGTCCAGGGCCTCGAGGCTTCCCTGTTCCCCAAAGGCCGCCAGTGTCGAAGCCGACGGAATGGGGTTTAGAGGATCTAGCTGCAGGACCCGGGCCGACGTAGACGTGACGGCCTCAAAGTCGTGGATCGCCAGATAAGTGGGAAGCAGCGTGAACAGGATCTGTGTCTCTACTTGCGAGCGTTCCGCTTCACGAGCTACCTGCGCGGCCTGTTCGATCGCGCGGATCCCCTCATCAATCAGCCCTTCGAAGATGTACGCGTCCCCGCTTAGCGCGAGCGTGCGTGCCCTGACGTCCGGAAGCTCGTGACGGGTCCACGGTTCGAGTTCGCGCCGACCGTCGGCGAAGCGGCCTTCCTTAACGTACGTCCGGGCCAGATGGTCGAGAGAGAACGTGAAATCAGGCCGGATCTCGAGCGCGGCCCGGTAGGCCTCACGGGCCTCTTCAAAGCGGTTAGCCTGCTCCAAGATTTCGCCCTTCGAGTCCAGCGGATTGGGCTCACCCGGCTCGAGCTCCACGTAACGTGAAATGAGCGAATCGGCGGCGTCGAAGTTTCCCTGTCGCGAGTGCCAGTAGGCGAGCTCATTGTATGCGGTCGCGTACATGGGATCGAGCTGGATCGTCTCTTCGAGTAGCGACCGCCTCTCTTCGCTCTGGCTGGGATACATCCTCCACAGGGCGTTTCGTGCGTCTTTGTCGTCGGGATACTTCTCGATGAGTTCGAGCAGCACGCGGCGGGACTTGTCATTGTCGTTCTCGATGATCCCGGCAAGCATCGCGTCCAGGAACAGGCGATCGCGCTCGGGTGCGCCCTCACGGTTGGCCTGAGCGGCCTGCAGCGAAGTCACTCCGAGGGAGATGCGACCCTGAGACATGGCCAGGCCCGACAGAGTCAGGTGCGCAAGAGCGAAGTTCGGATCGAGTTCCACCGCCCGCTGAAGGTGCTCGAAGGCCGCCTCGAAATGGAATCGGCGCCCGGCTTCCAGTCCGAGCTGGTATTCACGAAACGCCTCCAGACTGCCGGTCGTCACGGAGGCGATCGAACCGAGTTCCGTGGGCTCGACCGGCGCCCCGAGAATCTGCGCGGCGAGCCTGGCGGAAATGCTGTCCACGAGGACGAACACGTCCGCACCGCGGACGTTGGCGGCGGCCGCGATCTGTCCCGTTTCGATATCGACCAGGCTCGCGTTCACGATGAAGTTGTCCGAGCTGCCGAGAATCTGGCCATCGACCATGAATCGGGCGCCCGCCTTGGCCGTGATGGTCGTCGCCAGCCGCTCCGGGATCACAAGCGCGTCTTCCTGTCCCTCCCGCCGAAGCAGGTCAAACAGGTGTTGGCGCGACACCACTCTGAGTCCCGGAATCTGGGCGAGATCGGTCGATAAGAGCTCGGCGACTCCGTCACCCAGCCAGGCGAGTTCCGGGTCCGGGATTCTGTTGTCGAAGGCGAGGACGGCCACCGATTCGTCGCCGAGGTCTATCATTTCGGCCTGCCGCACCCGCTCGAGCGGTGGTGCCGCCGTACTGATCCGGTAGGTGCCGATCGCGCTCAGAACGACTAGCGTCGTCAGAATGGCGATTTCGAACCGCTGGGTCTTTTGGTTTCCCCTCTCCCCGTGAAACCAGGCGATCACCACGGCGGCCGGAATCCCGAGTATCAGCAGCAGGAGGGTGACGTCGAGAAACTTTCGCGGCAGTCCGTAGTTGTCCACCACGAACTCGGCGACCTGTGCGAGGCCCCAGGCCGCCCCCAGGTACAGGAGAAGTACCTGAACCATCTTCCGATCACCCAGCTGACGAAAGAGAGATGTGGGTTTTTCCATGCGACTAGGCTAGCCTATCCTCAGCCAGGCAGCCAGAACGATGCGCTCGGGTCGTCGAGCCGCTCGTAGATCTCACGCCGAATGCTCGGCGCCCACACTGTCGTTGCTTCTGGGGTACCGATAGACACAATGCGGACCGTGGTCGAGCAGCTCAATGACCTCCTCCAACTGCGCTCCGAGCCGCTCAGCCACCCGTTTTGAAGGTTCATTGTCCGGGTGGATGTAGCTGACAAGCGTATCGGCACCGACCACTTCAAACGCATAGGCGCGTGACTCACGCGCGGCTTCAACTGCGTATCCCCTACCCTGCATCTCGGGCCTGAGCCAGTAGCCCAGCTCCAATTCGGGCCATCCTTCTGAGAACCATAACCCCACGCAGCCCACGAACTTGCCGGTCTCTCTCTCCTCGACGGCCCAATAGCCGTACCCTCTGAGTTCCCAATGGCCGATAAGTGTCGCCATGCGGCGCCAGGCCGTGTCTCTATCACATCGACCACCCACATACCTGGCTGTCGCTTCGTCCGCGAAGTACTCCGCGTAGAACTCAAAATCTCGCTCCTCCAACTGGCGCAGAAGCAGGCGTTCCGTTTTGACTTCCTTCATGACGTGACAACTCCGCGGAATAGGTTAGTAAAGTTATTACAGACCGGCATTGTAAGGACGGCATGTTGCGCGCGGTAAGTCCAGCACTGTGATTGGGTGCGCAGAGCTTACCGGCCGGCGAGAAGCGCCTCGAACCGCGGGTTGCGGCGGCGCGTGGGAACCTGCGGCGACTTGCGAAGCTGGAGCCGCGTAGAAGGTCTTAGGCGCGCGACGTCCCGGTAGCACCAGGCGGTTGTGCAAACTCGGCCGGGACGCTCGTCCTGTTCTGCGATGGCCAGTACGGCCGACCCAAAGACACAGCTACTAGTCAGTCAACACCACAATAGCTCAGGAGTAAACGATGCCTACCAAGATTCGACGTCCAGCAAAGAGAGTGCTGCAGGCCCTACTGGGGATGGCCGGCGTGACAGCCATGGCAGCCCCGATTGCCGAACTCACTAACCCGGTTACGGCCGTGGCCCAAGAAGCGGAGCGCCTAAGATCTACGGCGGAGCAGCGCGAGAGCGTGTCGATCACCGTCTACAATCAGAACTTCGGCCTCGTCCGCGAGGTGCGGGGCCTGCCAGTCGGACGAGGTCTGTCCGAGCTGGAGTTCGGCGATGTGGCGTCGAGCATCCAGCCTGAGACGGTTCACATTCGGGCCATCGGACGAGGCGCAGACATCGATGTGCTGGAGCAGAACTACCAGTACGATCTG
>JAZGCO010000061.1:0-25880 GCA_036476995.1 Gemmatimonadota bacterium
ATCAGTACAGTGGAGTTAACCGGAGCCATAAGGTTCACTCGCTCCAATACATCCTGCATGGCCTCCGTTCGGCCGACGATGCCGGTGTCTCGCTGCAGGCGAAAAAGCTCCAGCAGCTTCTGGAGAACGACCTGTACTTCCTCTCTGGTGGGCGGAAACGCCAGACATTCGTCCACATCGGCGTCCCGGGCCATCTGCTTGAGGCTCTCAGCATCTCCCGGCACCACTGCGATGATGGGGGGACGAGGAATGCGGGCGGCGAACGGAGCCATGAGCTGACGGGCGCGCGACGAATCGAGCGGTGACGTCAGGACCAGCGCGACCTCTTCTTCAGGATCTGCAGAGCGGCTGTCGATGTCGATGGAGCGCTCTACCAGATCGACGTCGTGACGATCGGCCTCGATTGCCTGCCGGATGGCCAGGGCCGTCTCCATATTCGCGGAATCGACAAACACTCGTGCCATCAGGCAGAGGAGACCGGAGTGTGGCCGGACGGAGCGCCGCGCAGGAGCGCGGCGGCGTGATCGACGACTTCCGACAGAACGAGGAGTCCGTCTCGGACGCCCGAGGGTCCGCCCGGGAGATTCACAATGAGCGTGCGACCCCGGACACCCGCAACTCCGCGACTGAGCACTGAGTAGACCGTGTTTGCGTACCCGGCCGCACGGATGACTTCTGCAATCCCGGGCGCTTCCCGCTCTATCACCTGGACTGTGGCCTCCGGGGTGACGTCGCGTTCGGCCAGTCCAGTGCCTCCGGTTGAGAGAATGACATCGTACTCACCCGAGTCCGACCATCCGGCCAGCACGGAGACGATATCCGCCACTTCATCCGCCACGGCGCGGCGGCCGCAGACCTCGTATTGGCGGCTCTCGGCCCAGGCCACGATCATGTCTCCAGACGCGTCTTTCCTGGTTCCGGCCACTACGCCATCCGAAACCGTGAGCACACCGAGCCTCAGGACGGTCACCGGCGAAGTGAGCCTTCGGAATAGAACGGGAACCTCACCACTTCACCGCCCACGTCCCGGTCTCGGATGCGAATAGTGACAGGGTCGCCGAATTTCGCATCAGTCGGCAGATACGCCGTGCCAATGCCCGCTTCGAGGCTCGGGCTCATGGTGCCGCTCCGCACCTTCCCGGCGGGCTGGCCATCATACGACACCTCATAGCCGGGTCTCGGGAACCCGCGTTCAAAGAGGCGAAAACCCCTGAGCCGACGGTTCAGACCCTCCTCCTTTTGGCGGGCGAGCGCTTCGCTGCCGATGAATTCGCCCTTCCCCAGCTTAACGAGCCAGCCCAGTCCGGCCTCGAGTGGAGTCGTCTGGTCGTCGATGTCATTTCCGTACAACGCGTACCCCATCTCGAGCCGCAGCGTGTCGCGGGCCCCCAAACCCGCCGGGACCAGGCCGTGGGGCGCTCCGGCGTCCAATACGCCGAGCCACACGGAGACCGCGTATTCGGCCGGAACGTAGAGTTCGAATCCATCCTCACCCGTGTAGCCGGTGCGACTGATGACTCCCGAGGCGCCAAGCACGTCACCGGGCAAGAACTCGTAGAATCCTATCTCGGCTAGATCGACGCTCACCAGCGACTCCAGTATGCGCTCCGTGGCTGGGCCCTGAAGCGCCACCAGGGCGACAGCATCGCTCTCGTCAGTGAGCCGGACGGCGAACGTCGCGGCCGCGGCCGAAATATGGTCCCAGTCCTTCTGCAGGTTGGCTGCGTTGACCACCAGGCGAAACCGGTTTTCTTCCAGACGATACACGATCAGGTCATCAACGATACCTCCATCGGGATGACAGAACACGCTGTACTGCGCCTGTTTCCCCGGCGCCAGAGCGGCGGGATCGTTGGTCGTCACGGCCGAGACGAAATCGAGCGCCTCCGGACCAGTGACCAGGAACTCGCCCATGTGTGACACGTCGAACAAACCGGCCGTCGAGCGCACGGCGGCATGCTCCGCGCGAATCCCGGTCGCGTACTGAACCGGCATGGCATAGCCCGCAAACGGGACCAGTCGGGCGTCCAGGGCCAGATGTTCCTCGTACAGAGGGGTCTTCTTGGTGTCGGCCATTCAGTCGCCCCTTCGCGAGTCAGTCGGCCATGAGTTGAACGAGTATAGCTTTCTGCACGTGCAAACGGTTCTCCGCTTCATCCCACACACGTGAGGCGGGGCCGTCGATTACCTCGGCGGACACCTCTTCGCCCCGATGGGCCGGTAGACAGTGCAGGAAGATGGCATCACCAGCCGCCAGCCGCATGAGATCCGCGTCCACCGAGTAACCGGCGAAAGAACGCTCGCGCTCCTCGGCCTCCTCCTCCTGTCCCATCGAAGCCCACACGTCGGTCGAGACGACGTTGGCGCCCTCTACGACGGCGCGTGGGTCGCGCACGAGTTCGATAGACCCGGGTCGCGCCTCGGACGCGGAAGTCAGGATCGACCGGTCGGGTTCGTATCCCTGCGGGCACGCCAGACGGAGCGTGAAGCCAAGCTGTCGAGCGGCGTTGAGCCAGGAGTTCGCCATGTTGTTTCCGTCGCCGATCCAGGCCACCGCAAGATCCGATAGCTGGCCCCCGTGCGCCTCCCTGGCCGTGAGCAGGTCGGCCATTACCTGGCACGGATGGAGCAGGTCGGTCAGACCGTTGATAACAGGAATGCTGCCGGCCTCGGCCAGCTGTACGACGTCTGACTGTGCGAACGTGCGAATCATGATCCCGTGCAGGTACCGCGACAGCACCTTGGCTGTGTCATCGATGGGTTCGCCGCGGCCGAGCTGGATATCCCTGGAGGAAAGGAACAACGCCTGCCCCCCCAGCTGCGACATGCCAACCTCGAACGATACACGAGTGCGTGTCGAACTCTTCTCGAAGATCATGCCCAGACTCTGGCCAGCCAGCGGAGCGTATCCGGCTTCCATTCCAACCTTGAGCCGCGTCGCCAGTGCCAGGGTCTCTTCGATCCACTCGGCCGGGTGGTCGCTGATGGATAGAAAATGCTGGCGTCGCTCAAACGTCAATTGTCTCTCTCCCGGTTATCGGCAGGTCGCCTCAATAGTCTTGATCGACTCAACCGGCTGGTCCCCCTTGTGGTCTGGTCGCCTCAGTCGGCTCTAGGATGGGCCTGCCGGTAAGCTTTCTTGAGCTGCTCGCGCGATGTGTGGGTGTAGATCCGGGTCGTTGAAAGACTGGCGTGTCCCAGCATCTCTTTTACCGCCACCAGATCGGCTCCGCCGTCAACCAGATGAGTAGCGAACGAATGGCGAAGAGCATGTGTCGAGAGACCCTCGCCCTGGGCCACGAGATCCAACAGTGCCTGTACCGCCCGTTGAATCTGCCGCCTGGACAAGCGGGATCGGCGAGATGACAGGAACAACGCCTTATGTCCGGCTGAGGACCCATGTCCGGCTGAGGACCCGGTGACGTGTCCCCGAGCGACCAGATAGCGCTTGATGTGCCGTAGCGCTACCTCGCCCACCGGGACGATTCGAACCTTGCTCCCCTTCCCTTCAACCCGCACCTGGTCTCGCTCGAAGTCCAGGTCCGAAACGTCCAGCGTATGCAACTCAGACAGTCTGAGCCCGCTCGAGTAGATGAGTTCGAGGATTGCACGGTTACGCAGCGAAAGGATGTCATCGTGGCCTGCCACCAGGCGATCGTCCAGATGGTCGAACAGTTCGTCCGCCTGCGTCCGAGTAAGGTGGCCCGGCAGCGCGTGCTCCCCTCTCGGGGTGCGCACCAGCCTGGCCGGATCGACTGTGCTTCGCCCGGTCCGGTTGAGGAATCGGTACAGTGCGCGAACAGCCGCGAGCTTTCGGGCAATCGTCGAAGACTTTCGACCCTGGTTGTGCAGCGATCCCAGATAGGCGCGAATCGACAGTCGGTCGACGTTCGGCCAGTCCCAGTCCGGATCCGATAGGTAAGAGCCTACAAAACGCTGGAAACCTTCGATGTCACTCCGATAGGCAGCCAGCGTGTGAGGAGAGAGCCGTCGTTCCCTCTCCGCATAGGCGAGAAACTCCTCCACTTGCGCCGCACGGCGGGTTTCGGCCGATCCAGCGACAGGCACCGCCGAAACCGTCATGCCGGTGCCGGCGACGGTGCCGGTGTCGGCGACGAACTGGCGGCCGGATCACCGGAAGCCTGGTGCCGCCAGCTATCCAGGGCTTCCAGGGCTCGTACTGCTAGCGCTTCACGCCTGGCAGCCTTGCCCTTCACCCGACTTGGGAGGGAGTCCACGAGTCCGAAGTTCGCGTTCATAGGCTGGAAGTGGGTGGGATCCGCCTCCCGCAGGTACCGGTACAGCCCGCCCAGCATCGTGCTTGAAGGAGGGACAATTGGACTCTGTCCTCTCACAACGCGATCTAAATTCCACGCCGCCAACAGGCCGCTGGCTATGGACTCTGTGTAGCCTTCCACTCCGGTGAGCTGGCCCGCGAAAATGAGATCGCTGCGGTCTGACAGTGATCCGTGTGCCGTGAGGCACTTCGGAAAGTTAATGTACGAGTTCCGGTGAACAGACCCATAGCGCAGGAACTCGGCTTCCTCCAAGCCCGGTATGAGCCGAAATACTCTCTGTTGCTCGCCGACGCGAAGCCGCGTCTGAAACCCGACCAGATTCCACATCCGGCCTTCGCGATCTTCGGTGCGGAGCTGGGCCACCGCGTGATGGTTCCTGCCCGTGCGCGGATCCGGCAGGCCTACCGGTCGGAGCGGTCCGAATCTGAGAGTATCGACTCCGCGCTGCGCCATGACCTCGATGGGAAGGCACCCCTCGAAGTAGGGCACCTCGTCCCATTCATGACCCTCGTACACTTCGGCCGCTAACAGCTCCGCTACGAAGTGCTCGTACTGCGCCCTGTCGAACGGGCAGTTCAGGTACGCAGCTGCCCCGCGATCGTATCGGGACGCGAGCCAGGC
Source organism: Gemmatimonadota bacterium (assembly GCA_036476995.1). GTDB lineage: Bacteria > Gemmatimonadota > Gemmatimonadetes > Palauibacterales > Palauibacteraceae > JAZDDE01. The sequence goes on from JAZGCO010000061.1 coordinate 4,920, forward strand.
CACGCTCTCGTTGATGGATTCTCGCGAGAATATGGGCGCGATGGCATCGAAGAACGCTAGCCCTGCCTCTCCGAGCCGGCTGCGAACGGCTTCAGACAAGGCATCCGATGTCAGGGGGCCGGTGGCGACGATGGCGGGGCCGGCAGGAAGTTGGGTCGTTTCGGACACATGCACCGTAATTTTCGGATGCGTCTTGATTCGGCGAGTGACTTCGGCCGCGAATAGATGCCTGTCCACCGCGAGCGCACTTCCCGCCTCTACCCGGGTGGAGTCCGCCACCTCCAGTAACATGCACCCGAGACGGCGCATTTCGGCCTTCAGAAGACCGTGGGCCGTATTGAGAGCTTCTGACTTGAAGGAGTTGGTACACACGATTTCTGCCAACTCGCCAGTCTGATGAGCGGACGTCTGCACTACGGGCCGCATCTCGAACAGATCTACATCGTAGCCGGCTTCGGCCAGCTGCCAGGCCGCCTCGCTGCCGGCCAGCCCGCCGCCGACTACAGTCACGCGCTGTCCGGAGCTCACTTCTTGGTCTTCCCGCCCGCCTTCCCGGACCTCTTCGTGGGCCCACGCGCCTGGCGCGCCGCGATCAGCTCGGCCGCCTGCTTGAGCGTAATGTCTTCGACTTTTAGATCCTTGGGCAACGACGCGTTCGTTTTCTCATGCTTGACGTACGGTCCGTACCGGCCCTCGAAGACCTGAATCATGCCGCCGTCGCTCGGATGTTCCCCCAGCTCGCGGAGAGGCTTGGCGCCTGTTCGTCCGCGGCGTTTGGGCTCGGCAAGCAGGGCCAGGGCCCGGTCGAGCGTGACTGTCAGTACATCATCGTCTTGGGTCAAAGACCTGAAGTCGCCCTCGTGAACCACATACGGCCCATAGCGGCCAATACCGGCCTTCACCGGATCACCACTCTTGGGATGCGCGCCGAGGTCGCGGGGCAGCGCGAGTAGGCGGAGCGCCGCATCCAGCGTCACATCGTCGAGGGTCATCCCCTTCGGCAACGACGCCCGGCGTGGTTTCGGGCCACCGTCTTCCTGTTCACCTAATTGCACATACGGGCCGAAGCGGCCCGTGAGCTTGAAGACCGGCAGACCAGACTTCGGATCTGACCCGATCGGGACGGTGCTCTCCGCCTTCTGCCTCAGAAGATCGGTTGCCTGCTCTGGAGTTAGATCCGCAGGAGCGGTCTCATCAGGAATCGCCGCTGTAATAGCCTCACCATCGCGTGTCAATTCCAGGTACGGGCCGAATCGCCCGATGCGGACAGACGGCTCCAATCCCTCAAGCTGCAGGGTGGAAGCCTCGCGCGGGTCTATGGCTGACTCTCTTTCCTTGAGCCGTGACTCAAACCCATCGACGCCGTTGTAGAAATCCGACAGGTAATCCCGCCATTCCACCGTTCCCTCGGCGATCTGATCGAGAGTATCCTCCATGCGCGCCGTGAAGCGGGTGTCCACAAGATCGGGAAAATGCTGCTCGAGCAGGCCGGTTACAGCAAAGGCCATGAATGTGGGAATCAGTGTGCGGGCCTCGCGCCGCGCATAGCCACGGTCTACGATTTTCCCAAGGATAGGAGCATAGGTAGAAGGCCGTCCGATCCCTTCCTTCTTGAGCACGTCCAGCAGGGCCGCTTCAGTAAACCTGGCCGGCGGACGGGTCTCGTGCGGATCTGCCAGCAGCGCTCCGCACTCCACCGATTCCTCCTCGCGGACAGGCGGAAGCTGCGTCTCCCGATCCTCAAGGGCCGCTTCTGGATCATCCGCACCCTCCACATAGGCGCGAAGGTAGCCGGCGAATTCGACGGTCTTGCCTGAGGCTTGAAATACGGCATCGGCGGCCTCGACAAGAACACTCACGCGTTTCTGGCGAGAATCGGCCATCTGACTCGCCACGGTGCGTTTCCAGATGAGTTCGTATAGAGCCTTGTCCATTCCGGCCAGTCCGAGTTCCTGCGCGGTCAACATATCGACTCCAGCGGGCCGAATGGCCTCATGAGCCTCCTGGGCGCCACGGGTGCTCGTCTTGTAGGTACGGGGCTTTGGATTCAGGTACTCGTCGCCATACTGGCCGGCGACTCGAGTACGCGCCGCCGTGATCGCCTGATTGGAGAGGCGGACGGAGTCGGTCCGCATATAGGTAATGTATCCGGCCTCGTATAGGCGCTGGGCCGCCCGCATCGTGTCACGCGCGGTGAGGCGCAGCTTGCGACTAGCCTCCTGCTGCAGAGAGGCGGTGGTAAACGGTGCATACGGCTTGGTCTTGAAGAACTCCTCTTCAAGAGACGCAACCTTGAACTCGACGCCCAACAACCGTTCGCGCAAAGCGGAGGCCGGCTCCTCGCCGAGGAGCATCACTTCGCGCTTGGCGATCAAGGCGCCCGTGGCGGGATCAAAGTCTTTTCCGGTCGCGATCTTCTTGCCGTCCAGCGACACGAGCCGGGCCTCGAACTCACCGGCGGCGGCGCGAAGTGTGGCCTTCAGGTCCCAGTACGAAGCCCGATGGAACGCTCTCCGCTCGCGTTCGCGCTCCACCAGAAACCGGACGGCGACCGACTGCACACGACCGGCGGATAGCGCCTGCCCGTTGATTGGATCTCGAGGTGAGATCTTCTTCCACAGGAGGGGAGACAATCCATAACCGACCAACCGGTCAAGAATTCGGCGGGCCTGCTGTGCATCGGCCCGATCGTGGTTGAGCGGGCCGGGTTGGGACAGCGCCTCCAGAACGGCTTCGCGCGTAATCTCGTTGAACGTTACGCGCCGAAACTTCTGGTCGTTCTGTCCAGTGTAGCCCATCTGCTGAGCGAGATGCACCGCGATCGCCTCGCCTTCTCGATCCGGGTCCATCGCCAGCAACACCGCGTCCGCCTTCTTGGCCTCAGATCGAAGCTGCTTGAGCAGCTGGCCCTTGCCTCGGATGACCTGGTACTGAGGCTCGAAGCCGTTCTCGACGTCCACCGCCAGGCCGCTCTTGGGAAGATCCAGCACGTGCCCAACGGACGCGGTCACCTCATACTCATCGCCCAGGTACCGCTCCAGTGTCTTCGCCTTGGTCGGCGATTCGACAATGACCAACTGGCGCTTGCCGCTCGACTTGGCCAAACAATCCTCCGCTGGCGCCCGTGGAGCAATCCGCGGACAGCCGGTTAGCGATTTCATCCACAATCTCGGGCGGACTCCGTTCTTCCGTATCCACCCACAGCTCTGCAAACTGGTAGTGCATCAGCCGCTGCGCGACAAGCTCTCTGAGGGCTTGCTCCGGATTCGGTACGGCCAGAAGCGGGCGCGTTGACAGCTCTCCCGCCAGCCTGGCGATGGCTTGGCCGGGGCTGACCCGTAGCCAGATGCGAATCGCCCCAGGCCAAAAACCGCTGAGCTCAGGACGCGCCATCCAGCCACCGCCGGTCCCCACAACTGAGTCAGGGCCGGCGGCCATCCGGCGAGTAGCGTCCGCTTCCAATTCTCTGAAGCCCGCCTCACCTTTCTCGGTGAAGATCTGCTGCACAGACTTCCCCTGGGCTCGCTCGATGCAGTCATCCAGATCGACAAACGCGAACCCGAGCCGCTCAGCGAGCAGCCGGCCAACTGTCGTCTTTCCGGCCCCCATAATGCCTACCAGAACTATCGGCCCTGCAGGCGTACGGCGCACACCTGCAAGCGGCCCTCTTTGGCGCTCCCCGCTAATTCTCACCTCCTGGCCGCCGCCGATTAATACGATCGAGGTACGCGTCATAGTTGGCGCGCATTTCGGCCAGCGAGTCGCCCGCGAATTTCTCCCGCATCGCCCCGGCCAGCACGATGGCCACCATCGCCTCACCGACCACCCCGGCGGCGGGGACGGCACACACATCACTCCTCTCCCGAACGGCGACCGCCGGCTTGCCCGTTGTGAGGTCGACGCTGTCCAGTGGCTGGCTCAGAGAACTCAGCGGCTTCATCGCGGTCCGAACGACCACATCCTCCCCGGTCGTGATACCGCCTTCAAGACCGCCGGCGTTATTTCGACGACGACGATATCCTCCCGTGAGACGACGCGACTGATCCGGCTCGATCTCGTCGTGGACCGCACTGCCGTGCATCCCGGCCGCCGTGAATCCGAGTCCGATCTCGACTCCCTTCATTGCCTGGATCGACATCACGGCTCCTGCCAGTCTGCCGTCCAGCCGCTCGGCCGACGATACGTGACTGCCGAGTCCCACCGGGAGCCCCGAGGCTACGATTTCGAACTCACCGCCCAGCGTGTCTCCAAGCTCCGCACATTGGTCAATTTCGGCGATCATCGCCTCAGTCGCCTCTGGGTCCAGACACCGGAGCTGAGTGGTATCAGCGGCAGCATTGATATCCTGGGGCAGCGGGTCCTGCCGGATGGCCTCGGTGGCGCCCAAGCGTGTGACGTGACTACCAATCCGCACGCCGAATTCCGACAGCAGCCGCTTGGCGATAGCGCCAGCTGCCACCCGCGCAACCGTTTCTCGGGCGCTCGCCCGCTCAAGTATGTCGCGTGCGTCGGTCCGGTCGTACTTGAGCAGGCCCACAAGATCCGCGTGACCCGGACGGGGCAGAACGACTCGGCGCAGCACTTCATCATCCGCGTCCGGCTGAACTTCGGTTGCCATCGCGATGCGCCAGCTCTCGTAGTCGCGGTTGCGGATCCAGATCGATATAGGAGAGCCGATAGTCTCGCCCAGCCGGACGCCGCTCAAGAACTCACCCGCATCTGTCTCGATCTTCATGCGTTCCCCACGGCCATAGCCCCGCTGCCGCCTCCCCAGCTCCACAGCCAGATGTGCGGGGGTGACTGACAGACCGGCCGGAACGCCTTCTACGATGACGAGCATCCCCTTCCCGTGGGACTCGCCGGACGTGGTGAATTTGAATCCAGACATGGCTCGCTCGATTTATACGGTAAAAGCGAAGGGGGCCCGGCGTGATCCGGACCCCCTCAGCTGGATCTGTACGCCCGACTCTAGCGGGCGTACCGTCTCCAGGCTACCGCAGACCGGCTACTGCAGCTGTCCTGCCGGCGCCGGAGCGGGCGCTGGAATGATGTGCGGCGTGACCAGGATAATCAGGTCCTTCTTATTCTCTTGGTTCTTCGTGGTCCGGAACAGCGCCCCCAGAATCGGAATATTCATGAGACCGGGAATGCCGCTCTCAGAGCGCGTGACCTCGCTCAGAGTAAGACCACCGATGACCGCCGTTTCGCCATCGGCCAGCAGAAGCCGGCTCTGGCCGATCTGCTTGGCAAAGGTAAACCCGACGTCCGCCAGGCCGACTTGCAGCGCGGAGCGCTCGGCCATGAGGTCCAGGAGAACCTGGCCGTTGTTCGTGATGTGCGGTGTGACCTCCAGAATTATACCTGTGTTCTCGAACTGGACCGTGGCACGTGCGGCGGCCGCCTGGCCACCGGCATCCAGTATTCTGAGCGGAGTTTTTTCACCCACCTGAATTCGCGCCGGATGGTTGTCCACGACTCGGATCGTTGGCGCGGCCTGAACGTCCGAGAGCTGATGGGTCTCAAGCGCGTCGATAAACGCAATTAGAGAGAAGTCACCAAACGCGACGGTGGCCAGAATCTGCAGGGCGGGATTCAGGATCGGATCGTTGGCGTTCGCCAGGGCCGCGATCGACTCCCCGCTCAGATCTACGAGGGTCGCGTTTGTCAGCTCAGTCGGATCGAGCGGATCTGGGATAGCAACGATATCGTTGATCGAGTTCCCATTGAGGTCCTTGAGATCGTAGATGATGCCGAGCTCATTAACATCGGTGCGATCCACGAACACGATCTTGGCCTCGATCGCCACCTGGGGCGTCGGCCTATCGAGTATCCGGATAAGCGAGTCCATACGTGCCACCACGGTCGGCGCATCCGTGATGATGACGGAGTTCGTTCCCTGGTATGACACAACCTTTCCATGGCCCTCTGTGACTAGCTGTCTCAGCATCACCGCCACAGAGTCCGCGCCGGCGTAGTTGATTCGAATGACGCGCGTTTCAGACAAGAGCGTGTCACGACCGGCCAGGCCCTCGAGCAAATCTACGATCAGTATTCCCTCGCTTTGGCGGCGCCACCCGAGCCCTTGGGCCGAGAGGATTGCGTCAAGGGCCACATCCCACGGCTGATTGCGGATATCGATGCCACGTACACTCAAGCCGGCGGCCTGGGCACTCGGAACGATCGAGATGCTGGCAAACTCGGAGAACCCTGCCAGAACATCGAGCATGCTGGCGCTGTCGTACGCCACCGTAATGCGGGGCTGAAGCGCATCCTGCATCATGGTCCGGGCATCCACGGCCACGGCGTGCGCTTCCAGGGTCGCGGCGGGAGATCGATCCTCCATGGCCAGCACGTCGGCAGACAGGCTGCGGGCACTGCTCCACGTCTCGAACTCCGGTCCCGGGTTGGCAAACCTTGCCCGGTAAACCCCTATGTCCTGACTAATCTCGAGCTCAGCCGGAGCGATCAGATCGAAGACCAATCGAACGACGTTATCTCGAAACTGGCTGCTCCGCAGGCGAGTGATCCCGCCGCGACCGATTGCGTCGAAGCTAGTCTCAGCAAACCCCAACGCCGCCCCGTGCAGATCCACTACCAGGCGCGTGGGCGAAGCAAGCTGAAACTGCCGGACCTCTACCGAGCCATCCCAGAAAACAGCGATCTCCGTGGCGCCGTTTACGGAGGCGATCTGGACCTCGCGCACGCTTCCCTGTGGCGCGGCCGCCGCCGCCCACGTCATCAGCAAGGCTAGAAAGACATGGCCGATCATGGTTACAGCTCCTCTTCCCGTCGTTTCACGGTCAGTGTTTCTCGACGACTGATGCCAAACACAGTCACCAGGAAATCAGCCTCAGTCGGTCTTACTCGAAGCAGCCTGGCCCCGCCAACACGCTCGCCCTCCCACACCCGGTACCGTTTCAAGGTCAGGCGATCTACGAGAACAGCCAGGCTGCCCACAATGGGACTGTGGAGAATCCCGGCGAGTTCGAGGTCGTCGAAACGCGGCCCCGCGGCGGTAGTCGGATCCAACTCTCGAAACGGATCCCGCCGGCCGCTACTCGGATAGTCGAATACTTCCCGCTCGAGCACGTACGCCTGGCTAGTCACTGCGTCGCCTTCCTGCCCCTCAGAGTCCTGCGAGTAGAGACCTGTCGCCGTCGCGAGGGCCAGGACCATCAAACAAGCTGACACCGCTACGGTACGAATCGTCGCCACTGGCACCATCAGGAGCCCTCCTGCACCGCTGTCGTATCTGAGGGCATGACGTAGGTTTCGAGCTCGAACCGGGCTCTCACAAGCTGACGGCCGCTGGGCGTCCGTGAACCCGTCGAGAGCGTCGTCACGTCCGGCCTGACGATCCGGTCGAACGAGGCCACCCTGGTTAGAAACTCACCCACGTTGTGATACTCGCCCTCGATCTCAATCTGCCATTCCTGACGCATGAAGTAAGCACCGCTGTCTTGAACGGGAACAGCCGGACTAACACTGAGCAGCTTGACGTTGAGCGCCTGGGCCTCAGTGGCTATGGCCTCGTAGATATCGGGAACCTCGCTGCTCGCCGGCACCAGTTCCCGCAGTGCCTCGAACTGACGCTCGCCCAGGCTGAGCCGATCACGGAGCTCCTGAAGGTTTCCGATGCGCCGCTCAGCGGTCTCGTTCTGAAAGGTCAGCTCCTCGATTCGTTCCTGCGCATCAGCGATTGCCACCGCTTTGGGCTTATAGGCGTACAGGTAGTAGGCCGCGGCCACGGCAAGAGCCATGATCACCGCAAGAAGCGCGCGTTGGCGCCCCGGGTCTTCCGGCAGGAGTGGCACAGCTAGCGCTGCACGATCGGAACCATCCGCACGACCGAATCGGGAGGCTCGGCATATGCGACAGAGAGCTCGAACGACTGCACAGTGAAGCGTTCCATCTGGACCTGCTGGCTTCCCGCAAGCTGTACGTCACCCACGTACAGCGACTCGGAGAGATTTCGGATGAACGCGGTTATGGCGACAGGATTCGCGGCCATCCCTCGGATACGCACGCTCAGGCCTGGAAGCGGAGACAGTGACTCGATCGTCGTGATCCAGGTGTAATCCGGTAGGGCCCGGCTGACCTCGTCCAGCAAGTGCGGCCATACGAACCGGTCTCCATCCAGGTCGGCCACGTGCCCGACCCGCTCCTGAATGACCCGGTCTCTTTGACTCAAACTGTCGCTGAGCTGACGCAGATCTGCCAAGCGCGCGGAGTCGCCAAGCGCCTCCTGAACCTGATCCTCGAGTCCCCGCGCCTCCGCCCGCTGCGAGTACCACATGGCACCAACGACCAGGAACGCCACAAGGGGAACACCGATTGCCGCCGTGATCCACGGGTCACGGCCACCAGACCGCCGGCCTCTACCACCTCCAAATCCACCTCCAAAGCTCGGGAGCCTGAGCGTAGCGCGCCGCCGCGCCTTAGCTCCGTGCGGATGGAGATTGACCTCAATCATGGCTCAGGCTACCTGCCGCAGCGCCAGACCGACAGACAGCATGAGCATGGACGCTATGTCGTCCAGGTCACCGTCATCGAGCGCGTCCGGCTTCACATCGAGTCCCTGTAGGGGGTTGGCGATGATCGTCTCCACCTCCAGCCGTTCACCCAAGGCTTCAGCGAGGCCGGGCACCCGCACACCACCGCCGCACAGGTACAGTTTCGACAAACTCGAACCCAATTCCTGCGTCTCCAGGAACGCCGTCGCCCGCTCTACGCCTCTCGCCACTTCCTGGGCACGATCCGAGAGGAAATCTCGCAGCTTGTCATCCGAGCTCTCGCCGCGCAGAACCGCCTCGGATTCCTCGGCACGCATTCCTCGTTCCCGCTGCAGATCGAGCGACAGGCGGCGAGTACCGAAACTGAGGTCGCGAGTCAGTACCGGGACTCCGTTCTCAAGAATGTTCACTTTCGTCGTGTCGTGGCCGATACTGACCAGACCGGCCAATCCCTCCATGGCTTCGGGATAGCTATGTTCCAGCGCGTTGTGTAAAGCGAAGGAATCAATGTCCACGACTCGTGGGTTGAGATTGGCTTCTTCAAGGAGTGCGATCTTGTTCTCGACCAGTTCACGCTTGGCGGCGACGAGCAGAACACTCATCTGCAGACCTTCGCTGTCCGGATCCGTAATCTCGAAATCCAGCTGAACGTCGTCCATCTCAAACGGAACGTGCTGCTCCGCCTCCCACCGGATTACCTCCCGCGCGTCCTCTTTGGACATGCGATCCATTTGAATCGGCTTGATGATCACGTCCCGCCCACCAACGCTGGTGATCACATCCCGGTCATTGATTCCGTGTTCGACGAACAGCGTGTCGATCGTTTCAGCTACGAGGCCAGGATCCATGATCTCGCCCTCGACGATCGCGTCACCGCCGAGCTGCTGCACTACAACCTTCTCAACACGGGGCTCGCTTTGGGCGTGGCTCATCACCACGATCTTGATGAATCCGCTGCCGATGTCGAGACCAACTGTTTTCCGGGGGCGCTTGAAACCGAACAGGGTCACGCTAGTTGTCCACCGAGGTGGAATGTGTGGAGGGATCGAATTGGACTGGCGAATACACGGTGCTGTAACAGCCTCCTGCAGGTTCGATCAGCCGCCGCTGATGGACGCCTGGTTTGCCGACGGTCCGGTTCCGCATCTCGAAAGCAATAGAGGCTATGGCACGGTAATCCGCAACGGGTCATAGGGCCTCGTTTGAAGGCCCTGGCCGCACTGAAAATCAGGTCCGCGCGCGAGTACCGAAGCGCTTTCTCCGGTCAGTCCGATGACAGTGAAAAGCGTTCCTCTCGTACCCGGCCCAGAAAATTGCTCACTAGCCGTACACCACGCTTCCCCCGATACAGGTAGATGCTGGCGGGCGCCGCTTGCCCACGAGGGTTGAACCTGAGCGTGGAGGGACGGAGACGGACTGAGTCGGGGACGAAAGCACCACCTGTTCCAAGAGGGACAGTGCTCAATACTCCGCCCGCCGAGTCGAGCAGCCATAGGTCTGCGTCGGGCGATAGACGGAGCCGAACCACTTCGCGGCGCCCAACGGCCGTGGCGCGGGCCAGACCCAGGTGAACTCGAACCGCGCGGGTGGCCGCGTCGAGCGAGACGGCTTCACGGTAGGCGCGGAGCGCTCCCCCGGCTATGAGGATGAGCAAACCGGCCATGGCCAGTGTGATCATCAGTTCGAGTAGGGTGAAACCGGACGGCAACTGTCTTGAATTCGCGGTTCGCAATCGGCCTCCTCTCAATCGACTTTCGAGAATGGCCGAGTTTGGAAGACCCGGTCATGCCGGAATCAACTCTTCGGTCGGTCGTGCCACGAAAGCGGTTCGAAACGGCCGTTTCTATACAGAAACGCAGGTAGTCGCGGGTATCCCGCACGCAGGACGCGGTTCTTCTCTCTAAGGTCCCTGGCAACGACAAGATCTGAGGTCAGGTCCGGATCGTTAGCGAGCAGATGGGGAGCGTAGATCGTGTACCCCGGTTGATCGTAGTCCAGCTCATTGACGCAGCGGGAGGTCAGGGGCCGACCCTGCTGGACCCGGAGCGAGGGATCGAGATTCCAAGCTGGCTGCATAAGCTCGTGATTCTCGGCCAAGAGTCGCTTGAACTCTTGGCCGATGCGGCCGCCCGACCAGGCTTCATTGTCCGCCCTGTCCAGAGCCTCCTGATAGGCGCAGTGATCGATGCCCCGGTAGGCTCTCTGGACCAACGAAAGGGGAACGCCGGCGCCCTGCGCGCGGGACAGAAGGCGGTTGCCCCAGCTCACTGCGACGAATATCAGGCCCCGGTCGATACCCTCTTCTCGAGCTCTGGCGGCTAGATCGACCTTCATGCTGCTCATGCTCGAGGCGTGCGCCCGGACACGGCGGGGAACACCATACAGCGCCCCGTACAGTCCGCACATAAGGATAAGAACTGTCCAGTACCGGGCCAGAGCCACTCTCTGGAACAGGCGGCCAGCCTGAATGTGCATCGAATCGGTTCGATCCCGGATGGTGAGGATGGCTCTAGCCGACATGGGGATGACGAATATCAACGTCGAGTAGAGGAATCGTGGACCCAGATAGCCATCCCGGTGCCAGTAGAACAGGTACGCCGCCGGGACCGCGGCGAGCCCGACCAGCAGGCGGCGGTCCCAGCCCTCAGAAGCCCAGCCAGCCGCGAACAGGATTCCGATGGGTAGAAGCGACGGTATGGGCCATTCGAACAGGAAGGCGTTGAGTAGCGAGACATCCACCAGTTCGTTGCGCAGTCCGGAGAGCGGCGTGTGCAGATCGCCCCACGGCGAAACATGGAAACCAAGACCATGGCTCTCCCCCCACAAGGCCAGGTAGCCGGGGAGGAAGGCCTCTCCAGTCGTTTGCCAGTTGAAGAACAGGTAGAGGCTGGCCACCAGCGCGAATCCCAGCGTACCGGCTAGGGCTCCGAGCCAGATGCGGCGCCGACCCATTCGGACAAGCTGGAAGGCTATCAGCGGCACGGCGACCGCAGCGGCTGTGAGTGGCCGTGCGAGAAACGCGCCGCCGAGCGCGAGGCCGGATGCCGCCGCGAGGGCCGGCGAGCCGCTGCGCTCCCAGGCCTCGTACAGGTTGAGCAGGAGAGCCAGGAAGAAAAGCGCTGGCACGTGATTCATGTAACTGGCTCCCATCACCCAGAAGAAGGGAGCCAGGGGAAGAATCAGCGCACACAAGAATGCGGTGCGGTCTCCATACACTCGGCGGGTGAAGCGAATCAAGAGCAGCGCCGTCCCCAGGCTGAGAGCGATCGGCACTACCCATGGGACGCCGAAAAACTCTCCGAGGGAAAGAAGCGCAGCCGGGCCCGGCGGGTACTGGGCCGACCAGCCTACCTCGTTCACCAACATGTGCTGGGTGGCGAAGAAACCCCCGGGAGGCGGAGATGGGGCAGCCATGGATCCGGCGGCCAGGATTTTGGCCTGGAAGAGCTGTACGATGCTGTCGATGGAAAGCGGCCGGCCTTCGAACACGAACCGCGACGCTGTAACCAGCAGCATTGCCAACAGAAAAAGCGCCACGGTACCGCCGGCTCTGGGCGCCCTCCTTAGGGCGTCGGGAAGCGTCACAGAGTCCGTGGCGATCGCCACCAACCATGCGAGAACCGCGAAAATCCCCATCCCCAGCAACCATTCGGACGGAGTGACCAGGTCACGGCCACCGAGGATGTCACCGAACAGCAGGGGGAGCGGAAGAAACGGGACAGCCACGAGCGCCAGGCCCGCCGCCCGCCAACCTCTGCCCACTCTCAGATGTCTCCAGACGCACCGAGCGCGTCCTCTGCCACGCCGAGCGGATCGCGCGGTGTCCAGATGTAAGGGGCTGTGATCGTTACAGGCTCGTATGCGGCTGTGATCGCCTGCCAGATGGCTGGAATCCTCCAGAAGTACCCGTGACCCAGTTCTTCGGTAAACAGGCCGGGAGACGCGGGTCCGACAGAAAGATCCGTGGTCGTCATCACATAAGGAATCCGCTGCCCTCGCAGATCGGTGACGAGCCCCTCGGCGGTCCACTGGCCCGCCTGATACAGGGTGCCGAAGGCGAACGGATCATTCAGGTACGGTCTCACGCCGTGAGCAAGAATCGCAGGAAAGTAATACACGTCCAGGAGAGGTGGAGAGTCGCTGTCTGCCTGTACTGAGTACCCAAGGTCTTGCCGGACCATCACCGCTGCCTCAGAAGCCGAGTCGTACGCCAACGGCATAGTGGCAACGGCCACCCAGGCGACAACCAATCCGAGCGCTGGTTTTGTACGGCTAACAAGCGTGGCCGTGGCTGGCGGTCCGGCCGGCGCGCGGCAGGCGGCGAGCAGGAAGGTGGCAAACAGCGGCTCGAGCAGGTAGTTGACGCTGGCGCCGGTCTTCAGCATGGAGGCCAGGTGCAGGAGCCAGACAGCGCCTGCATACAATTCCGGCACCCCCCACCTCAGTTTCCTGGCGGCCAAGAGCGCTAAGAGACCGACCCAGCCGACCCACTGAAGTGGAGCACTGGCCCGCAAAATCGCGGTTACGTTCCTGATATCAGAGGCACCCAGGAGTGCGCGAACCGTGTTCGCGAAGTATCCGCCGCCGGTAACGCTGTTGAGCCAGACAAACCCTATCAGTACGGCGGCTGAGAGCCCGGCCGCGAACGCAAGGGCGCGAAAACGGTTCCGCGAAAAGGTATAGACGAACACGGCCAATGGAGCAGCAACGAAATTCTGCTTCGTGAAGAACGCCAGCCAGAAAAACAGACCGGCGGCGACGAGCGCCGCGCGACCTGGGCTGCCTTCGTCGGTGCGATCCGGAACCAAGACCATGATACCGAGCCCGGCCCACATGAGGGCCAGGACATCCACCTGCGCTGCGGCGGTCAGGTTCCGGATCCCCGGAGTGGTTACGAGCGCGCCGACGACAAGGATCACAAGTCTCCAGTCGAGACCTCGGCGAAGGGCGATCCTTACCGGCAGCGCAAGAGCGATAATCAGGGCTCCCAAAGAAAGGACACGCGCGGTCAGAAAAGTCTGCGAGGTCCCCGTCAGATGAGCCAGGACACCGGAAATAACGAGGTATATCGGTGAGTAGAGAGTCAGGAGCAGGGGTGGATCTCCGGCCCATTGACCGGCTGGATAAAGGTCCGAGAGGGACCTGGAATTCGCGAACGTGTGAATACTGGCCAGCACCGGACCTTCAGAAAAGGCGAACACCCAGTCCGAGTGGACGATGCGCAGGACCCCCTGCGCCACCGCGATGAGGACGAACGCCGCGCCAAGAACACCCGTGGCCCATAGAGCGACCCGCGTGGAGCGCGTCATTTCCGCCAGTCAGAGACCGGGACCAGCCATGTGGAGCGGCGGCGCGGCATCCCGGTCAGAAGGTTGGGTCAGATTCCGATAGTGTGAGACCACATAGGCCGGGCGGCCTTTCACTTCGTTGTAAATGCGTCCGATGTACTCGCCGATCACACCCAGAGCGAGGAGCTGGATACCGCCGAGAAACAGGACGGAAGTCATGGTAGAGGCCCAACCTTCGATCGCCGCGCCGGTGACGAGCCGTTTGTACAGCACGTTCAGCATTACGAGAAAAGCCGTGCCGGACACGAAGAAGCCGAGCGCAGTCGCCAGGCGAAGCGGTATCTCGGAAAAGGCGAAGAAGGCGTCCGTGGCCATGCGCACGAGTTTGATCGGCGACTGGCGGGGCTGGCCCGCATAGCGAGGGGCTCGCTCGAATTCCACGCCCGTCTGCCGCCCCCCTACGTAGGCACGCAGCCCGCTCACATAGCGGTTTCGCTCCGGCATTCGGTTGATCAGATCCACGACCGTCCGATCCATCAGAGAGAAGTTGCCCGCGTTGGCCGGGATATCCAGTGAGCTCAGGCGCCGAAGAATCTTGTAGAACAATGAGAACAGCGACCGCTTGAGCCAATTCTCTTTGCGTTTCCTCTTGATCGCGAACACGACGTCGTAGCCTGCTTCCCACTTCTCCACGAGCTCCGGGATGATCTCGGGAGGATCCTGAAGATCACCATCCAGCAACACCACTGCATCCGCGTCCGCCATCGCCAGGCCCGCAGCGATCGCAAGCTGTTGGCCGAAATTGCGGGACAAATGCACAGCCCCTACTCGGGAGTCCGATGCGAACTCTGCGATCTTCTCCGAAGAACCGTCCCGGCTCCCATCGTCCACATAGAGGATCCTCCACTCCATTGAGAGAGCGGCCAGCGCGGCGACCAGCCGTTCATGAAGCTCGGCGAGGATGGCTCGCTCATTGTAAATCGGCACAATGGCCTGAATGGTCTTCAAGAGTTCTCGTTCCCTAGTCAGAATCTTCGGCGGTCGCAGAGTCCGGCGAGGCCCATGAGTAAAGCGCGGCCAGCTCCACCCCATCGTGAGTTACAGATAGCACCGGTTGGACGTGATTGTACACAGCCCACTGGATAGCATCGAAGTTAGACAGCCGGGACAGCTGCAAATAGTAAGTCGAAGGGATCGTTTCGGTTATCACGACGTCATCCCGCAAGTACCCGTACCTCTGAAGTTCTTCATAGTACGGGCGTGATGGCCACACGGCGATGTGGTCGCCGGGCTTCACAAGCTCATTGACGGCGTCCAGAAATTCGGGCAGCATCGCGTCGTACCAGTACGTGGCCTCAAAGCCTCGTAGGACAGCTCCTGACAGACCACCGACCATCTCGTTGTAGTACGAGAGATAGAACGGCGCATAGCTATATGTCTGAGCCGCTGGGGGAAGGTAGAACAGGGTGAGTGCGGATAGCGCGGCCCCGCGGTACATCCCGGGACGCACCTGCTGCCGCAGCGAACCGTTCAGCCGGTGCAGGCCGCGTCCCATGAGCAGGGCCAGGAACGGAAACAGAGGAAGGAAAAGCCGGATTCCGTCATGATTGGGTGACGACGGCAGACCCATGACGACCATGAAGAAAACGAGCTGCAGAACGCACAGGGCCGCCACAGCCTCCGTCTTCCAGCGAGCCAGGGCCGCCGCGGTGCCGAGCAGAAACAGGCTGAGGAGCGGCACGGGCGTGGTGATGAGCAGCATGACCGGCGATTGGTGCCATGGGACTACGTATCCGTACTTGTACCCCATGTAATAGGTGTTGATCGGAATTATTGACTCCCGATCCAAGCTCTCCTCGATCAGCTTTCGGGTGAACTCGATGGGTCCATGCCAGGCCAGCGGATTCATCAAGATCGCCACCCCGAGTCCGACCGCCACTATGAAGCCGGCAGCCAAGAGCCCTCTCCGATTCCGATGGTATACGAGAATCCACAGAAACAAGGGAACGGGCAGCAGATATCCGGTGAACTTGGTGGCCATCGCCAGTCCAACAGCCACACCACCTAGAACGAGCCACTTGCGTTGTTCGGTGCGCAGAAAGCCGACCGTTGCCAGCGTGCCGACAAACCAGAACAGGGTTAGCGGAGTGTCAGTAGCCGCGATATGGGCGTGTCCCACCACCCGCGGCATCGTGAGCATGGCGAGGCCTGCGCCCAGGGCGGCAGCCGTGCTCCAGCGCCATCCGGCTACCAGGGTTACGGCCGTTACCAGGAGCGCAAACCACACCAGGGACGCCAGGCGCATCGCCGGAACGGTACCCATCCAGCGCCCGACAATGGCATCAGAAGCTGCCATCGCGATCTTGAAGAAGGGCGGATGAGGATTGTAGAAGTCCACTTCCGGTGGATCCCACTGCGCCGCGATGACCTCACGGCTGAGAGCCTCCATCCGGTCGGGGCCAAAAATGACACGAGAGGTCCACTCCTGAATACCCACCGCCAGATCCATGTACTTGGGCTCATCCCAGGTAAGTCCGGCGTCGTCCAGGCCAGGGAGATGAATCACTACGGCCAGGAGGCCAAGCGCGACAGCGAGCCGGTAGGCTTTCGGAGCCTTCATCGGGTCCTATACACTTCCAGAAGCGGAACTCCCCGCACATCCAGTTGATAGAACGGACTGCCCCCGAACTCAGTCAACGCCCACTCTAGATCCGTGTACTGGCCGGGTCGATTGAGCACGAATACGTAGGCGGGTACAGAAGCCGCACCGGGCCGTAGTGCCGATGCGAAGCGCCGTGCGGGGTCGCACGTGAGGATGAACTCGACCCCGTTCTTGGGCAGGCTCGTTTCTACACGCCAGTCCACCGGCGCCTGACCCAGGCCTCGGTAGAAACACAATTCCTCCGTAAGGAAACCGGCCGCCACGACGTCTCCGGACCGAATGTGCTGCCCGAGCTCTGCGAGCACCTCAGGCGTGAGCGCCTCCTTCAGACCCGTCACCTCCAGCCCGCTTCGATGTGCTCCCTGTACACCGCCAATGAATGCGTTGAAGTACGAAAGCTGGGACGGATGGTATTGCACGGTCCGGGCCAGCGGCAGACTTACGAACGCCACTATCGCGAGAGCGGCTGCGAAGTCGGATGTCCAGCGGTCGGGTAGCCAGTGCTCCAGCCGCGAGGCTGCTCTCGCGACGCCCATTCCTGCCACGACGGCAAGAAAAGGGAAAGCAGGAAGAAACAAGCGAATCCCGTCGTGCAATGGAGCCGACGGGAGCAGCAGGGCGCCATACATGAGGCCGATGCTGAGAGCGCACCACTGGACCCAGGCGCTGCGCGGCGCGGTGAATCCGAGTACCACAGCGGCCAGCCATGGTATCGGCACGGTGATGAGCGTCCAGACGAATGGATAGTGCCAGGGTGGTCGGTATTCGTATATGGCGCCGAAATACTGGGTGGTGATCTGCGTTCCCGCGTGCTCCGCTCTTCGGAAGCCGGCGGCCAGATAGTCACCGAGCCCGGTGATCGGAGCGACCCACATCACTGGATTCACCACTACGAAGACGGCCAGGGCGGCGGCTGCAATCACGGCGACCCGACGAAACGTCAGGCCTCTTCGAACACCCAGCCACAGCATCATGGCTGGTACAGCGAGCAGCCCCGTGAACTTCGTGGATACGGCCGCGCCCAGACACACTCCGGCTATCCACAGCCAAGTCCTGTTGCGGGTCCGCAGATGCGTTTCCAGCGCGGCCAGAGACCAGAACCAAAATGCCGCGAGGAACAAGTCCGTAAAGGCAAAGTGCGCGTATGCGAACACAGCTGGGATCGTCAAGAGTGCCCCTGCCGCAGCCAGACCTCCCAGCCGACGGTCACTCGCCCGAGCGCCGATCACGTAGACGCTCGAAAGAAGACCACCGTAGATGGCTACCGCGGCCACTCTGTAGGCCATAAGTGTGCCTAGCAGGCCCTCGAAGCCTGCATAGGTAAGCCCGCCGAGTTCCCGTGACAGGGGGGGATGCGGAATGCGCACGGAATTCCAGCGCCAATGGGCCAGCAGTGTTTCCCGGTCGAACGCATCCATCAGGTTCCCGCTCATCAGATCTGACAGAGCGAGCTTGGCCCACTCAAGCTGCAGGAGCGAAGATTCGAAGTAGTTGGCTACATCGCTGACGACCCCATAATGGGGCGCGGTAATGAGTGCGACCACAAAGCCAGCCAGGCCGACCGCAAGACCGACGCTCCACTCTTTGGGAAACTTCACTCCACAGTCCTGCTGGCGGCGAGCCTGGAAGAACGGGTCACGAATATCAGCAGCAGGAACGCTACGCTGGCACCGGCACTGATCCAGGCGCCGATAATGAACGAGCGGGGCCGGAACTCAAACACGACTTCGCTGGAGCCGGCTGGAATCTCCACAGCCCGAAACAGACCGTTGGCGCGCAGAACACGGCCTGGCAAGCCGTTCACAGTGGCCTGCCAGCCAGGGTAGAAGCGATCAGTTAGCACCAGCAGGGCGGGCGCGTTCGCCGCCGCGCGCAGAACAATCCGGTCATTCTCGAATCGTGCCTCCTCAATCTGGCCGGCGGTATCGGGTGACGATGCGTGGCTCGGGCGCCGCTCGATCACGACGCTGCTGGACATTGGGAAATCGGGCTGGAGCGCCCGGCGAAGTGCCTCGCTCGCGGTCGGCCGTTCCTCCCACGTACCCACCACGTATGCGCGGGGCAGTGGATCAGGAACTTCGAAGATTCTGAGCGGAAGCTCGGGGTGCGTCGCGATCTCGCGCAGGCCGACCAGAGAATCGGCGGAACTGGTGGGATCGCTGTAATGGCGCACGTTCATCAGGCGGAGAAAACGCACGGCGTCTCCACGCTCATAATGGGCCACCATCGCCTCCGTCGACATGGCGACGGAAGCCAGTTCGACACCCTGCAGCCCGTCCTGCATCGGCCGTTCATATAGCTGCCCGAGATTGGGGCCGAAGCTCTGATAATCCAGGTACATGTTTGAGAGTTCTTTGGCCCCCGTGACGATGAGGATGTCGCCCATCGTCGCTGCCACAGGTGAGCCACGGTATCGGAAGGCCTGGGGATCCGGCTGCGCCTCAGCGAGAATCTGCGCTGCCCAGGGGAGGGTTTCGTACACCTCCGGGTCGACTGCCGGGTTGATGGCCTGATGGGGAAGGATCAGATCAACGATACCCACTGCGATGAGGACCGGAACCGCCAGGCGCAGCGATAGCCTGCTCCGCGCCGCGAACCACATGATTGCGATCAATGTCAGCGCGATGACACCGCCACGGATCATCTGTGTCAGGTGCGCGGCCTGTGCGGACACCGGGTCTCCGCAGAGCAGCGCGTCGGTCCAGGCTCCGGCGCAGGCCCCAGCCAGCAGATCCGCGTTTAGCGAGAGAAAAACGACTGCCGCCGCGTAGGAAACGACTGGGACCGCAAATAACAAGAGCTTTCTACCGAGCGCCGTGGGCCGGTCCTGCCATACTTCGAATCCCCGGGTTGCCAGGATGGGAACGGCAAACGCGAACAAGAAATAGAACTTCTCAGGGTACCGGAACGGGCGCAGCAGCGGCACGTAGTCGAACAGGAGCCGATAGAGCGGAGAGTGCTTCCCGACCGTGAGCGCCAGACCCAGACCGGCAGTTCCGAGCCAGAACCAACGCCAACGCCGGGATGCGGACGAAACAGCGCCGAGCGCGGCAAACGTCAGCAGCACGATGCCGGGGTAGATACTGAGCAGCCAGGGCGCGTATTCCGTCAGGCCGCGGCTGAGCGTGAACCCGTGAACACCGCCATCCAGAACGGGAGGGAACAGCAGGTGGAGCAGGATCCGCGGCTCCGGTGACCGGCCGGCCGAGAAATCGAGGTCGCCGCTGAGCGATCTGACGGAGTGTCCTAGAAGCTCGACAAAAGGAATGAGCTGCACCGCGACCAGGGCCAGCGCGAGAAGACCGGCGAGAGCGAAGGCGAGGCTCTGCCGGCCCCGGCCCGTACCTGTGGCGGCCTTGCCGTCTGGTGTCGGAACGTTCACCAGAGAGAAGGCGGCCAGAAGCATGAGGATGATTGCCAGCATCTGTGGCTCGCCGCCCAGAAAGGCGACCGCGCAGAGTAAAGAAAACACCAGGGCTCTGCGTACACCACCAAACCAGCGATAGCGCTCCCAGGCCAGAAAGAGCCATGGAGCCCAGCTCACAGTACCAAGGTTGTTCGGGAAGTTGCCGAGAGAAACAAAATATCCGCCCAGCATGAAGCCGATAGCGCCGAGCGCACTGGCGCCGGAACCGTGCTTCCAGTGCCGGAGCAGGGAATACATTCCGAGTCCCGCCACCGCATAGTGTAGGGTTATAAACAGGCCGAATCCGATGCGAAGCGGAAGCAAATACAGGAGCGCATTGCCCGGATACAAGACTCCAGGCTGCAGGGTAGCGAAGAAGGGTTCGCCGTTTCGAATCCACGGATTCCAGAGCGGCAGATCCAGGGCGCCCATCGACCGAGCGAGGAACGCCTTCATGGGATAGAAGAATGGTGTGATGTCGCGGCTGAAGAAGGCTTGTCCGCCGAAGACTACGTCTTTGAACAGGAGCAGGCTCGTGAAGACAATGATCAGACGAACGGACAGTTCCATCGCGCTTGTGGGCCTGTTCTTCGGCATTAGCGGAAGATGGAGCCCGGATCCGGATTACGAAAGAAGGGCGTAGCGGCCAAGCCGCTACGCCCTTGGTCAGACTCTGAGGCTGGTAAGCGAATCGCTTACGGAGACTTCTGAATCTTCCCTTCGATCGAGCCACCCACACCGATGGTAACCCAGAAAGTGTTGCCCGAAGCCGTGTGCGAGGCCGTTATCTGATAGCCCGTCGCGTTGCCCGCGCTGGCAATGGCGATTCCCGGGCTGGTGGTGTAGCCGCTGCTAAGAGCGGCCGAGTTGTACGCCAGCTCGTCTACGAAATAGGACTCCATAGCGGCCTGAGCGTTACGAACATCGCTCTTGGAGGTCGCGTCGAAAGCGCGGCCCTTCGTCTCAGCGAACTGCGGGATCGCGATCGCGGCAAGAATGCCGATGATCACAACCACAATCAGCAGCTCGATCAGGGTGAAACCCTTTGTGTTGCGGAGCATGTGCCCTCCACTTGTCAACGTGTGAAACTTC
>JAZGCO010000062.1:0-58827 GCA_036476995.1 Gemmatimonadota bacterium
GCAAGGCGATGATAAAGGTGCGTGCGTTCAGTTGGATTCGATCGGTGCTGTTTGCCGTGCTGCTCGTGCCGATCCTGTCCGGCCCGGTCCTGGCGCAGGATCCAGAGGATGTCCGTATCGGGATCACATACACGCCCGGTTTTCGGCCCGGCCTGGTGATGACGCCCGTGATCGTCGAGGTGGGTCTGGAGGCGATGGGTTCTTCGGTGGACTCTGTTCTTCGACAGGATCTGGATTTCAGCGACCGCTTTCAGATCATTGAGTCACCGGAGTCGGTTCCTGAGGGCCCGATCAACTACGGTTTGTGGAACCAGATCGGTGCCGTATGGCTGGTGAGCGCAGACCTTTCAGGGACGATTGCCGCGCCTATCCTCAGGGTGACCCTCCACGACGTGGTCTTCGGCGAGGTAAAGGAAGTGAGAGCGTTCTCGCTACCGGATGCCTCCAGCGCTGATCTGCGCATGGCAGTTCACCGGTCCTCGGACGAGGTCGTTCGCTGGGCTACCGGCGATGCCGGGATCGCCGCCACGCGTATCGTGTTTCGGCGCAAGACGGCCGATGGGTCAGACATCTTCGCCATCGACTACGATGGCCAGAACCTGGAGCGCCTCACCAGGGACAACGGCATCGTCTATTCGCCGGTCCTGTCACGAGACGGCGGCCACCTTCTGTACGTGTCCTACCGGAGCGGTGGGCCGGTCGTGTACGAGCAAAACCTGGCCACCGGTCGGGCACGCACGATCGCGGCCGGTCCGGGCTTGAACATCACGCCCTCCTACTCGGCTGACGGAGACCACATCCTTCTGGCCCGAACCGCAGGGCAACATACCGAGGTTTTCGAGATGCAGAGGCAGCCGCTGTGCTGCTCCCGGCGCCTCACGTTCACCTCCTCCGGAGACGCCCTGAACCCTTCGCAATCGCCCAACGGCCACAGAATGGTCGTGACGGCGACTCCGCTGGGTCTGCCTCATATCTACGTAATGAGCGCAGATGGAGGAAATCCCTCGCTCATAAGCCGTTACGTTTTCGGCGAGCGAGGATATGCGGCCGCGCCGGACTGGTCTCCGCAGGGCGACCGGATCGCCTTCCACGCCTGGATAGAGGACTCGTTTCAGATTGCCACCGCGGGACCGGACGGCTCAGATCGCCGCGTCCTCACTTCGCGCGGTAGCAACGAGGATCCGAGTTGGGCGCCAGACGGGAGGCACTTGCTGTTCGCTTCTTCGAGGGGCGGACGCAACGCGCTCTGGATCCTGGACACAGTGAGTGGACGCGTCCGGGGCCTGACGGCCAACCACGTCGATCAGATGCCGGATTGGTCAGGTTCCCTCTGACGATCCGCCTTGGCAAGGATAGTGGGTTGGCTTACGTTTTCCAGACGCCACAGTTAGCCGGTGCCGGAGCCAAGTTTTCCGGCGCACATCCGATAGTTCCAGTAACGCGAAAGGAAGCACCCAATGCCACGGAAGCCATACGGCGCAGTTCTTCCCATCCTGCTCGCACTCGGGCTCGCAGCGTGCGGTGGACAGCCTCCGCCCGAGCCTCCGCCTCCACCCCCGCCTGTCGCAGCGGTGAATCAGGACAGTATTGACGCCGCCGAAACCGCCGCGCGCGAAGCCGCCGCACAACAGCTGTGTGCTGATGCCGAGGCCGCCATAGCGGCGGGCAGCTACGAGAGGGCCCGCGGCCTTCTCGAGCGCGCGGTGTCCGAGTATCCGGGCACGACGTGCGCGAATAACGCTCCGGCCATGGTAGCGCGGATGGATGCCATTCGAACAATCGCCGAGACCGTCCACTTCGAGTACGATCGATCCAGGATCACCGACGAGGCGGCAGCCGTTCTGCAGCGAAAGACAGAAGTGCTGCGCCAGTATTCCGATCTTCAGATTCAGGTGGCGGGGCACTGCGATGAGCGTGGCTCGCTGGAGTACAACCTGGCGCTGGGGCAGCGGCGTGCTTCGGCCACGGTTCAGTACCTCGTAAGCCTGGGCGTGTCTGGAGACATGTTCTCGACCGTCAGTTTCGGCGAAGAGCGGCCGCTTTCTCAGGGACAGAACGAGACAGCATGGGCGCAGAACAGGCGGGCTGAATTCGCGGTCCAGAACATGGACGCTCTTTGAGCCGCACTGCCGGACTTGTCGTTCTGGCCGCCCTGGCCGGCGCCGGCTGCGCTACCAAGGCTGACGTAGCCGAGTTACAGGTCGGGATGTTCGCTGAGCTGGAGGTGGGGCGGGCACAGCAGGACAGTCTGCTATACGAGATTCGGCAGCTGCGCGCCGTCTTGCTGGACAGCTTGGGAGTACAGGAGCGACGTGGGCTGTCCGGCCGAGTCGATCTCCAGCGGCAAATTCAGGACCTGAACTTTCAGCTCGACCGTCTGATGCAACTGACGGGTGAGGTTCAGCGAAGGTTGGCGATGCAGGACGGTCTGGATCGTGGCCCGATCTCCAACCCGGGGTCAGCGGCGTCTGACCCCGGTGGAGACGGGGGCCCGACAGCGGGTGTGACAGGAGACCCGGCCGGCCTGTACGAGACGGCCATGCGGCAGTTTCGGCGTGAGTCCTACACCACGGCCCGAGTGGCTTTCGACGAGTTCCTTCAAAGGTACCCCGCCCACGACCTGGCTCCGGATGCACAGTACTTCCGGGCCGAATCTTATGATCGGGTGAACGAGGTGGACGTGGCGCTTACGGAGTACGCGCGGGTGCTGGAGCTCTACCCCAATTCAGCCCGTGCGCCTTCGGCACTGTACCGGAGTGGATTGATCGAAGCTGGCCGCGGTAACACGGACGACGCCCGGACGTTCTTCACTCGGGTCGTGCAGGCCTTCCCGGACAGCGATGAGGCCACGCCTGCACGGGAAGAGCTCAGCAAGCTCGGAGGCTGAGGTGCGCTGCCCCGGTTGTGAGCATTCCGAGCACAGGGTGGTGGACTCGCGAACCAGCAGGGGTGGAAAGGCGATTCGCCGTCGCCGGGAGTGCTCCGGATGTGGCCGGCGTTTCACGACCTACGAAGTTCTTGAGCAGGAACCCATGACTGTCCTCAAGACTTCCGGCGCCATCGAACTCTACGAGCGTTCCAAGCTGCTCACCAGTATCGGGATCGCGTGCGCAAAAAGGCCTGTTTCTCTCTCCGACATCGAGGAATTGGTGGATCGCGTCGAGGAGGGGATGGAGGCCGAGGCCGACCGGGAGATCAGCACCCATCGCGTCGGTGAACTCGTGATGCGGCACCTCCGCGCTTTGGATCAAGTGGCGTACGTCAGATTCGCCTCGGTGTATCGGAACTTCCAGGACACGACCGAGTTCATGGAGGAGGTGCGAGAGCTGGTACAGAGGGCCCGGTACCAGGCTCGCGGGCAGCAGGAGCTGTTCGACTCGGACGGGGCCGACGGGAAGGACTGATCATGAGCCGGGGGAAGGCAGAGATGCCGTTTCTCGAGCACCTCGAGGAACTCCGCTGGCGGATCATCTGGAGCCTTGCTGCCGTTATGGTGGGCTCAGTCGCAGGCTTCTTCGTCGTGACCCGCCTCGACCTCATCGGGTGGCTGGAAAGACCATTTCAAGAGGTTCTACCCGGTCAAACTCTCCTGTTCACGAGCCCGACGACTCCAGTTGTGGTGACGTTCAAGCTGGCCTTCGTGGTGGGAGCGGTGCTGGCGCTCCCAATTATCCTGTATCACGCTTGGACATTTCTATCGCCCGCTCTACATGAAGAGGAACGGCGTTTCGTTATCCCGTCCCTCGGGGTGAGCTTCCTCCTGTTCCTGGTAGGCATTGCGCTGGCGTATTACTTCGTGTTGCCGCTCGGACTGCGCTTCCTGCTCGGGTTCCAGACGGAGAGCCTATCGCCGATCATCACGATTGATGAGTATCTGCGGTTCGCGACGAGACTGATCCTCGCGTTCGGCCTTATCTTTGAGATGCCGGTCATTCTTGTTGCGCTCAGCTTTGTCGGGGTAGTCTCAGCCGCAGGACTTCGGCGATACCGCAGACATGCTGTCGTTGTCCTGGCGATCGCCTCGGCCATCCTGACGCCCGCCGACGTAGGAACGATGCTCATGCTGTTCACTCCCATGATTCTTCTGTATGAAGTCTCTATCTGGCTGGTGGCCCTGGTCTCCAGGCGGGGTGGTGCAGAAGAGGCGAGCGCCGCGTGACATCCCGTTCGCCGTCACAGCGCGCGAATCTCGCGCGGGCTGCTCTTGTTTGGACTGGACTGGCCCTGATCCTGGCCGGAGCCGCACCGGCTCAGGAGGCGGCGCCTCGGCCGGTCAATCCCCGCAACGTCAGGCCACAGAGCGAGATCGAGCGTGAGCGGGCACGTTTCGCCCTCCCCGACGACTCGCTCCGGGCTCCCGTTCAGGACAGCGCGGAGAGCACTGGCCTGGCCGAGCGGAGAGAAGGGCTCAGCCAGGACGGTTTTCCCGCGCGAGACTCTCTGTTTCAGGCCCTCCTCCGAATGCCCGGGTACGAGGCCGTCGAATACCGAGGGGACGAAGTGCGGCTCGCCGTACCGCGGCAGGCGATCCGACTGGGAGGTGAGGCACAACTGAACCGCGGAAATCAGGTGCTCACAGCCGATACGATTCGCTACCTGGGCGAAGATCGTTTTCTCTGGGCCAAGGGAGGCATCACCCTGTTAGGCGCCCAAATGGAGGTGAAGTCCGATTCGGTCGCCTTCTACGATCTAGATCGCCTCAAGGGAACGATCTTCGACGCCGAGTCGAGCATCCAGGTAAGTGGTACGAAATGGCGCGTATTCGGGAACGTGATCCCTGTCTCCCAGGACACGCTGTACGCGAACAGAAGCGGATTCACGTCCTGCGATCAGGAGGAGCCGCACTATACGTTTCGGGCTGGCCACCTCAAAGTCGTGTCACAGAACGTGATCGTCGCCTGGCCGGTAGTTCTATATGTGGCCAACGTCCCTGTGTTCTGGCTCCCTTTCTTTGCCCAGGACATCAGGCCTGGTCGGCGCAGCGGAATTTTGCCCCCACGGTTCGGATTCAACGACATTATCCGAACGTCGGACGGATTCAGTCGGCATATCTCGGACTTCGGTTACTACTGGGCGATCAGTCCGTATCTGGACACACAGGCCACCGTAGACTGGTTCAGCGGAAACTACACGCGCCTGAATGGATCATTCCGGTATCGGTTCCTGAAGAAGTTCATGCGCGGGAGCGTTTCGGCCAGCCGCACATTCGGGTCGAGCGGCAACAATACTGCCCTGTCCTTCGTACACGATCAGGAACTTGGACTCAGAACCACGCTCAAGGCGTCCGGCAGGTACGTCCGCGACACGCGCCTTCTTCAGGACCGCAGCTTCGATCCCAGCCTTCAGACTCAGACGATCGACTCGGACATAGGCCTGACGCACAGAACGTCGGCGGTGAACCTGTCGGCAAGCGCGCGGCGGCAACAGTTCCTTTCGACCGACAACCGGGTGGAGTCCACCTTCCCCTCAGTCAATCTGAGCTTTTCGCCCATTACGCTGATCGGTGCCCGCAGCGTCTCCGGCAGGTTGATTTGGACCGGCGCTACCCGGTTCAACCGGCGTTCGTCGGTGCGCGATTCGGCTGACGATCAAACCACCACTATGGCTAGTCTGACCAGCGCTCTTCGCCTCGGGAAATTCAACCTTCGATCATCGGGAGACCTGGACGACCTCTCGGTCAGACCGCTCGATCCGGCCAATCCCATCGCTTCACCGCGCACGAGTATCCGGTGGCGCTCTTCGGCCGCTTATCAGCTCGACCTGTTCGGGTCCACCCGCCTGTTGCCTACATACTCTGTGGAAGGTGGCTGGTTCAAGTCGCAGGACACGTCGAACGAATTCATCGCTATTCCTGGCCGCTCATCGGCGGGGGCCACGCTCTCGACTGACTTGTACGGCTTTTATCCAGGCTTCGGTCCGCTGGCCCGCATTCGCCACAAGATCTCTCCGAGTTTCCGGTGGTCGTATGTTCCTGAGGTAGCGGTAGACTCGGCGCAGTTGGCGATTCCAAATTTTCCGGTAACCAGCGGCGATGCCCGAAACCTGCTGCGGATCTCTCTACGGCAAACATTCGAGGCCAAGGTCCGCGCCGCTACCGCCGATAGCACGGAAGAGGCGGTCGGCGAAGAAGCGCCAGGGTCAGCTGAGACCGGCCCAACTGCTACGGCGCAGGACGCGACGCCACGCCGGCGGCAGGTCGAAAGGAGTCTGACTCTGCTCGCGATCAACTCCAGCGGGATCGCGTTTGACTTCGAGCGAGCCAAACGCGGCGAGCCCGCACTGATCACCGAACAGCTCACCAACAGCGTCTCATCGGACCTGCTCCGCGGGCTGTCGGTGAATATGACCCACGACCTGTTCGAGGGGACCGGTCCGACGCGCGATTTCAACCCCTTCCTGAGTCGTCTGTCCGCCAGCTTCAGTCTGCGTGGCTCGGGAGTCAGCGGTTTCCGGGCCGATAACAGGGATGCGGGACGGGATCCGTTCCTGGATCAGCGGCTCGACTCCCGCGAGGACCTGTCTCGGACACGCTCCACCGCGGCCCGATCGTTCGGCCGGGACGGCGACCGAAGCTGGTCTCTTTCGCTTAGTTACTCGCTGCTGCGCGTCCGGCCCACCGAGCCGGGAGAGAAGCGACAAACCATCGAAGGCAACCTCTCCTTTCACCCTACCCCCAACTGGTCAGCTCGCTGGTCGACGCAATACGATTTTTCTGCGAAGGAATTCGGCCAACAGTTCATCACGCTGGACCGGGATTTACACCGGTGGCTCGCCTCTTTTCAATTCGCGCGTTCCCCGAACGGCAACGTGTTGTTTCAGGTGATTCTTCAACTCAGAGACGCGCCGGAACTGAAGATTGACTACGATCAACGGACGGATCCTCCCATCCGCTAGCTAACGTCTGCGCTACTGGCCGGATTCTTGAAGTAGGTTTTGGTGCTTGTAGGCGCATATTCAGCCGGAATTCCCGGCGCGTTCGGGCCCCAGGCTGACCGGGACGGCATCCTTAGCGTTCTCCGACGCCCGGCCGGCGCGCCAACGCTGATAGAAACTTTGTGCCTCGGGTGCATGGACTTGCCAGGTGCACAGAACCTTTGTAAGGGTGGAAACAGCGGGAATGGCTCACTTTCAGAAGCTCAAGAATCAGGCGAGACGCGAAGAACAGCGGGGTCGGTGGGTTCAGGCGATTGAGCTTTACAAGCAAGCGATCCGGCTGGAAGAGGACAGCGGCGCCACCTCAGTCGATTTCGGTCTCTACAACCGGGTCGGGGATCTCTACCTAAGGCAGGGGGACACCGCGACCGCGGTCGACTACTACGAAACCGCCGTGGACAGCTACGCGGGCCACGATCTTCACACCAGCGCGATCGCCCTTTGCAACAAGATCCTGCGAATCGCCCCCGGGCGCACAGCCGTGTATCGGAAGCTGGGCCTGCTCCACGCTCAGGCGGGCCTCATAGCGGAAGCCCGAAGCAATTTCCTGGAGTACGCGGGCCGGACCCAGGAGAGCGGTCAGCTTAGTGAGGCCCTGGAGGCGCTTCAGGAGTTCGTCGATATAGTCGAGGACGACGAAATTCGCTGCACGTTTGCCGAGGAGTTGGTTCAGCGGGGACTGGCGGCCGAAGCGGTAGCGCAACTCCGTCTGGTCTGGAGAGCGCGAATGCAGAGCGGAGTCGACGCTGACGCCATCAAGGCACGCATCCTGGAACTGGATCCGTCGGTCGATCTGGTGCCGCCAGCAGTCCAGAGCGAGGCGGACGATGCTTCCGAGTCTCCGACCGGCGATGAGTCCGCGCCCTCCGTTCCCGCCGGAACCGTAAGGCTCGGAGACCTTGTGCTGAACGGGTCCGGCGAAGCGGGAGCCGTGGCCACGTTGAATGAGATGGCCGTCTCGGTGCCCGTCAGCCGTCTAGGTGCCGCGAGTCCGGAGCTGCGTGAGACGATCGAACAGTTTCGGACTGCTGCCCGCGACACCATAGAGGATGCCGGCCACGCAATGCACTATGATTTTGGTATAGCATATCATCAAATGGGTCTGTTCGATGAGGCGGTGTCGGAGTTCCAGAAGGCGATCCAGAGTCCAGCTTACCTCCATGCGGCGTACGAAATGCTGGGCAGGTGCATGGCGGATCAGACTCGTATGGAAAACGAGGCTGCCGCACCTCCCGAAACGGCCACCGAACACGAGACTGAATCTCCGTCCGATAGCGCACACGTTCCTGGCGCCGACGCCGAGATAGTCGGAGTAGAGGAGTCGCTCGAGGAGCAGTCACTAGAAGAGCTGCTGTCCGACGCCGCACGGATGATACCGCACGACGCCGGAGAGCCTGACGACGCTGATGCCGAGTCGGCTCAAGCGAACGGCACGGAGACCGAAGCTAGCGATGAGCAGTCCAGCGGAGATGACGACTACGCCGGCCTGCTCTTCGAAGCGCGGCTGGCGCAGTTCCGAGCGCGCGAGGCCGAAGACAAGCACGAGACGGACTATCAGGCGCACTACGATCTCGGTGAAGCCTACCGCGGAATGGGACTGATCGAGGAGGCCTTGACGGAGTTCCGCGTGGCCTGCGGCGGAACTGGGGGTGTGGGACGCAGGACATTGAAGAAATTGGAAACCATGCTGTCTATGCCTGATCTGGCTGAGGGCCATCGGCTTGGAATCCTGGAGATACTTCAGAGCAAAGGCAGGACAGAGAGCGCACTAGCTGGCTACCGCTCCTTGATCGAGGACCGGACCGCCGATGGCCGAAGCGCAAGTGATCTACTCGCCATCGTAGAGACTATTGACCCGGCCGCGAGTGTGATGACTGCGGAAGCGCTCCCGCAATTGGATGAAATGCTCGCCGAGTTGGAAGCGGTGTCCGATACCGCGGATCCTCCGGCTCCGACCCCAGAGGCAACCGCTGCTGAACTCACCCATGAAGTCGCACCTGCAGCAGCCCCGCCAGACTCAGAGGCCTGTCAGGTGATCACGGCAGCGCGGGAATTGGTGGAGCAGGGTCGCAAGGACCTGGCCGTCGAGTCCCTGTCCGAAGCCTTCCAGCAGTTCGAGAGCCTGCGGGAGCCCAAACCCGCGGCCGAGGTTCTGGATGAGTTGCTGGGGCTGAGTCCCGACGACGTAGTGCTGCATCACGCAAGGGTTGAGCTGGCCATCACCCTGAATGACCGTGACTCCCTCATTCGATCATACCTGCTCCTGGGCGCGACACTTCGCCGGCAGCATGCTTCAACGAGTGCGCGAAGCGTGTTCGGACGGCTCCTCGACATCGACCCCGAGAACGAGGAAGCGCGCCAGTCGATCGCCGAGATTGACGAAGTGGACGTTCTGCTAGAGGGGATGCGCGCACACGGTGATGACCCGGAGCCTGCCGATGCACTCGAACAGGAAGCGTCCGAGCCGGCTGAGGAGTCTGCCGTGCACGCCGAACTGGCGGCAGACGTCGCCGAGATGGCGAAAGAAGAGGAGAGGACCGAGAAGAACTCTCCGGCGCCGACTTCTTCGATACGCGACGCCAAGGAGACCGAGTTCGATGAGCTGCTAGGCGACCTGCGTGCCGCCTCGACAAAGCCGCTGGCCGGCGACTACGATGCGCACTACGACTTGGGCCTGGCTTATCTGGACATGGACATGCCCGAACAAGCGATCCGAGAATTCCAGATCGCGATCCAGGGTCAGTCGAAGCCGATGCCTGCCTACCAGCGGCTGGGCGAGAGTTTCCTGGCCACAGAACAGCCTCGGCTCGCCATTAAGGCACTCTTGCCGGCCGACGAATTGGACCAATATGGCGAGACTGAAAAGACAGGAGTTCTCTACGTCCTTGCGCTGGCCCACGAAGGTTCCGGTGAAGACGACAAGGCGATCGAGTATTATGAGAGGGTCTGCGCGGCGGATGTAAACCATAGGGATGCCGCTGAGCGGTTGCAGAGCCTCACCAATTCATCTCTCTGAGGCACACCTCAAGGCCCTTTGACGGCCTTTCCAGCGCTCTCTAGATTGCGCGCCACCGCACATAGAGCTTCTCCACCCTCGGAGAGATAATGCTGGAGGCTGTCCTACCATCCCTGCAGTCCATCCGCGAGCCGATAGCGGCGCGCCTGGAAGAGGTCCAGGGCGACCTGGCGGCCATGGTGAGGGCTGACTATGACCGGGTGGACGAGGTCGCGGATTATGTTGCTGAGTCGGCGGGCAAACTCCTTCGGCCAACCCTGTTGCTGCTGGCCAACGAGATCGGCGGCAATTCTTCTCGGCATGCGGTTCGGCTCGCCGCCATCGTCGAGCTGATGCACGTAGCCACCCTCGTGCACGATGATTCTGTAGACCATTCTCCCACCCGGCGCGGAAGGCCCACCGTGAATGGGCGTTGGAGCCATCAGGTGGCCGTGATCATGGGGGACTACCTTTATTCTCGAGCGCTGGTGGAGATCGGCCGGTTCGGAGACGTGGAAGCTATCCAACTGCTAGCCTCCGCATCCAACCGCATGTCGATCGGAGAAATGCGACAGCTGTCAGCCCACGACGCCTTGTCGACGACTGAGGACGACTACTATCGGCTGTGCGAGGACAAGACCGCCTCACTTATCTCAGCGTCCTGCGAGCTTGGCGCCATGTTCGGCGCGCCAGCACACAGAGGAGCGCTGCGTCGGTTCGGCCACCATATAGGCATGACCTTTCAAATCATCGATGATACCCTCGACTATACGGCGGGTGAGGAACTAACCGGAAAGCCGAGCGGCTTGGATTTGCGCGAGCACAAGGTCACACTTCCGCTTATCCTGGCACTCCCGAGGTTATCCACTGAGGGCCGGCAAGCAGTGAGGACACTGTTTGCGAACCCCAGACCGTCGAACGAACAGCTGACCGGCGTTATCGACCTGGTCGCTGCCGCGGGCGGCATCGAAGGAGCGAGGAGTCGCGCCCAGACATTCGCTGAGCGCGCGAGAGGGGAGCTGGCTGCGCTCCCCCCTGCCGAGCCGGCCGTACAGGCCCTGGAACTGGCAATCGGATTTATCCTCCAACGGCAGAGGTAGCAGATGGTGGAGTTTGGTGGGCGCCGAAAGCCGACGGGTCGGCGCGTGGTCCTGATTTTTGCTGGCGGAATGCTACTCGGGTCGCTTCTCACGGAGCTGTTCGTTCTGGTACTGCCTCATAGTGCCACCCGAGAGTTCTTCGTCACGACCGTAGCGGCCACTCTCGGACCGCTGGCAGTGGATCTCCTCGTGGTGGCCATTACCTTGGGACCGGTGGTCTTGCGATTGAACGTGTTGAGTGTAGTAGGTGTGCTGATCTTGGCCTGGTTCGCCAGGTCGCTGTTATAGACACTTTGGTAGAGGTGCGATCATGGGTGGACTAGGTATCTGGGAGATCATCCTTATCCTGGCGGTCCTGCTGCTGCTGTTCGGAGCTCGCCGGCTCCCGGAGATTGGAGCCTCGCTGGGCAAGGGAATCCGCGAATTCAAGGGTTCAGTGAAGGAAATCCAAAACGACGTAACCCCCGAGCTTCGCCCCGGCGATAATAGCGCTGGCGACGAAGCAGTCGAGCAGAGCCAGGCCGATACCGAGCGAGGCTCGTCCGCCTAGTCCGCTAACCCATCGATTGAGGACCCTGCGGTGCGTCGCCGGCGGGCTGGTTCAACCGATCCCGCAGGTCGACGACATCGGCAGCTTCACGCAGAGCTTGTAGCCACAGGTCACCAGCCGCGCCGCGGAGTTCTAGCGTCAACATCCGTCGCAGCTGATCCTTCTGTTCCTCGAACAACACCTGATCCGCTTCAGTCCGGCTCGAGACTCGAAGAGCAACGACACGGGTACCGGCTTCCCACGGCCCGGTTACTGCGCCGATCTCGGAACCGAAAGCCGCGCCGATGGCCTCTGAGGCCTGGCCAAGGGCCTGTCCTCCGGTTACCCGAGTGAACGGACCGGCCCGCTCGAACCTCCAGCCCAGATCGGAGGCCGCGTCCTCCAAAGAAGCTGCTGACGTCAGACCGGCCAGATGATCTTGGATCCACCTCTTCGCGGTCTCCATCTTCAGTTTGGTCCTCAAGGTGCCCTCGATCTGGGCGCGAACCTCTACGAGCGCGAATGTACCCTCTTCATCTCGCCCGGCCAGCTCGAGAATGTGGAACCCCGTAGCGCTCTCAAAAAACTCACTAACGCTGTCCTGCTCGCTAGCGGGGCTGAATACCCAGGCCACCCCTACTCCCAGGGAGCCCACTCCCGGCACGAAGTCGAAGCCCTCGGTCACGGTCGCACTGCGGGTGATTTCGACACCCATAGAATCTGCGGCCGCGGCGAGTCCGTCGCGGAGTGCGATGGCCTGAACCCCGTCCATCTGATCGAACAGGTAGTCCTCACCCTGTAGCGATATCTCTACCGGAATCACGATGTGCCGTACGGTTGCGGAGTCTCCCGCGAAGTCCGAGACCTGCAGCAAATGGAATCCCTGACTCGTCGAAACGGGTCGGGAGATTTCGTTTTCACCGAGGCCAAACGCGATCGAGTCGAGAGCGGGAATCAGCTGACCACGACCGAACCGGCCCAACTCTCCTCCATCGGCAGAGGTGAGAGGGTCGGATGACTCCGTCTGAGCGGCCTCGGCAAACGTGCGCTCGCCCTCCAGTATCTGGTCCCGAATTGTGGCTGCCAACTCTCGGGCGGCTGCCGTGTCCTCTACCGTGGGCTCCGTCGAGAAGCTCACCACATGCACGGTGGCCTGCGCTGGGCGCCGGAAATCATCCAAATTCTCATCGTAGAACGCCTCGATCGCATCCTCTGCTACCTTTACCGAGTCGTTGGAGACCTCACCGGCTGGACTGATCGACACGAACTCCACCGCGGCCGTCTCATTGCGATCCTGATAGATGCGCCACAGCTCCCGGTCGCTCATGTACACGCCGTCCTGGAGCAACTCCGCAAGTCGAAGCCGGGGCAGGGTTGCACGGTAGTAGTTCTCGATCTGAAGAAGAACCGCTTCATCCACCGTCGGGTCAGCGAAGAACTGTTGGTACTTGGCGTAGTCGAACTGCCCGTCCGTCTGGAAGGCGGGATATCGCACCAAATCAGGAGGAGGGCTTAGTCGGAACGCCTGCCGGATCTCCTCATCCGTAACTTCGATTCCAAGTCGCGCGATCTCCTGCTCGATCAGGAGCTGATCGACAAGCTGATCCCACGAACTCTGTTCCACCTGGTATCGCTGCTCGTCATTCAGGATTCCGCCTGATCGTGCGGCCGCCAGCCCGCCCTCCAGGATTCGGCTGAACTGGCCATACCGGATTTCCTCGCCGTTGACCACTCCAATGACAGGATTGACACCCGTAGCAGACGCCGCGTCCCGGTTGGCCACCCAGTCGAACACCAGCCAGCCAGCGAAAAGGAACATCGCCGCTGCCATCATCCACCTCGTATTGTCGCGAAGCGAGCGCATGAACATGCGTGGGTTCTCCTAGCAAATTCAGTGTCGCGCGGCCATTCTTGTACGGTGGCCGGTCAGCGCACCTTTTTCCGTTTCGGGAACGAGCGCCAAAAGCTAGTCGGCCCATATGAAAGCGGCAACAACCGCTGTTCTACGAACCGTTTGACACCCGAGAAATCCGACCGGTATCTTCGCATTGGCCGGCACCTCGCGCGTCTCTCTCATACAGGGGAACATGACGTCTGATCCGTTGGCGAAAGAAATACAGCAGTTCGAGCAACAGGTTCGCCGCGATCCTGAGGGCCGAGTCTTCGCTCGCCTGGCGGACGCGTACCGCAAAGATGGCCAACTGGAACGGGCCCTCGAGGTTCTGGAAGGGGGACTGACCAGACATGCAGACTATCTGAGTGCGCACCTGGTCCACGCCCGCACCCTCCGAAGTATGGGCCGCCCGGCCGAGGCGATCGGGGCGTTCGAAAAGGTCGCTGAGCTAGATTCCGCAAATGTGATAGCTCTCCGTGCTCTTGCGGAGCTGGCGGAAGAGGCCGGCCAGCCCGACGAGGCCCTCACGCATATCGAGTCGCTCCTACAGATTCTGCCGCAAGACGAGGACCTGGAACAGGAGGCCGAGCGCCTGAGACGCGATGCAGGTGGCAGGCAGGCGGACCCACAGACGGAGTCGGCCGTTCAACAAAGGGAGCCCGACTACCCTTGGCTCGCGCCAGATGCGGATTCGGAGACTGTCGCCGAAGAGGAATTTGGTGCGCCGTCCGAGACCACTGAGCCCGAGCCCGACGAGGCCATTGAGGCGAACTCTGACGAGCCCTGGCTCGTTCTGGACGATGGGTCGCTGGACGGGTCGCTGGAAGAGTTCGCTGACGGCGGTGACGAGGCAGAGTCCACGGACGCCGAGTCTGGCGGCCAGGACTTTCTTCTTTCGCTTGATTCGCTGATGTCGGAGTCAGGCGCCGAGGGCGAAGAGCTCTCTTCTACCGAGGGCGCTGACGGGGAAGAACAGGATGACTGGCGATCCAGTCTGTCTCTTATTGAAGATGAGTTGGACGAAATCGTCCTGCCGGAACTGGAGCCCGCCGAGACTCCGGGCGACTCGTCGGTGAACCCGCTTGAGGGCTGGCTCGTCGATGACGCGGCGGTTGAGGAACCGGACGAAACGGAGGACGTGCCGGGAGACGGAGACCTGCTGACGCGTACCATGGCGGATCTGTACGCTGACCAGGGGCAGCCCGAGCGTGCCGCGGAAATCTACGCCGAATTGCTGAAGGATCTTCCGGAAGACGAAAGGCTGCAGGCGGCGCTCCAGGAAACACAGTCGAAGATGCGCGATGTCCCGTCCGAATATTCCGAAAATACGCAGGCTTCCGTTGAGCCAAAGGCGCCGGTCGAGGAGCTTTCGGGCACGTCTGAGTTTTTCCAGGAGTGGCTCCGTTCCCTGGAGGACTGACAGGTGCTGATCGGCATTCTGAACGGACCGAATCTGAACCTGCTGGGCGCAAGAGAGCAGGAACAGTACGGGACAGCCACTCTCGAAGAAATCAATCGCACACTCGATGATCTGGCGGGCCAGCTCGGTGCCCAACTCATCAAGATCCAGTCGAACCACGAGGGCGAACTTGTCGAATGGGTGCAGTCCCACGCGGCCTCGGTGGACGGGTGGGTCGTGAACGGTGGCGGGTATGCGCACACCAGCGTGGCGCTCCGAGATGCCTTGATCGCCAGCGGGCGGCCGCTGGTGGAAGTGCACATGTCCAACATCTTTGCCCGCGAGGAATTCCGCCGCACCTCAGTGCTGTCCGATATATCGGTGGGCGTGGTTACGGGCTTTCGCGAAACAAGCTATGAGTTCGGGCTCCGTGGCCTCGTACACCATATCCGGGACACTGATGGCCCGACTTGAGGCGCTGAGAGCCAGCCTGGAGCCCGCCGGCTTGGCCGGCCTTCTTGTTAGCCACCTGCCGAACATACGCTACCTCAGCGGATTCACGGGCTCGTCGGCGCTACTTCTGGTGCACGAAGCCGGCGCATTTCTGCTTACCGACTTTCGGTATGAGACGCAGATGGAGTCGGAGCTCTCAGGCGACGTGACGCCTCGCGTTACAAGAGACGGTCTGGTTCCAGCCCTGGCGGGCCTGGTATCCCAGCTGTCGGCTGTGGGGCGAATCGGCTTCGAATCGGAGCGGGTGACGGTCCGGGACCGAAAAGAGATGGGAGAACGTTGTGCGAACGTGGCATGGGAGCCGACGACGGGTCGGGTCGAGCAGCTACGGGCGGCGAAAGACGAGCAGGAAATCGACTCCATACGCCGGGCAGCGAAGATCGGGGATGAGGCTCTTCGACAGGCGCTCGAGGGAGCCGGGGAGGGCGTGACGGAGCGCGAGGTTGCGGCCGATCTCGATCATCGCATGCGCCTGCTCGGGTCTGAGGGCGCCGCGTTCGACACGATCGTGGCGTCCGGGCCGCGAACCGCGCTTCCGCACGCGAGACCGTCTGACCGCCAGATTCGGGCCGGTGACCTTCTGCTTCTGGATTTTGGTGCGACCGTTCAGGGCTATCGATCTGACATGACCCGGACGGTGATCGTCGGTTCGGCTTCAGAGTGGCAGCGCATGATCTATTCGACTGTTACGGAAGCTCTGGAGAAGGCCATAGCTCTCGTAGAGGCCGGCCGGCCGGCGCGCGACGTGGACGCAGCCGCCCGGCAAACGCTGGATGAGGCCGGAATGGGCGAGCGGTTTGGTCACAGCACGGGGCACGGAATCGGACTGGAGGTCCATGAGGCTCCGCGGCTGCATCACGGGTCTGATGAACTCCTGATGCAGGGCAACGTGGTCGCCGTCGAGCCCGGCGTGTATTTTCCGGCTCGCGGGGGTGTCAGAATTGAGGAAGATGTCGTAGCAGAAGAGGCCGGATGCACTGTGCTTACGGCTTTTCCACGGGAGTTAATAGAGATCTAGGCAACATTCGGAAGGTGGCATGGCGGATACGTCGGATTTTCGCAACGGGATGGTGCTCGAGATCAGCAACGCCTTGATGTCCATCACCTATTTCCAACACGTCAAGCCTGGAAAAGGGGGCGCGTTCGTTCGCACGAAGCTCAAGAATGTTCTGACGGGCGCCGTCATCGACAAGACGTTCAGGGCCGGCGAAAAGGTGCGAGAAGTGCGCCTGGTCCGCAAGCCGATACAGTATTCGTACACGGACGGGCAGCTGTACTACTTCATGGACATGGAGACTTTCGAGCTCGTCGCTCTTCCCGCCGCCACTGTGGGCGAGTCACAGCTAGCGTATCTGGAGGAGAACATGGAGTGCGAGGGGCTGACCCGAGACGGAGCGGTGTTGACCGTCGAGCTTCCGCAATTCGTCGAGCTGAAGGTTGTTCAGACCGATCCGGGGCTTAAGGGCGACACCGCGCAGGGAGGAACGAAGCCGGCCGAGCTCGTGACCGGAGCGGTCGTGCAGGTACCTCTATTCATCGAGCCGGGAGACATCGTACGGGTAGACCGCACGGCAGACAAATACCTTGAACGGGTCACCAGATGATTGATTTAGCCTGGATCCAGCGGGTGATCGACATGGTCGAGGGCGCCGAAATCGACTCCCTCGAAGTCTCGCGCTGGGGAACCCGCGTCCGAGTCGCGAAGTCGCCCACTATACAAGTCGGTGGCGGGACTCCCGCCGCTGCACCGGCCGTTTCGTCCGGCCATCAGGCGGCTTCCTCCGCCTCTGGGGCTCCAAGGCCGGAGGCCGAGCCTATCGGCGAGGCAGCCGAGGCTGCCAGCAGTCTCGTGGACATCGTCTCTCCGATGGTCGGGACGTTCTTTCGCGCTCCCGCTCCGGATGCTCCCGCGTACGTAGATACGGGAGACAAGGTCAACAAGGGTCAGACTTTATGCATTCTTGAGGCGATGAAACTCATGAACGAGCTGGAGTCCGAGGTCGCTGGCACGATCCGCGAGATATGCGTCGAAAACGGTGACCCGGTCGAGTATGGTCAAGTGCTCTTCCGCGTCGATCCCGCCTGACGGCCTTCCGCATGTTCGAGAAGATTCTAGTTGCCAATCGGGGCGAGATCGCCCTGCGCGTGATCCGAGCCTGCCGTGAGCTTGGAATCAGCACGGTTTCAGCGTTCTCACAGGCGGATCGTGACTCGCTGCACGTTCGATTCTCCGATGAGGAGGTGTGCATCGGCCCGGCGCCCGCGAAAGACAGCTATCTGAACGTCCCTCGGATACTGGCTGCCGCGGAAATCACCGGCGCCGACGCGATCCACCCGGGCTACGGGTTCTTGGCTGAGAACGCGGAATTTGCAGAGATCTGTGAAGAGTCGAATATCACGTTTATCGGGCCGACCGCGGACCAGATTCGCCGCATGGGTGACAAGGCCGAGGCGCGCCGAACAATGATCGCGGCTGGCGTTCCGGTTGTGCCGGGTTCCGAGAACGAAGTAGACACGGCGAAAGAGGCGCTGGTGGAGGCCCACCGCATAGGATTCCCCGTCATTATCAAAGCGGCCGCCGGCGGGGGCGGGAAGGGGATGCGCGTCGCAGAGACGGAGGAGGACCTCGTGTCCTCGTTTGATGTTGCGCGGAATGAGGCCGTTTCCAGTTTCGGCGACGGCCGCCTGTACCTGGAAAAATTCATCATTCAGCCGAGGCATGTAGAAATCCAGATCTTGGGAGACAATCACGGCAATCTTGTGCACCTCGGTGAGCGGGATTGTTCGATTCAGCGACGCCACCAGAAGCTCATCGAAGAATCGCCGAGCCCGGCGGTCACACCGGAGCTTCGGAACGCGATGGGCGAGGCGGCCGTCAACGCCGGGAAAGTGATCAACTATCGGAACGCGGGCACGGTGGAGTTCCTGCTCGATAAGAGCGGCGAGTTCTACTTTATGGAGATGAACACGCGCATACAGGTCGAGCACCCCGTCACCGAAGCTACGGCGCAGGTAGACCTGGTAAAGGAACAGATTCGGATGGCGGCGGGCGAGCCGCTCGCGCTGACCGGTGCACCAGAGCTTCTCGGCCATGCGATCGAATGCCGTATCAACGCGGAAGATCCGGCGCATGATTTCCGTCCTTCACCCGGTACGATCACCGCGTTTCACGCTCCCGGCGGACCAGGAGTGCGGATGGATACGCACGTGTATGCCGGCTATGCCGTCCCCCCTTACTACGACAGCTTACTGGCCAAGCTGATCGTACACGGGTCCACGCGCGAAGAGGCTCTGGGCCGGGCATACCACTCACTCGACGAATTCATCATCGAGGGCGTCCACACCACGATTCCGTTCCTCAAGCAAGTAATCCGGCATCCCGATTTCGCGGCCGGAAAGGTGGACACGGGATTCATCGAGCGGATGAACAGCGCAGAATGAGACGGCCGGCGTGTTAGACGAGCGGCAGCGATCAGAAGCTCTGGGCGTGGGCCTGCTGGCCCTGGGCCTGC
The DNA here is from genome assembly GCA_036476995.1 of Gemmatimonadota bacterium. Lineage (GTDB taxonomy): Bacteria > Gemmatimonadota > Gemmatimonadetes > Palauibacterales > Palauibacteraceae > JAZDDE01. Next base: position 18,876 of record JAZGCO010000062.1, read on the forward strand.
TTCTGGTCCTGGCCTTCCTCTCGCCAGGTTTCACGGCCGACGGGTCCAATCTGATCGGTCCGGCCGGCGCCGGCCTGCACGGGATCGTTACGTGGCTCGTCGGTTTCGCTGCGCTAGTGGCCGCGGCCCCGGCGTTCATCTGGGGAGTTCACTTCTTCGGCCTGCTGAGCGCCAAGTCTTCGGTGCGCTGGTCCATTCTGAGCGCGGCCCTCTTCTTCGTGGGCCCAGCAGGCGCCTGGCTGCTCTCGGCGCGCGGACCCGAGATCAGTACACGCGTCGGCTGGCTGGGCGCCGAGTTCGGACGGCTGCTCCTCACCGGCTTCGGAGAGGTAGGCGCGATTCTCATTGTCGGCTCGCTGCTGGTCTCGGTGGTGGTTCTCACCCTCGGCTGGTCTCCGGTCAAGGCCGTAAAGCAGGCAGGCGGCGTTTTGAGCCTCGCGGGCGGAGCGGCTGCCACCGAACTGAGTCAGTTGAGAACGCGCCTCAGAGATCAGTTCGGTTCGGCCACGGCCCGGCGACAGCGGTCCGCTTCCTCGCCGTGGGAGGACGCGCCTGACATAGCTGATCCAGCCAGGGTCTTGGATTCCGATCCTAAGCCAGACGAGCCGGAGATCGCGGAAGAACCGGTCCAAGGCGAGCCGCTGCCGGTGCTCCAGGACACGGGCGACCTGGCCCAGATTGAGCTGCCCTCGACTGACCTCCTGTCCGCTCCACACGGCGGTAAGTCCGGAATGGACTCCGGGCAGCTCGAGTCTCTGGGGCAGATCTTGATCGAGAAACTGGCCACGTTCAGTGTCGAGAGCCGAATCGGAGGCTGGACCACGGGCCCCGCCGTGACTCAGTTCGAAGTCGTTCCGGCGGCCGGAGTCAAGGTGGGCCAGATCGCGGCTCTGTCGGATGACCTGGCTCTGGCGCTGAAGGCGCCCTCGGTTCGCATCGTCGCCCCGATACCCGGGAAGGGTGCTGTGGGGGTCGAGGTTCCGAACCCCAAGCCTGAGATTGTGGCCCTGCGCGATATCCTGGAGTCCGGAGCCTTCACCGACGCGAAAGCCGCGCTTCCTCTGGCTCTAGGCCGTGATTTGGCAGGGCATCCCTACGCCGCCGACCTGGCCCGAATGCCGCATCTCCTCATCGCGGGGGCCACCGGATCCGGTAAATCCGTCTGCATCAACACGATCATCACAAGCCTGGTTTTCCGCTATTCTCCGGCCGACCTGCGCCTGCTCATGGTGGACCCGAAGATGGTTGAACTCAGTGTCTACAACGATCTTCCCCACCTGCGGCACCCGGTCGTAACGGACAACAACGAAGCGGCCGTGATTCTGAAATGGGCCGTGTACGAGATGGAGCGGCGCTACGGTCTGATCTCGGCCAACAATTGCCGAAACATGATCGAGTTCAACCGGCGGGTGCGGCGAGGCGACGAAATAAGCCAGGCCGTGGGCCGGGTGGGAGAGTACACCAGGGGGTCGCTCCCCTACGTCGTTCTTTTTATCGACGAACTGGCCGATCTGATAATGACTGTCCAGGCCGAGATCGAGACTCCGCTAGCGATCCTCGCCCAGAAGGCGCGCGCCGTCGGCATTCACCTGGTCGTAGCGACGCAGCGGCCTTCAGTGAATGTGTTGACGGGCCTCATCAAGGCGAACTTTCCCTGCCGGATCGCGTTCCGTGTGGCGTCCAAGACTGACAGCCGCACGATTCTCGACCAGAATGGCGCCGAAAGTCTGCTGGGTAACGGTGACATGTTGTTTCTGCCGCCGGGCGAGTCCGACCCTCACCGGATCCAAGGGGCGTTCCTTGCGACCGGAGACACGCAGCGGCTCCTGGCGTGGTATCGCCAGCAGACAGCGGCCCGGGAAGAGGCGGAGAAGGTCCGGCCGGGCGAGTCCGACATCGTCGAGGAAGTCCGCGAGCTGGAACAGGAAGCTCAGGCCGGCGACGCAAGCGGACCGGGCATGGACCCCGAATGGGATCCTTACTTTCGCCGGGCGGCGGAAGCCGTCATCAACAACAAGGGTGGCTCCACCAGCCTGCTGCAGAGACGCCTGAAGATCGGTTACGGAAGAGCCGCCCGAATCGTCGATCAGTTGCACGAAGCCGGGATTCTGGGCCCGTCAGATGGATCGCGGCCGCGCGAGGTCCTGGTGAGCCACGCCCAGCTCGTAGCGCTCCTCAGCGGCGAGGAAGCGGGAGTGGGAGATGGAATATGACGACACATAGCCTGACCTGGCGGCATTTGGCGACCGCGATTCTGTGCGGGTATACCAGCGTGGCGGCCCCCTCGTTACAAGCCCAGGCAGCGGCCGGCCCAGACGTGCGCGACATTCTCGCGCGGGCAGAGGCGAGGTACGGCGAGCTGGCGTCGATGCAGGCCGATTTTGAACAAACGATCGAGATCCCGATACTGGAACGCAGCAGGACCGGGCACGGAGTCTGGTATCAGAAGGGGCCCGGCCGGTTCAAAATGGATTTTGTGGATCCGTCCGGTGACAAGATCGTCGCCGACGGGGAGTATCTGTGGTTGTACTACCCGAGCACGCATCCCAATCAGGTGATCCGCTCATCGATCGACGCCAACGCGACCGGTGCCGGTATGGCTGACCTCCAGGGCCGCATCTTCCTCGAGGCGAGAGGTGGGTACGAAGCGGGCTATGTCGGGACGGAGATCATCGGAGAGGCGTCTACCCACTTGATTTCTCTCCGTCCGCTCGGTGAATCGCACTACCGCTCCGTCCGTGTGTGGATAGATGTGGAGACATTCCTGGTCCGCCGGTTCGAAATCACGGAGCACAACGAGACCATACGGACTGTCACCCTGAGCAACCTGAAGCCGAACCAGGAAATTTCGGACTCGGAATTTCGATTCACGATCCCTCCCGGCGCAGACCTCTTCGCGGGATGAAGCTCGGACTCATAAGTCTCGGGTGCGACAAGAATACAGTGGATTCGGAGCGCATCCTGTCCGTCCTGGCGCAGCACGGAGCAGAGCACACCCGCGACCTTGATGCGGCTGATATTGTCCTGGTGAACACCTGCGGATTCATTGACGCGGCCAAAGAAGAATCCATCGAGATGCTACTCGATATGAGCCGCCTCAAGCAGGAAGGGCGGTGCCAGGCGCTCGTAGCGGTCGGCTGTCTGGTGGAGCAGTACCGTGAGGAGCTCGAATCAGCCCTTCCCGAAGTAGACCTGTTCGTCGGCCTTCGAGACATGGACCGGCTGATCCCCGAGCTGCAGAGCCGTGGTTTGCTCGGTGAGCCGGATCCGGTCCATCCCGGTGACCGTACCTTGCTGGGCGACCTCCGACACGTTCGTTATCTCAAGGTCAGCGAGGGCTGCAGTCACGGGTGTGCCTTCTGCGCCATACCCCTTTGGCGCGGCCGGCATCGGTCGTTCGAGGTGGACCAGTTGGTAGCCGAGGCACAGCGCCTCGAGGCTCAAGGGGCCGTCGAGCTGAGTCTGGTGGCGCAGGACCTGGCGCATTTTGGGAGGGACCTGTCGCCGCGAGCGGACATCACAGGTTTGCTCGAGCGGTTGCTGGCCGAGACGACGATTCCCTGGTTCCGACTGCTCTATATCTATTCCGCTGGAGTTCGAGAGGAGCTGGTTCGTCTGGTGGCGACGGAGGAGCGAATTCTTCCATACCTGGACATGCCGATCCAGCACGCCAGCGATCCAGTGTTGGAGCGGATGCGCCGCCCGGAACGCCGAGAATCTTTGCTGAGCAAGTTCCGCATGTTGCGAACGTCGATTCCGGATGTCACCCTCCGGACGACCGTCATGGTCGGCTTTCCCGGCGAAACGAATGACGACTTCAGGGCCCTGCTCGACTTCATGGAGCAAGTCGAGTTCGACCGGCTGGGCGCTTTCGCTTTTTCTCCTCAGGAGCGAACGGCGGCCGCGGATATGGAGCAGATTTACGTGCCCTCCGATGTGGCCCAGGAACGGTTGGCCGAACTTCTCGAACTACAACGCGCTATCAGCGCCGACCGCCTGGAGCGAGAGGTAGGAATGGTCCGCCAGGTGCTGGTGAAGACGGCCGGCCCGGAAGCGACGGGCCGCACGGCGGGACAGGCGGACGATGTGGACGGCATTACGCGCCTGCATGGCGAAGCAGCTCTGACTCCGGGGTCGATCATGCAGGCCAGAATTACCGAGGCAGACGATTTCGACCTGGACGCCGACGTCCTGGGGGAGATCCGGCCTGCGCCCGCGAGAGGGCAAGTCTCCAGATCGGCGCCTGAACGGCCTCGTCGCGCCTTACCAGTTGTGCCCATTGGGCTGGAAGGAGCATGGGGCAGATGAGGCGAGCTACGATTCTTCTCGCAGCGATTTTCACCGCTGCTCCTTCGGGACCATTCGGCGCCTGGCCCATGGGCTCCGAGCCGGTGGTCCGGGTCGGTATTGAGGTGTCGGTTCCGTCTACCACACTCTCATCGGCAGCCGGACTGGTCATGACCGATCTACTGACCGGTGCCGAGATCGGGCGGGTGCCGGCCGGTGAGTCCCTCGTCCTTGCGGCCCGGGTGGACCGCATCGTGGCCACTTCGCCCGCCGCTTTACGGTTCCCCCCCACGCTTCGCCGTGTGCAGGTCGAATCTGCCGAAAGCGGCCGTCCGCTGCAGATCGGTGAGACGTCGTACCGGGGCAGCGCGGAAGTGGTGGTGCACAGCGCCTCCACCGTTACGGCCATCAACAGGCTGCCGCTGGAGGACTACCTGCGGGGAGTTGTGCCCATAGAGATAGGTACCCGAACGCCCGAGGAATTCGCGGCCGTTCAGGCGCAGACTGTGGCAGCCCGGACGTACGCTCTCGCGCACCTGGGCGCCCGAGAGGAATTGGGCTTCGATCTGTTCGGGAGCGTACAGGATCAGGCCTACGGTGGCTGGTCAGCGGAGCGTGAAGACGGGAATAGGGCGGTCGAAACCACCCGCGGCGAGGTGCTGGTGTACGAACGCAGGCCGATTCGCGCCTTCTATCACTCCACATGCGGAGGCCGAACAGCTCCGGTCGAAGAGGTCATGGACCGTCCGGGCGCCCCGTATCTGATCTCTGTTTCCGATACGGCTCCTGACGGGTCGGACTACTGTGCGATTTCGCCTCGATATCGCTGGGAGGCAGAGTGGACCCGGTCCGAGTTGAACCAGCGCGTCCGTCCCCAGCTCGCGGCCTATTTCGGCATGGAGACCAGTGAGATGCCCGAGATCGATCGTCTCGAAGTGCGCTCGCGAACTCGGAGCGGCCGGGTTCAGGCGCTCGCCTTCGTAGGTCCTGGCCTGGATGCCGAGCTCACACGGCTGGACATTCGATTGGCGCTCAGAGATGCCGCCGACAGAATCCTCAACTCGACGGACTTCGAGGTTGCGGATGGTGACGATCCGGAACGAATCCGATTGCACGGACGGGGGTACGGGCACGGAGCCGGAATGTGCCAATTCGGAGCGCTCGGGCGAGCGCGAGCGGGGCAGGGGTACTCGGAAATCTTGGGCGCATACTACGTTGGTGCGGAGTTGGTTAGGGCTTACTAGAGTCGGCTGCATACTAAGGAGGGGTTGGGATGATGGACAGTGGACGAAGGGTGCGGAGCGGGATCCGGAGTGTGCTGTGTGTGGCACTGGGGATCTTTGGGGTAGCGGCGGTCGCAGGAGTCAGTCCAGCGCCGGCGCAGAATCTGGCTGACTATGACTACGAAAACCTGGGATTCAGGTCCCTCGGGGTGAATATCACTTACGTGGGCGCCACTCACACGGAGGACGGACTCGGTTTTGAGGTGCGATCCGATCTGGGATTCCTTGGGCCCGGCATACGAGTGGTCCCCCGTCTGGGGTTCTGGAAAGAGAGCGTGAACGTGACCGAGATCCGGGAGCTGGAAGCCCGAATCGCCGAACTGGCCTTGTTGCCTCCATCCGCCATCAACCTAGGCGTGATAGAACGGTCGGTGGCCGTTTTGGGTGCCGATTTCCAGTGGACTACCAGAAGTTCAGGTGTGGCGCCCTATGTTGGGATCGGGCTCGACGCTTACTTGCTGAACGATTCCGGGGCCTCGATCGAGGGGACCTTTCTCGACGACAGGGTGATTACGGCCGGCTTGTCCGCGGTGGCAGGCCTTGAACTCGCGCTTGAAGGAAGCTGGGTCGTGTACGGAGATGTTCGCGGATCGTTGGTCACGGACGCCAACAACGTCGCGGTCGCCGGCGGCATCGCATACTACTTCGGAGGGCGCTGATCGCGTGGATCGAAACGTTCGAGTTGCAATCATCGGCGCGGGGTCCGCGGCTCAGGCTGTGCATCTCCCCATTCTCATGCGCCTTCCCGATGTAGAGGTAGCAGGGATAGTCGATCCGGCTCAAAGCAAGATCACAGCAATCGCGGAGCGCTACGAAATCTCCGCCGTCGCCCTGAGTCTGGGTGATCTGCTGGCCGACACCGACCTGGACGCCGTTCTGGTCTGCTCGCCGACCGGTACACACGAGTCGGTCGTCCTGGAGGCCCTCGGGGCGGGTCTCCATGTACTGTGCGAGCGGCCCCTGTGTGCGACCGTGGAGGCAGCTGACCGTCTTATCGAGGCGGCAAGCTCAGCGGATCGCCAGTTGATGGTGGCCATGAATCACAGATATAGCTTCGATCTGAGGTCGATTCAGCAGTTCGTGGCCAGCGGCGAGCTTGGAGAACCGTTCTTCGTCCACAGCGCATGGCACAATCACCGCCAGCGACGTCCGAGGCGTGGATGGCGGAGAGACGCGTCTATTCCTGGCGCCGGTGTCATGATGGACGTGGGCGTTCCAGCCCTCGATGCGGCTCTATGGATCCTCGGCTACCCGAACGTGGAGCGAGTCTCGGCCAGTTTTCACCCGGTGCCGGACGAGGCCGAAGTCGAAGCCTCTGCATTCGGCCTCCTGCAGCTCGAGTCCGGCCTCACGATCAGCTTTGACGTTACCTGGGAACTGCAGGACGAGAGCGACTATCACGCGCTTCAAGTTTTGGCGGCGGAGGGCGCAGCGAGTTCCTTGCCGTTCAAGATCAGCCGCAGGATGGAAACCGGACTGGCGGATGTGACGCCGCCCCTGGAGCGGTCGCGTTCGGCGATCTACACCGATTCGTATCGGCAGGAGTGGGCTGATTTTCTACGCTATGTGCGCGGGGAGAAGCCGGTGGAGCCACCTCGTGAGCAGTCCGCCCTGATGAGAATTGCCGCCGCCTGCTACACGTCCGCCAAGGAGGGTCGCGAGGTCGAGCTTTGAGCCTGCCATCCAGCCTCAGACTACCCGGGCGGGTTCGCTGGTTGCTGCTGAGCGCTGGCCTCCTGGGTCTCGCACATCCACCGTTTCACCTTCTCATCCCGTCTTTCATCGCCCTGATCCCGTTTGGTGTCTGGCTGGGCGGCCTGTCCAGCGACGCTCAGAGCCGAAGAGAAGCTCTCCGCGGTGGTTATTTCCTCGGCCTCCTCTACTTCACTCTGGTGTTCTACTGGTTGTTCACTGCGCTAGTGTTCTACACCTGGCTGGCCCTCCTGGCCTTCGTCGCCCCGGTTCTGATCATGTCCGGATTCCTCTCGATCGCGGCGCTTGGCACGCACACCGTACGAACCCGCCTCGGCTGGCCCCTGTGGGTCGGGCTTCCGGTGTTCTGGACTGCCATGGAATGGCTGCGGGCTCACCTAGGCGACGTCGAGTTCCCCTGGATGGGCCTCGGCGACACACTCACCGGATTTCCGTGGCTGATTGGAGCCGCCGACCTCGTCGGATCCCGCGGCCTCACCCTGTGGCTGGTGCTGGTCAACGCGTTGCTTGCCGAAGCCATCCTGGCTCTGCGGCAGCGGCATGTTTCGGGCGCCAGCGCACGCTCCCGGGCCTGGCGTCTGAGCCTCGCGGCCCTGGTTGTGACGGCCATTCCCGCTGCCTATAGCCTGCAGCGCTGGCGATCGCTGGAGACCCGGGTAGTGGCCCAGGTCGCGGTCCTGCAACCCAACATTCCGGAAGATCTCAAGCTGCATCAGACGCTGGCGTCGGACAGCGCACGCGCCGCCATCGAATGGCTGGTGGAGAACCGCCTGTCGCACGACACGGCTACGGATCTGGTCCTGCTCCCGGAGACCGTGTTTCCCGAGCATGTGGATTCGATCCCATCTCGCGGGTATCCGGGAAAACCAAGGCTACTGGCCTGGGCGGCGGCCCTCTCGGCTAGGATGGACGCGCCGGTCCTGTTCGGCGCCCTTGGAGCCGACGACCGCGGCAACGGCGAATACGACTATTACAACTCGGCGTTTCTGGTGGACAGCAGCGGAACTGTTCACCGGCGCTACGATAAGCGAATGCTGGTGCCGATAGTGGAGAGAGTGCCGTTCGTGAATCCGGAGTGGTTCAGGAACGTGCCGTTCTTCGGCGGCTTCGCGGTCGGAGGCGCTGCGGAACCGATCATGCTCGACGATTCGTCGTTCGGTGTACTGATCTGCTACGAATCGATCTTCACTCAACACTCGCGGAGTATGCGCCGCGAGGGCGCCGAGTTCTTGGTCAACATCACGAACGATGCCTGGTTCGGGCGGGCAGAGCCGTGGTGGAGCCGGAGCAGCGCCCTGTCGCAGCATCCCGCTCACCTGGTCATGCGTGCCATTGAGAACCGGGTGGGAATCGCGCGGGCCGCGAATACCGGCGTGTCGGGAGCCGTGGATGCACGCGGCCGCTGGCAGGAGCGGACGGAGCTCTTTGTGGCCGACGCCCGGATGGTTCAGATCGAGACCACAGACGGTCTAACGGTGTATGCGCGGTTCGGCGATGTCGCCGGCTGGTTCGCTGCGCTGCTGGCTCTCCTGGGAAGCATGCTGGCCGGAGTTCGGGCACGCAGTGACTGACTCGCGGCGCTCCGAGTTTCAACTTCCGGCCGGGCTCGTATACCTGAACTGTGCCTACATGTCACCGCTTCCTCGGCGGACCGAAGAAGCCGGCATCAGCGGGATGCGCCGAAAACGAAACCCATCCACCCTGTTCGCCACCGATTTCTTCGAGGACGCGGATTCAGTGCGCCAGGCCTTCGGCAGCCTGGTAACCGCGGATCCATCTCGCGTGGCCATTATCCCTTCCGCGTCGTACGGAATATCGGCCGCGGCACGAAACTGCCCGGCGCGAGCCGGGCAAAACATCGTGTTGACCGGGGAGCAGTTTCCCAGCCACGTGTACCCATGGAAGCGGCTCGCCGACGCGAACGGCCTGGACGTGCGAACTATAGGGCCCCCGGTAGAGCCCGTGGAGCGCGGAAAGCGCTGGAACGAGCTGCTTTGGGAGGCCATCGATACCGCTACGGCTGTCGTCGCCGTTCCATGCTTTCACTGGACCGACGGGACCCGTTTCGACCTGGCTCGGCTGGGAGCACGGGCCCGCGAGGTTGGCGCCGCTCTCGTCGTCGATGGTACCCAGTCGGTCGGCGCGGTGCCGTTCAGCGTTGAGGAGATCCGGCCAGATGCGCTGATCGCGGCAAGCTACAAGTGGCTGCTCGGACCATATTCCCTGGGGGCAGCATACTACGGCGCCCTGTTCGACGATGGGGAACCGCTCGAAGAAACCTGGCTCAGCCGGCCGCGAAGCGACGATTTTCGGCGCGTGGGGGAGCTGGAAGAAGGATACAGACCCGGCGCCGTCCGCTACGACATGGGCGAGGTCGCCAACTTCACTCTGCTTCCGATGTTTCTGACCAGCCTTCAGCTACTGCTCGAATGGTCCGTGTCGGCTGTCCAGCAGCACTGCGCGACGCTGGCGCGTGACTTTCTCTTGGCGGCCAGCGACCTGGGGCTGGAGCCCGAGTCGGACGAGTGGCGGGGAGACCACCTGTTCGGTGTTCGGCTGCCTCGCGGAGTGCTGACCGAAGAGTTTCAGGCCCAACTAGCGCGCCGGCGGATCCACGTGTCGCTGCGGGGCAACGCCGTTCGGATCTCTCCGCACGTGTACAACGACGCGGCAGATATGGGCGCTTTGCTCGAGGCGCTCAAAGACTTCCTGTCCGCAGGCCGCTAGCCTTCGAGCAGCGATTCCGGGCAGGCGATTGCGGCAGCCATACGACTATACTGGCTCCAGTTCGTCGGGTACATCGATGTCGTAGGACCGACGGCCGAAGACGTAATATTCATCTGACGTCCTGTCCCGGCGGTACCCCAGCAAATGAAACACCTGAACAGCGAACCAACGGGCAATCTTACGGCTCACAAACATCGTGTTCGGGCGCTCGGGAAGCCGGTGGACACCCGGCAGCCAGTGCACGATTTCGGATACCCGAAGGCGCCGCAGAATCCACGACAGACGAAGCCAGGCCGGTGCCACTGGCTGCACGATGAACAGTCCGTCGTCGCCCATCGCCTGATACAGCGGGAGAAACAAGTAGCCGTCTTCGGGAACGGAGATTTCGCCGGTTCTGTCGTCGGCCACGACTTCGCCGTGCCTGACCTTCTGGAAGTTCCGGTAGCCCGGACGCATTACGAAGCCGTCACCCGGAATTACTTCGTGCCGGTGCGTGACTTCGAACGCGCGGGAGAGCCCCCGGGTTGATTCTCTCAGCTGCCTCAAGCTACCGGTCGCCTCGGGAACAGCGGCTGGGTTGAGGCAGCCCAGCCTTTGAAGCACCGCCCACAGGGCCCACTCATGCCGGTCGATCGACAGCGCGCTGTCATGTTGTCCGGCCTCCACACCCATCGTGACGGCGCCCCGTTCACTCAGGTACTCGAGCATCGGAGCATTGATCTGTTCTTCGATTCCCAGTACAAACGGGACGGGCAGTATCCGGGCAAACGCCCGGTTGCGTAACGTATCGCCAATAGTGACGAACGGCGCGCTGACAGAAGATGTAGTATGTAGATCCACAACGTACAGCTCATGCGACGCGTCCAGAAACGCGTCTTCGATCGCCTCGATCAGCTCCACGACCTCGTTGTCCTCGTTCTGGAAGGCCGCTCCGGCCCGGCTTCTCTCACGCAGCCTGGATACACGCCGCGAGTGCCAGCCGCGGTTGAGATCGGAGGTCAGAAAACGACGCCCCTCGCGGAGAGCGGGAAGGTTGCCGGCCAACGCAATGAACCGGCCATGAAACGTCGGCTGGTGCCGGCGCAGGGAGGACAAGACTCGCTGAACGGCGGAGACCCCGGACGGCTCGTTGCCGTGCAGTCCAGCCACACAGACCAGTGTGGGCCCGTTGCCCGATCCGTAGCGGCCAAGCTCCCTGGCGACCAGTTCCGTCTCCTGAGGAACCGGGACAGCGGAGAACTCGAGAGGCCCTCCGCTCGATGTCATTGGGTCAGCGTTCACTCCGTGAGCATCTCCTCCAGGAGTTGGCCTGCGATTTTCATGAAGTCGTGCTCGGTTACGATGCCGATCAGCTGACCGTCCTGCACGACGGGAAGACACGAGATGCCATGCTTCCGCATGAGTTCAATCGCGTCCATAGTGGAGGTGCTGCGGTCCACCGTAATAAGATCCCTCTCCATGACTTCTCGAACGGGAATCGGCCTGTTGTCAGGGTTCTTGGTGTTCGCGAGGAAGCGCAGAAGCGGCCTTTGGGAAACTAGCCCCACCAGCCGGTGTTGATTGTCTTCCACCGGAATGTGGTGGACTTTGTGCCAATCCATGAGGTTAGCCACCAGTTCGATCGGCTCATCTTCGTTGGCCGTCAGCAGATCCGTGGCCATGTACTGCTCGACCCGCAAGAAGCTGGGCTTCCATCCGCCGGCCTCTTCAAGTTCACCAATCTTCCAGTTATGGACGGGCTCCCCGGTGCGCTGCCGGCTCACGGTAGCCGCCACCAGGGCCGACGTGCGCTCCTCGCTTGTCCCCTGACCCCCCATCTCTGTAAGTGAGCTCAAAAGCCACTGTGAGCCGGACATTCGAGCCTGTACGCGATCCTCGACGATGCCCAGATACCGATCGCTGTCTGTCGCCGAGATCCCGCTCGCTGCCAGCCCCTCGCGCGCCAACGGCAACAGATGTTCGCGGACCAGGGACTGAGCGGTCATCGTCCTCCCGTCGAGCCATGTGAGTTGCGCATCCAGGCCCTGTCTGGCCGCGGCAAGGAAGTTGGTGCGCACGGTATCGAACTCGATCGCGCTCCGAATATCCTTATACTCTTCAGCCAGCCCGCTCATGAGCCCGAACCAGAGCGCGGCGTTCGCTACCTCGTCCTGAACGCTGGGCCCTGACGGAAGAACTCTGCTCTCGATTCGCAAGTGAGCCCTACCGCCCCCGATGCCATAGCAGGCTCGATTCCACCGGTATACCGTACTATTGTGAAGCTGGAGCGCCTGGAGTTTCGGCGGTCGTCCCTCACCGAGCGCCTCGAACGGGTCCTCTTCTACGTCTCGTCCAAGGATCACCTTGAACCGTGCGATGTCTTCCCGGAAGATCTCCAGGACTGAGGTGTCCACCCAGGAACGGCCAAAGCTGACTCGCGGTGCTATCTCACGCACTTCGGATAGAGTGGCCCGCGTGTCCACCGACTGCTGGAAGACAGCGATTCGTGTCTCATGCCACAGGCGCTTGCCGAACATGAGAGGCGAATTCACGGCCGCTGCCAGAACCGGTCCGGTGGCTGCAAGGGCGATATTGTACAGGCGCGCGAATTCCTCTGGCCCAACCTGGAAATGGACTTGGAAGCTCGCGTTGGCAGCCTCCAGCATGACCGATTCATGGGTTACGGCGAGTTCGTCTGTCCCCGTAATACGCAGGTCGTAAGGACCGCCTCGAAGTTTGGTGAGCGCCTCGTTGAGCGCATAGTACCGCGCCTCCGGCACCATGTTGTCCATGGACAGATCCGACTTTCGCAGCGTAGGCAGGATCCCGGTGAGAACCAGATCGGCGTCGAACGAGCGCGCGGTCTCGTGAATACCGTCCAGAACTTCCCGCAGTTCTGCCTCGATTTCGCTCAAGCAGTCATCGCCGAACACCCGCGGGGAGAGGTTCGCCTCGAGATTGAAGCGACCGATCTCGCTGACCACCCGATCATCACCGTGGGCTTCGAGAAACTCGACGGCGATCGGTGCGGGTCGCCACATCTTGTCCACCAGGAACATCTCCTGCTCGACCCCAACCCGTCGAATGCCCGACTCAATCACACCGCCATCCAGCATCTGCTCCAGCGCCTGCACGTCTCGCAGGAGGTGCTGCGTGAAGACCCGGAGCTGCTCCTGATCGACCGCTAGATGTACGTCCTTTTCACCCACCTTGGATCTCTCTCTAGCTTGCTCCGCCCATGAGCCGCTTGATGGGGCGGCTCAACAGGAAGAAGAGCACGCCCATGATCCCCACAAGGGCGCTCACCGAGACGAACAGTTGCGGAAGCGGCATCACGTCGAACCGGCCGGCCACGAGTCCGGCGATCAGATTGCCGAGCGCCGTACCCATGAACCAGGTGCCCATCATCTGCCCCACGAGCCGTTTGGGCGCCAGCTTTGTCACACTGCTGAGACCAACCGGGCTGAGGCACAGCTCGCCGCAGGTGTGCAGGAAGTACGTTGCCACGAGCCAGTTAGGGCTCACAAGCGTGCCGTTCGTCGTGTACGTGGCTCCCCAGGCCATGACCAGGAACCCAACCCCCAGAAGCACCAGTCCGAGTCCGAATTTTATCGGCAGGGAAGGCACCCTGGATCCGAGCGCGATCCACAGCCAGCCGAACACGGGCGCAAACACGATGACGAAGAAGGGGTTGATCGACTGCAGGAAGCTGGCGGGCATCTCCCAACCGAAGACCGAGCGGTCCGTGAGTTCGGCCGCGAACAGATTCAGCGAAGAGCCCGCCTGCTCGAACCCGGACCAGAAGACAGCCGCCCCGAGGAACAGGAGAAAAATGACCCCGACCCGCTTCTTCTCGGCTGTCTCGAGGCCGCCGAAAAGGATGACACTCAGGAAATAGACGACCGCGAGGCTGACGATTATGACGCCCGTGGTCTGCGCGAAGCCCTGGAGCGTGATGTGGATCGTTCCCGCGTTGTTCAGGACCCAGGCCAAGGCGGCGACGACGCCGATGCCACCGACGCCGAGCAGGAAGCTCTTCTTTGCCTGAGGCAGTTTGCTTTGAGCCGATTCTGTGAGTCGCCCCGCGTCGCCCAGCAGGTGGCCGCCAATCTTGTACCAAGCGAGTCCGAGCACCATGCCGATCCCGGCGGCGCTGAATCCCATGTGCCAACTCACCTTCTCGCCCAGGAAGCCGACAATGAATGGACCAAACAGTGCGCCGACGTTGATGCCCATATAGAAGATCGAGAAACCGGCGTCCCTCCGGGCTCCTCCCTCAGGATACAGGTCGGCGACGATGGCGCTCACGTTGGGCTTGAGCAGCCCCGTACCCAACGCGATCAAAACGAGTCCCATATAGAAGGTCGGGTCCCCCGGCACGGCCATGCTGAAGTGGCCGGCCGCGATGATGACTCCGCCCGTGAACACGGCGTTCCGCTGTCCCAGCAACCGGTCGGCGACCCATCCGCCCGGAAGGGCCAGGAGATACACAGCGGCTGTGTACAAGCCATAGATTGCGGCCGCCGTCGCGGTGGTCAGCTCCATTCCCCCTTCGGTGACCGCGGCGGTCATGAAGAGTATGAGGATTCCTCTCATGCCGTAGTAGCTGAAACGTTCCCACATCTCAGTGAAGAAGAGAGTGGACAGTCCCGTGGGGTGGCCGAAGAACTGCTTGTCCGGAGCTGCCGTCACGTCAGCGTCTGGCATGCTTGACTCGTGATTGCGGACATGATGTGCGTCCGGGCGTGCCTCGTGCAGCCCGGACGGAGGGAAAAAGACCCGGCAATATCGGGGTCAGGCCGGCCCCGGAGCAAGGAATCACTGCCGAGACGCGCGCTCCGTCTTGGCGGCGAACACGAAGTCGCTCTCGGTGAGGCCATCGATCTTGTGGGTCCAGATCGTAACGGTCACCCGGCCCCAGGACAGCAGGATATCGGGATGGTGGTCCTGTTCCTCTGCCAGGGAGCCGACCGCGTTCGTGAATTCCAGGGCCTGTACGAAGTCGGGAAAGCGGTAGATTTTCTCCAGGTGGTGACCCTCTACCAGTTCCCAACCGCTTTCGAGTTCGCTGTGGTACCGTTCCAAGCTCTCGCCCTCGAGGGGAGGGATGCCGCCGCGGCACGGAACGCACTGCATGTCTGCCAGGTTGTCTTCGAGCACGGTCGCGCTCCCGCTCAAGGTCAAGAGCGGCGAGCATTCACGGCCCACCACTCACATGGATTCGATCGCCGACGGGGTGGATTCTTCTCCGCCTGAGATTGCCACCTCTACCCGATTGCGTCCGAGCCGCTTCGCCCGGTACAGGGCCCTGTCGGCAGCCCGCATCAGAGACTTCAAATCTAGTCCGTCATCGGGGAAGAAGGCCAATCCGATCGAGGCGGACAGATTGAAGTCTTCATGCCCGCGCTCCTGAACGACCACTACTTCCTCGATACGTTTCCGCAGACGTTCGGCGATTTCCGTCGCCAGCGTTTGATCGGTGCGCATAAGCAGGATGGCGAATTCCTCGCCTCCGATTCGGGCTGTCAGATCGCTGTCGCGCAGTGCCTCCGTGAGCACATCGGCGATGCGCTGGAGGGCGAGGTCGCCCGCCAGGTGACCAAACCGGTCGTTCACCGACTTGAAATGGTCAACGTCGATCAGGATCAGCGCGAATCGCTCATCGTATCGGACCGCCCGACTGATGTTCGCCTCGAGTTGCTGGGAGAAATGACGCCGGTTGTAGAGTCCCGTAAGGCCATCTGTGATGGCCAGTCGTCGCGTCTCCTGCTGCAACCGCGCGGCCCGGATGATTCCTGCGGCCTGGCGGGCTATCAATGTCATGGTCTGCACGTGCATGTCCGAAAAAGCATGCGCACGAGGAGACTCGGCGTTCAGCACGCCGATGAGCTTGCCGTCCACCTCCATCGGCACTGCGATTTCGCTCCGGGCGCCGGGTACGCCAACGATGTACTCATCGTTCTTCAGCTCGGTCACATCGTTGACTACCACCACCTCACCCGTGGCTGCACAGCTACCTGTGACGCCGTTTCCGAGCGGAATGTCAATGTACTTCACCTCTGAGCTGTACCCCGGCCCTGCTTCGAATCTGAGCACCGAGAGCTCCTCGTCGAGGAGTAGTATAGCCGCGTGTCCCTCCAGCAGGACTTCCTCGGTGATTTCCAGGATCGAGTTGAGAGTGACAGTAAGATTTCCGCCCTTGTTACCGAGCAGGCTGATGCGGTGAAGAGCACCCAGTTGGGCCACTCTCTGGGTGAGCGCGCTCCGGGTTCTTTGGGCAACGATAGCCAGAGCGGCCTGCGCTCCCAGCACGGTCAGGAGTTTCTCGTGCTCGGCTGTGAAGGCATGCGGGGCGTCGGATTCAACGTTCAAAACGCCCACGACCTCGTCCTGGACGCTGAACGGAACCGCCAGGTTGCTTTCGGCCTGGTAGAGTCCCGCGATATAGCGTGGATCGCTGGACACATCGCCGCAGCGTACAGCCTGGTGATTGGCGTAGGCCCAGCCGGAGAGTCCCTGGCCGGGTGCGAGAGTCAGGTCGAGGACGTGCTCAGCGCGATCACCGTAGCCGCGAACGGCCACGACCCGCAGGATACCTTCGTCCTGCTCGTACAGCATGAACGCACCGTGCTCGAAGCCGACCAGCCTCTGAGCATGTTCCAGAACCTCCTCGAGTAGCTCTTCGAGGCTGTCCCGCAGACCTATGGCTCGGGTGCTCTCAAATAGTGCAGTTAGGGCTTTGAGTTCGCTCACCGAACGCCGATCCGTTGAGGTCACATCCGGTCAAGAGCTTGAAACCCGCGCGCTGGGTTCACCGGCCGGATGCAATATCTCCGCGGATAAGCGCAAGAGGCAGGCCACGGGAAAGGTTGGAGCTAAGGTTCCGCGGGTTGCAGCAAACGCCTGTGTTTACTCAGTTTCGGCTGCCGTACGTCACGCTGAGTGTGACTCGTTCGCCATCCCGGATCACCGCAATCTCTGCTTTCTGCCCCGGAGTGGCAGACTGCAGAACCATCATGAAATCCTCGACATCCCCGATCACGGTTCCGTCAATCTGGACAATGACGTCTCCCCGGCGAAGTCCCGCGGCTTCGGCGGGCCCGCCCGATCGCACGGCCGACAGCAGGACTCCAGGCACTCCGTCCGGCGAGCCGGCATAGTCCGGAATCGTGCCGAGTCGTGCCCCTCCCCCGGTCAGCTGCCTTACTGATGCGCGTCGCTCGACCTTCACGTAATTGAGCGGCTCCTCACGCTTGGACAGCTCGAGCGCCACCGAGAGAACGAGATCGGCCACGCGGACTCCGCCCGCTGCGTTGATAAGCGCCGCGTCGTCTTCCGGCTTGTGATACTCTGGGTGTGCACCGGTAAAAAAGTGCAGGACAGGAATACCTGCTGCATAGAACGAGGAGTGATCCGATGCGCCGAATCCATCGTCCTTGATGGAGCATCGCAGATCTCGGAGCTGGCAGAGTGGTTCTACGATCTCGATCCACTCCGTGGCGGACTCTCCGCCGAGCACGGCGAGTCGGTCGTCTCTGAGTCTGCCGACCATGTCCATATTGAGCATCGCGAACACGGACGACAGGTCAACGCCCTCAGGAGGAGCGTGTACGAACATGGATGACCCGATCAGTCCAGCTTCCTCTCCGGAAAACGCGACTAGAATCATGTCACGGCGGAGCTCAGCCCGCTGCAGCATTAGGCCACGGGCGACCTCAAGCAGGGCCGCCGTACCGGACGCGTTGTCGTCGGCCCCGTTGTGCACGACCTGTTCCTCAGGTTCCAGCGAGCCCTGCCCTCCGAGACCGAGATGGTCATAGTGAGCCCCGATGATGACGCTTCCCGAGAGTCGATCAGGGGCTTCCGACGCGACTATGCCGATTACGTTATGAATCTCCCCGCCCGGAATCCGGATCGAGATGGTCTGTAGGAACCCGGCGGAGTCGCCCGCGGGCTGAAGCCCGATTTCGCCGAAGCGCCCTGCCAACCAGTGAGCGGCTTCGGTAAGTCCGCTCGTTCCTATTCCCCGGCCCTCCCGCTCGTCGGCCGCCAGCCACTCGACGTCGCTTCCGAATCTCTCCTGGGCCGCCGCCGCGGTTGATTCCGGGTCCGTGGTCTCCTGAGCCGCGGCCGGTGTGGCCGGGATCGAGCCAACCAGGATATAAAGCGCCAGAACCGCAGCGGGCAGACGCCTCAAGAACGGCAACCCGAATGCTGGTCCCTGTCGTCCAACTTCGATTGCCAAGTGATCGTCCTCCTAGAAGGCTCCGCCGCCGCCGCCGCCGAAGCCACCGCCTGAGAATCCGCCGCCGCCCGAAAAACCTGAGCCGCCGGAGCTGCGCGGCGCGGACGTCATGGCGCTAGAAGCTCGAGACGACAATCCGCCCAGATCGTTCATGAAAGTAGTCGGATGAAATATCGGGGAACCATACCCCCGGTACCAGTTCGGAGGTTCCGTGTACAGGTCCGCGAAGGCTGAGGCCCACCTGTGCTCAACCCCGAACGCCATGGCGTAAGGCAGGAAACGCTCGAACATTTCGGGGCCGGTGATCATCCTCCGATACCGGTCCGATTCTACGGCCTGGAGGAACTCCTCGAATCCGAGCGCAGCCTCGCGAGCCCTTGTCCCCGCGATGGTTCGGGCCGGCATGACCAGGCCGAAGCCAGCCACGATCAGCCCGCTGGCCACCCCGGCCAGCACGAAGGTCAGGCGGGACATTCCGAGCAGCGCTCCAAGGAGTCCCCCAACAAACACAAAGGTCGTTCCCAGGCCGACGCCCCCGAGAAGGTACGACTGAAGCACCTTGTCCGGTCTCTTCCGGTAGAACCGCCTGTTCATGAGTTCCTGGTAGATCGCGTCCTTGATGCCCGGGAGATCCTTGTAGAACTTGTTTTCGAGCGAGGACATTGGCACCTGTTCGCCGCGCCAGCCCTGAAAAACGGCGCCCAGAAATTCGCGTTCGTGCGACTTCAGGGCATTCCACTCCGCTCGAGGCTGCTCCAGAATCAGCGTGTACTCACGGCTCTTGATCAGTCCCAGCAGCTTGTCCTCGGCCTTTTCCTCGATGATCAGGAACCCGCGTACTGCGAGATCCACTATCATGGCCGTCACGTCACGCATGTCCGGCCGATTATCCACCAGAACACCGATCTCGGAGGGTGTCAGCCCAGCCGGAGGCTCGTACTGGGCCACGATCGGTCGTTGTCCCGGATCCCGACCCTTGGCCGACCACAGGCGGAACATCCCAATGAACACCAGGAACGGCAGGCCCAAAGGCCAGTTGCTACGAAAGAAGTGGCCCATCTGCTCGGCCGTGGTCGGCCGGCGGATCAAGTACTGGCCTTGCCCGGAGCCGTCGCTGGCAGCGCCCCTGTACGAGTCCCAGGCCACGGCCACCGTCAGACCCTCATGGATACCCAGCGGCCGCCGGGTCGAGGCCTGCACGGTGTTCTCCAGGAGCGTCACGTCCGCCTCCTCGGCGCTGGATCGATACGCCCCGGTGAAGGCACGGGCGCGCAGACCTGTGACCATGGCGGGCAGCTGTACGCGGACGCTGGCCCTCTCGATCCGCACAGGCCATTCGTCCCCGGTCACGTTCCAGTACAGCTCGTCCCATTCCTCTTCGTTTTCTTCCAGGAACCGGAGCCCGCTCTCCACTCGGTACCGGAGCACCACCGTTCGCACGGCGTCTACGGCGTTGGGCACCCATACCTTGATCTTCCGGTACTGCCGCTCACGGCTTTCTTCATACTCCAGGTCGCTCCCGGTGCCGTCCCGGACCGAAAGCACCTTGAGATCGAGCTTGTAGTCCAGGCCCCAGGGATTCCGGTAGCGGACGGGGATGGTCCGGTAGATGCCGTTGTAGGATCCTTCGAATCGAACCTGAATTCGCTCCGTGACTTCGACGTGACCGTCGCGGTCCACCCGAATGTCAGCATGAAACGACGCCACGACCCAGGACCGAACTGCCGCCTCCGCATCCGCCGGGGGCAAGTAGCGGGCTGCCCGAGCAGGGGAGGGGGCGGCCAGCAGGAGAGCAGCGAGTGTATGAGCCCGAGCCCAAGCCCGAGCCCAAGCCCAAGAGGCTGACCTCTGTCGCGCTAGTGAGCGCACGTCGTGAGGGCGCACATAGTGAAGCCGCATTTGACGGCCCAGCGTCCTAATCGAAGCTGACCTTGGGAGCCTCGCGCTGCGCCTCGTCAGTGAGCTCGAAGAACTCCTCTGTCTCGAACTTGAAGGCGTTGGCGATGAGGTTGGATGGGAACACTTCGATCTTGGTGTTGAGATCCCTGACGACAGCGTTGTAGTACCGCCGGGCATTCTGAACGGCACGCTCGATCTCTTCGAGTGATTCCTGCAGCTGCGTGAAGCTCTCCACCGCCCGGAGCTGAGGATAGGCTTCCGCGAGAGCGAAAACCTGTCGCAAGGCCGAAGTCAGCATACCCTCAGCCTGAGCCTGCGCTTCAGGACCCTCAGCGCTGATCGCACTGTTACGGGCGTTGATCACCGCCTCGAGGGTGTCCTTCTCGTGCGCAGCGTACCCCTTGACCGTCTCGATCAGATTGGGAATCAGGTCGTACCGCCGCTTCAGCTGCACGTCGATGTCGGCCCAGGCATTTTCGGCCCGCACCCGAAGCTTCACGAGGCCGTTGTACATGGCTATGCCAACCACCGCGATAACGAGAATGATGATCAGGAACAGGGTCACAGGGGCCTCCGGCTCGTGTTGACGGGGATACGGGCTACCTGGGTTCCATAATACGATGCTGCGCCGGGCCGCACACTCGCCGCTAGTCGGCTGGGTCTAACCGAAACACCTGGCCAGCCCTCGTCAGCACGTAGAGTTCCCCGGCCGCATCTTCTCCGAAGGCTGCTATGCTGCCCGCATCGGCAAAGTGCTCGGCGCCGTCCGTTGCCTTCGTCCCGTCATATAGGAATGATCGAATCCAACCGTCACAGAAGTCGGCATAGAAATACCGACCAACCATGTCCGCCAGTGTCGTACCGCGATACACTCGCCCGCCGGTAACCGAGCAGCCGTCGGAATGCTCGTACTCGAGAACCGGAAGCACGGTGCCGCTCGGATCGCAGTTGGGTGTGACAAAACAGGTCGAACCCTCGAGAATATTCCAGCCGTAGTTGAGTCCGGCCTGATCCGCCGGAACCACGCTGATTTCCTCCACTCGATCCTGGCCCACGTCCGCTATGTACAGGAAGTTGGTGACCGGATCGATGGCTGATCTCCAGGGATTCCTCAGTCCCCAGGCCCATATCTCAGGGCGCAACGAAAGGCTGCGCGCATACGGGTTGTCTGCCGGAATCGCGTACGGATCACCACTGTCTATGTCCAGTCGCAGCAGCGAACCTAGCAGCGTCCTCCGGTCCTGGCCGCTCCCGAGCGGGTCTCCGCCACTGCCCCCGTCGCCCATCCCGACGAGCAACATCCCGCCGGTGTCGAAGAAGACCTGCCCGCCATTATGGTTAGAAAACGGCTGCGAGATTTCCAGGATTAGAGCTGCGCTGGACGCGTCCGCGGAGTCGGCCGAGCCGGAAACGGAGTAGCGCTCGATGCGCGTGGCTCCTGTGCTACCCGTGTAATTGACGAAAAACAAACCATTAGTTGCGTAGGTGGGGTGAAACGCCAGGCCCAGAAGCCCGCGTTCGCCTCCGCTGCTTACTCGGTCCCGGATATCCAGAAACGGTTCCGGGCGCAGCCCGCCGTTCTCGATGATCCGGATGCGGCCTTCCTGCTCCACGACGAATAGCCGAGGGTCGCCCGGCGGCGCCGTCAGGTCCACCGGGTTCGAGAGCCCCGCCGCGACCAGTGTGAGCTTAAGGTCTGCGCCAGCGGGCGCCGGTTCCGGAGTCTGCGATGTTGCGTTCGAGCATCCCGCGGCGGACACGACTGCGGCGTACACTACGACGACGGGTAGGGAGTACAGACGCATGGTAGACCTCTCTATGTGTATGCCAAGCGCGCCGCGAGAAAGCGGGCCGCCTCCCGATCACACCAGAAATCCGACTGTCTGCCGGGCCGGTCAACGAAGCCGAGGTGCCCACCGTATTCAGTATAGGCGAATGTGAGCATCTTGTTTCCTGCGATCCCATCTGTCGGAACCGACTCCCTCGGCACGAACGGATCGTCCGCCGCCAGTAGCAACAGGCTTGGAATCCGAATCTGATGGAGTCTCGGCCCCGAACTAGATTGCGCATAGTAATCGGCTGCGTCGCGAAACCCATGGACCGGGGCCGTAATTCGCTCATCGAACTCCCACACAGTGCGCGCCGCCAGACCGCCCGCCATGTCGTAGGCATTTGGAAACAGGCGTGACTTCGCCTTGAGACATCGCTTCAGCGACCGGAGAAACATCTTCCCGTACAGGCCTCCACCACCATGCTCAAGCGCTTCAGAGCTGGCCGCTAGACCAAAGGGGACGGAAACGGAGGCTGCCGCCCGGAGCGGACA
This sequence comes from Gemmatimonadota bacterium, assembly GCA_036476995.1. Taxonomy (GTDB): domain Bacteria; phylum Gemmatimonadota; class Gemmatimonadetes; order Palauibacterales; family Palauibacteraceae; genus JAZDDE01. Next base: position 41,332 of record JAZGCO010000062.1, read on the forward strand.
GTTCGGCGCCTGACTCTGCTCGGCGAGAAACTTGAGGAGAACATTGCCTCCGAGGGAGAAGCCGACCGCTCCCAGGGACGCACTCGGAAAGCGATCCTGAAGATACCGGAGCACAAAGGCCAGGTCGCCGGTCTCGCCCGAGTGATACGAGCGCACCATGCGGTTGGGTTCACCGCTGGCGGAGCGAAAGTTGAGTGCGACGGAGCGAATGCCGCGCACCTTCAGTTCGGCGCCCGTCCGTCTCATGTAGCCCGATTCAGAGCTTCCGCCCAGTCCGTGCAGGAGCAGGGCGCAGGGTGCGCTGTCCGGCAGGTGAGTCTGGGCGAAGTCGAGGTCCAGGAAGTCACCATCCGGAGTGTCCAGGCGCTCTCGTTTCACAAGTAGACGAGACCGTGAGCGCAGGATCTTGCCAGCGAGCGTCTGAGCGTGCGGTCCCCGAAGACCGTGTGCCGGCCGGAAGGGTTCGGGCTCCCAGGCCTCCGGGTTGTCTCGAGCAGCCGGTTCAAGCAACGTGGGTGGCTCTCATGCCAATAGGCTGGCATCCTACCGAAACCCCGGCAAGCGAAGGATATCGAAATGGAGTATCGCAACCTGGGAGCCTCGGGTCTGCGTGTGAGCACTATCAGCCTCGGTTCCTGGCTCACATACGGCCGAAGCGTGGACGACGGTGAGGCGAACGCGTGCCTGACCCGGGCCTATGAGTCCGGAGTCAACTTCTTCGACACCGCCAACGTCTACGCGACGGGTGCGGCCGAAGAAGCCCTAGGCCGTTGGATCAAAGGGGTCCCGAGATCAGACCTCGTGATAGGTACAAAGGCCTTCTTTCCGATGGGCGAGGGCCCGAATGACCGCGGCCTGTCCCGAAAGCATCTCATGGAGCAGTGCGAGGCCTCTCTGAGCCGACTGGGGGTCGAGTACGTGGATCTATACCAGTGCCATCGTTTCGACGAGTCCGTGCCCCTGGATGAGACGCTGCGAGCTCTGGACGACCTGATCGCTCAGGGAAAGGTCCTGTACGCGGGCGTCAGCGAGTGGACAGCAGGCCAGATATCCGACGCCCTAGCCATACAGGACCGGCTGGGTCTGCGGCGCCTTGTGAGCAATCAACCCCAGTATTCTCTCCTCGCGCGCCGAATTGAGGACGAGGTTCTGCCCTTGTCTCGCCGGGAGGGAATCGGACAGGTCGTGTGGAGTCCACTGGCGGGTGGCGTTCTGACCGGTAAGTACCTCCCCGGCCAGCCTCCGCCGACAGGTAGCCGCGGGGCGGACCCCGACTCCAACATGTTCATGCAGAGAACCATGCAGAACGATGTGCTCGAAGCTGTGGTCCGGCTCCGGGAGCAGGTCGCGGAGCCGCTCGGCGTCAGTGTGGCGGAGCTGGCCCTGGCCTGGGCACTGCACACCGAAGGAGTCACCTCAGTCATCGTTGGGGCCAGCCGACCGGAGCAGGTGGACCGGAATGTTTCGGCGGCCGGCCTGATCCTGGATTCCTCCACGATTCGGCGTATCGAGGAGATAATGGCGGCCCTCTCCGTTGTCGCCCAGGATTGAGATAACGGGGGCGCCGCTGCCAATTCTGGCGACCGAGCGCACGACCGATAGCGCGCGGGCTCCGCCTCCGCGAGACATCTATTACCTGCACGGGATATTCGGATCGGGCCGAAACTGGAGATCGGTAGCGCGGCGCGTGCACACTCAGCGCCCCGACTGGGGCTCCGTGCTAGTCGATCTCCGCATGCACGGCGAATCCCAGGAATTTCATCCGCCCCATACGATCGCGGCCTGCGCCGCGGATGTCGGCGCGGCTCTGGGCCTTCATGGCGCCACGGACTGCGTTCTTCTCGGCCACTCGTTCGGAGGCAAGGTCGCTCTGGCAGCCGCAGGCCTATCGGATGCGGTATGGCAGGTCTGGGTGATTGACTCGACGCCGTCTGCCCGGGCCCCGGCGGGCGGCGACGCCATGGCCATGCTGACGACACTCGAGTCGCTGCCACGGGAGTTTGCCACACGCGAGGCTGCCGTCGCCGATCTGATGAGAACGGGTCAGCAGCGTCTGGTCGCGGAATGGATGGCCACCAATCTACTGAATCACGCTGGAGTCTGGCGGTGGCGATTCTCGCTCACCGCAATGCGCGAGCTTCTGGCCGATTTCCACCGCACGGATCTCTGGCGGGTCGTGGAGGACGCCCGGCGCCCATTCTCGGTGCACGTTGTGAAGGCGGCCGATTCCACCATCCTGGCGACGGCCGACATGGAGCGTCTTGAGGGATTGCCGGAGGGGAGCGATGCGTATCTGCATCACGTGTCGGGAGGCCACTGGGTCAACATGGACAGTCCCTCCGAACTCGCCGCGCTCCTGACGGTCTGGCTGCCTGAGTGGGCCCCGAACACTCAGTAGGCCTCCAACACTCAATAGGCCGAGAAGACCTCACGCCGGGATCCGGGCCGGGGCGTATGCTCTCCAGCCGAGCTGCGTAGCATCACTTCTTGAAGCGTTCGGCGCGCCCGTCCCGGTGGCAGTGGCCAGCTCCCCGTTGAGGATACCAGTGCCAGCACGTACTCGTCGTCTACACGAGCCAATGGAGTCCACACAGCCTCTGCCTGCCAGGTCCCATCACCGTAGGTACGCCTGGAGTCCGCCGGAACGCTCGGCGCATCCGCCACGAGACCCGCCAAACCTGCTGACGCGGCCCAGTAGGCTCGCATGCTGCTCTCGTATGCTTGTGCTGCTGCCCGCTCCTGACGGGCCATCTCGAATCCGCCTCCGGCGAGAATCAGGATAGCCACCAGAACCAGCAGCACAGCGGGCAGCACAAATCCCGCCTGTTCGCTATCCCGCCGGTTATCCATGCGCCGATGTAATGACCGTCGTCAAGCCGCTCTCAACTAGCGTCCCTTTTGCCACTTCACAGCCGCGTTTTGCCGCGGCTGGAGCCAAGATTTCGGGCGGACTTCCGCTGTGTCTGCTCACCTGAAGCGCTAACACAATATAAGACAATAAAATAGGAGGCCAGTACTCTCGCGGCAGTTTTGTGGCGGGCGGCTTGCGCTATGGACAGGGCCGACCCGTGAGCCCTGAGGCGCGCGGCACTACCCAGCATTCGAACGATTCCAAGGAGTCATCCGACATGCAGTACAGCGCGGTCACCGCAGCCTTACTCGACGCCATCAAATCAGATGTTCGACATCGGGTCGATGATATCGTCGACTACGCCGAGCATGCGGCCATGGAAATGCATTCCGAGAACGAGGTGGACGAGGTCTTGCACCTGGCGATGCTGCGGGTTGAGGATGCACTCGCTGAGGCGGCGCACGCCATGGCACGCGAGATTCGGCGTGAGCGGAGAGCTTAGAACGGCAGCCGAGTTCCCGCTGGCGTCGGCGTTGTTCCCTAATTGCCGTTGTGTTATGCATACCAATCTGTCGGAGCCTTGGTCGAGTGGTCGTCAACAGTACCATTCTACCGGCCGCCGATATTGTTTTGGCGTATTCTCCGGATAACCGGCAGGATGAGACAGAATTAAGTAGTTACGGTGTAGTGGCTTGACAGCCTACACTCTCGACGCTGCCAGTTGGCAGCGTTCTTGCCGTACTCCCGAGCGTCTACGGGGCGGGGGCTACCCCGCGTGACGCAAATCACTCGGCTTACGAGCCGGTGTAACGGATCGCGAGAGGTTGCATGGAAAAGGACTTGAAGGCCGAAGAGAATCGGCCGGGAAATTGGGAAGAGGGCTCCACGCAAGGTGGATCCTGGCTAGATAGGATCGAGCGACCTGCCATGGGCGACGAGCCCGCTGGCGATGATTCGCGTGGAGCCACAGAAGTGACCCCGTTTCCGCCCGACACAGCGTCGGCGCAGCCCCCCGCCGAACACGACGGTGACCGCATTTCGGCCGGGCACGAGGGACAGCGCAGCGGGCTGGACGAGTTCGCCGACACCGAGATCCTTGGCGAGGGAGCCAGCCTTTCCATCCGGGGCCTTCGCGAGGCCGCCATCGAAATGGCCCGCCGCGACGCTCGTTCCGATCTCCCAGCTGTGGATGCGGTAGGCCGGTGCGAGTCCGAAGAAGAGCTTGTAGACCGTTCCTGCGCCCTGTTCGAGAACTGGCAGACCGCAGAACGAAGTCGGCTCAACTCCACCGTGGCCCGCACTGAGGAAGTCATTACGGATTCGATCGGCCGTACGGGGCTCGAGATCGACCGTTTCGAAAGAATCACCAGCGAGCTATTTCGCCTCAAGAAGCGTTGGGACGCGCGGCGCGACATGGTCAGTGCAGACCTCACCGATGAGGAACTACCGAATCAGAAGGGTAAGCGCGGTTTCAAGACGCACTGGTATGCCGCCGCGCTCAGTTTTCTATGGCTTGTGGAACTCCTTGCCAACTCGCCGATATTCGGGGCGCTGCTTCCGCGAGATCCGCTAACCGAGCAGCAGCTGCGATTCGTTTCCGAGACGAGCAGCGGCTGGCTGGCTGGCGCACAGCGAGTCATCTCGCAGTTCATTTTGCGGCCGGATGCGTTCATGCTTGCCGCTGGCGTTGTCACTTTCCTTCTGGTTCTAGCGCACTTCTTCGGCCATTCGTTACGCGGCCTGCTCATGCAGAAGTCAGCGTCGACCGGCGGAGACAGGGTCTCGCACAGGTCGTCCCTTGAGTACGTCATTCCGATGGCCTTGTCGGGCGTGGGGCTGGCGTTGGTACTCGGCGTGTTGTTCGAGGCCCGGCTGACGCTCGGTGAGGTGGCGGTCGATCGGTTCGCGCATGACAGCACCGCGATCGAGGAGCTGCGACGTCAGGCCGCTTGGCTGCGAGTGGACGGGAATCTCGTGGCCGCCAACCAGGAGGCCAACAGAGCCGACGACATGGAAGCGCTGGCCAAAGAGCAGCGTGAGTACGCGGCTTCGATGAGCAGCCTCAGTTTCCCCATTCTGCTTCTGAATTCGACCCTTGTGCTCGTCGCGATCTCCTCCGCCTACTTCCATATGCGGGACCCTCGGCGCGATCGATTCAACGAGATACCGTTCGAGCGGGATCGCAGGGATCTGATCGATGCGGGTGAACTCGCGGCACAGAAGGCGTCCGAGACGCTTTCGCGGCTCGTCCGGAACATCAGAGACCTTCAAGGACTGATGACGGAGAAACCACTGAAGCAGTGGCAGGGTCTGGTGCATCAACTAGAGGGTATGATCGTTGCGTACCGGGCCGAGAACGGCCGGCTCCGTGGCATCGATCCCCGTGCGATCCCCGCGTTCGCCGATCCCGTCGAGCTGGATCTGACCCTGGGAGAGGATGAGGAGCGCGACCTGCTTATGCGCGACCCCGAGGAATACGAAACCGAGCGGCGTGCCCTTACGGATCGTTTCGAGACCATCAGGGCGCGGTTCACTGAGGAGGCCACTGCGTGGTAGCGCTGGCCCGTCGCGCAGCACTATTCACCGTTCTGCCTCTGGTGGCCAGCGGACTGGCTGGTTGCGGCGCCGAACAGGGCACGGCTTCAGCGGGCGCTGGCGAGGGAACGCCCACGAGGTTGCGTCCGGAGCTCGTGATCTTCGTGTTCGACCGTTCAACGAGCATCACAGGATTTCAGCTGGACATGGCTCGCCATCTCACCAACGACCGCATTAGAAAGATGGATCATGGCGACCGGATCTCGGCGCATCAGATCCTGCAGCTATCGCTCGCAGAGCCCCCGCTGCGGTGGTCCGAGACGATTCCGTCCCGGCGCTGGGAGCAGCTGGAAATGATGCGTGACTCAGTCACACGAGCCCGTTTCCTGCAGGACGCGATGGACTACCTGGTCGTATTCACCGACACCCTTGGTCGGGAGGACATCAACGGGACGGATATCTTGTCCACATTTCACGACGTGGCAGCCGATCTGCGCGCCGCCGCCAACCGAAACGCCACGATGTACATCTTCTCCGACATGCTCCAGTCGAACCGCGTTATCGATATGGAGGGCCTAAACCGGATGCCGCCAGCCGACTACGTACGGCGGCGAAAGCAGCAGGGCACGCTCCCGGACCTGACCGGTCTCTGCGTGGTGGCATTGGGTGCAAGGGTGGACACCCCCGCATCTCAGCGCGTGCTCCGGTTCTGGAAGGAATACTTCGAGGCGACGGGAGCGATCCTCGAGGAGCACAACTACATGCTGCGTCCGGTCAGTCTACCTGTCGATCCCTGCGGAGCCGCCTGAGCCGAAAGACCTAGAACGGCTTGGCCACGGCGAGCCACGCGGCCAGGCCACCCAGCACCGGTAGTCCCCACCAGAGTAGTCGGGCCTTGTCCGGACGGCGCAGCAAGACTGAGAGCGCCGCGCCGAGTGTAAGCCAGATCGCGAGCTTGGCGCCTACCCATCCCGAGAAACTCAGATTCAGTCTCGCCAGCATACCGAATCCGCTGACTAGCAAGAGCAGCAGCCCGACGCCGTGGAACGCGGCCGTCACTCCGCGGGCCTGGTTGTCTACTCGCGTTCCACCGTTAAGCGCATGGTGGGCGGCGCCTCCCAGCGCCATGAATACCATCGCTATTCCAACCACGTGCGCCACCAGATAGACGTTTACTGACACGTGCGTCGCTCCTCGTTCAAGATGTGTCTCCCGCAGACCGGTCGGGCGCCTGGTCAGACGCCAGGATACTGTACATGACGATGTCCTCGAACTCTCCCCACTTCTTCAGGTACTGCCGAACGACACCCTCTTTCTGCATGCCACACTTCTCGAGCACGCGCCCGGAGGCCGGATTCCGGACCATGTGATGAGCCTGAATTCTGTTTAGACCCAGAACCTCGAATCCGTACCGCACCAGCTCCCTGGCCGCCTCGCTTGCGAATCCTTGACCCCAACTCGGCCTTCCTACCCAGTACCCGAGCTCCGCCCGGGCGTGCTCGGGTGCGAAATCGAGACCCATGGCCCCAACCAGCCCGGCTTCATGCACGAGAGCGAACACGACCCTCTCACCGGCAGCAGCCGCGGGAGCATGACCCGCAATCCACTCCGAGGCCATCCCTTCTTCGTACGGATGAGGCACAGTCAGCGTGTTGGCGGCTACTTCACGGTCACCGGCCAGTCTGCTGACGTCCGGCGCATCTTGCGGCCTGAACGGCCGAAGCGTGAGGCGCACCGTGCTCAGAATGACGGGCCATTCTATCACGGCTAAGGGTCCGCTTCAGGTGCAAAATCCAGCGCGCCGGAATTGATGCAGTACCGCGCCCCGGTAGGCTGCGGTCCGTCCGAAAAGAGGTGGCCCAGGTGAGCGTCACACTCGGAACACACCACTTCCGTGCGGCGCATTCCGTGCGAATCGTCTGACTCTTCACGGACCTTGTCGGCCTGGGCCGCATAGAAACTCGGCCAACCGCTTCCTGAATCGTACTTGGCGTCCGACTCAAACAGCGAACTCCCGCAGCAGACGCACCGGTACGTTCCAGGCGCCTTGTTGTCGGTCAGTTCTCCCGAGAAAGGCCGCTCGGTGCCCTTCTCCCGGGTGATGCGGTATTGCTCCGGAGTCAGCGTTTCACGCCAGTGCTGCTCAGAGAGATCTTTTTCGTCTGGCATGGCTCCTCCAACGTCATTAACAAACGAGCACGGAACGAGGATCCCGAATAGGTAGCCGAAGCAGGCCAAGGGCGCCACCTGTACCTGGACAGCCCCGTGCCCCGTACGTTGGCTAGAGACCGGTCGTTGTGGTCCGGGCGTTTGGAGCCTATCGATACCCGCTCAGGGAGGTGACTATTGCCGGATCCTGTGTATGTGGCCCGAAGCCAGGTGCGGAAAGTAGCAGGCGTGCACCGAGTGGCAGATATTGCGACGGGCGCCAGTTTCGAAATGGGTGTCCACGGCGCTATCAAGGAGCACTACAACATCGACTCGCCGGACTTGCCGCTTCCGGTAGACTACCTGGTGGCGGCGACCGGCGGCTGAATGCTGGGTACCCTTAACGGCGCGCTGGAAGCGCGCGAGATTCGTTTGTCACCCGATTCAATCGCGGCTGACGTTCAGGGCATCAACGAAATCGTCGAGCGAGTGCCCGTGCTGACGGAGATTCGGGTTCACTACCGGCTGCGGATTCCACCGGGGACTCGGGAGACGATCGACCGCGTGCTGGAACGGCATGCCTCGCGCTGCCCGACAGCCATGAGTCTGCGTGGGTCCGTCGAGGTTACCTGGACGGCCGAAATAGAAGAAGAGTAGCTACATCCTGATGTCTATCAGTTCGATTTCGTAGACCAGGGTAGCGTTGGGCGGCACGTTTCCGGGAACGCCCCGTGAGCCATAACCCAATTGAGGCGGAATCACGAGTCGTCGCTTGCCGCCGATCCTCATTCCGGCAATGCCTTCTTCCCAGCCCTCGATCGCCCGCCCGGCTCCGAGCGGGAAAGTGTAGGGTTCCGGATCGTCTTCCGAGCTGTCGAACTGTTCGCCGTTCGGGATCCATCCGGTGTAGCGGATCACGACCAGATGGCCAGGTCTGGCCGACAATCCGATGCCATCCGCCAGATCCTGCTTGTAGAGGCCCGAAGCGGACCGGGTCATACTCTCGAGATCGACGCCGAGTTCAGCAGCAAAGTCTGGCGACACGGCCAGCCCAGCGGTCTCCGGCACTGCGGCCTCGGGAGTCTCACTGTCCGATCCGGAATCGGCGCAACCCGCTCCCGCCGTCAACAGCAGCGCGAAACCAGCAAGTCGGAACCGCTTCACTCGGCATCCTCTTCGGTCGCTCGGTCGCCAAGCTGCCCGTCCACCAGGAGCAGAGCGGTGCCGTCAGTACCAAACATCTTCAGACGCTGGACGATCTCGTCTATAGTGGCCTCTTCCTCTACCTGCTCGCTGATGAACCATTGGAACTCTACCTGGGCGGGATAGTCCCCAGCCTCGACGGCCATGGCATACAGCTTATGGATCCGGTCCGTAACGGACCTTTCATGCTGGAGCGACGCCTGCATGATTTCCAGCGGAGATCCGAAGTCGTGAGGGGGCTCACCGAGCGCCTGAAGGAGCACTGGGGCCCCGCGGTTCTGCATGAATGTCACGAGCCGCATGCCGTGGCTTACCTCTTCCTGCGCCTGAAGCCTCATCCAGCCGGCGAAGCCGGTGAGGTTACTTTCGGTACAGTAGGCGGACATGGACAGATACAAGTAGGCCGAGAAAAACTCCGCCTGAATCTGGTCGTTGATAGCTTCCTGCAGCGATGAATTCACCGGGTCCTCCCGCACGGGCTTTGAGGGGCTGGGATCCTCCTGCAACCTGCCGCGTGAGCGCCGTACGGTCAACGGTCGCCCCGTTACCTGGACGCTCTGTTCTAGCTACCAGTCAGCCGGATCGAACAGGCTGTCGTCCAGAGAAATATCGGCCTGGATCAGACTGGACTGTTCCAGCAAAGTCAGCCGCCCGTCGTTCAGGAAGCGGACCTCAGGCGCCACCCATCCTCCTTCCAGCGGTTCATATCTATTGAACTGTACTTCACTGATGACCTGGCCCGCGGGTCCGGCCGGGAGAATCTGCCGCACGAAGACAAGCCGTTCCACGTCGATCCAAAACTGGGCCGAACGTTCTGCGCCCACGACGTACGTCGGCCGCTCCTGCCACGACACAATGTGAAGCTTTGTAAGGTCAAATCCCAGCGCCTCCAGTTTGCCGATGGTGTCGTGCGGGTCGGAGCGGTACACGTCGAAACCCAGCATCAGCAACGAGTGTACCTGCTCGCTGGCTCCGGATAGTTTTCCTGCCTGAAATTGGTAGGCGGAATCGCTCCGGAAAATGATTCCGTTGCCAGATTCTCTGGCGCCGACTTCGATGCGCAGCTTGCCGGGAACTACCATGTATTCTGACCAGGTCTGTACCCGCTTCACCGAGCCGTCGGGACGGAAGAAAGAAGCCTGTTGCTCGAACGTAAGGGTCTCGTACCAGGAGTGCTCGTACCGCTCGTGCATCGCCCGAATCAGGCTCTCACCGTCCTGGATGGGTTCGGCGATCTGGCCGAGGAATGCTACTGCCGCCAATAGCGGAATCATCCGCCGCCTCTGTCATGTGTGTAACAATTCGAGTGATTCGGTCGACCAACCGCTTGTCGTGGGCCGGTACTGGCTGGCGTCGGCCTACCGAGTCACCAATACTGGTGCTTTCCAACTTGTAGAGGCAATAACCCCAGGGGGCAAGAATGGCGGACATCGTGCCTTCGGAGCGCTCACCGGTGTCGGTGGGAACGTGGAGTTCACTCTCCGACCGGGAGCCAGCCTACGCGCTCGTCGCGAACGTAGACCTCGTGGTGGTGCGGTACGATGACCAGGTCTCGGTCCTCTACGGCCGGTGCGCGCATCGCGGGGCGTTGATGGCCGACGGCCGCATTCAGGGCGAGGACCTGGTCTGCGGAGTACACGGCTGGGATTATCGCTTCGATACCGGAGTGAGCGGATACAACAGCTCTGAAATGCTGCACAAATTCACCGCGTGGGTCGATGAGGAAGCCGACGCGGTGATGGTGGACGAAAACGAAGTGGCCGCCTGGACCGTGGACAACCCGCAGGCGTATGACCGGGACGCCTACCTGGGATTGTATGCCGATCACAGCGGCACTCCCGCGGAGCCCGACAACAAGTATATCCAGAGCCTGGCCCGCGACGGCCTGAGCAAAGTCGGGCACCACGGCAGGGTCACCGCGATGGGAGTTCCGCTCACAGACCTGCCGCGCTGGAACGACATCCAGTTCGTCACGGCGCAGCTGGCCCGAAAGCCTCTCTTGGATGAGGAGCCCGTCGGAACGGATGTCGTGATCGGTCCGGGGGCCGAGAAGCCGCTTCGGCTGGACATTCCCCTTTTCGTGAGCGACATGAGCTTCGGCGCCCTGAGCGAAGAGGCCAAGGTTGCCCTATCCCGTGGAGCGGAGCTCGCCGGTACCGGCATCTGCTCAGGCGAAGGCGGGATGCTTCCGGAAGAACAGGCCGAGAACTCCCGGTATTTCTACGAGCTGGCTTCGGCCCGTTTCGGCTGGGATGTGCAGAAGACTGCGCGCGTGCAGGCGTTTCACTTCAAGGGAGGGCAGGGCGCTAAGACAGGCACCGGCGGACACCTTCCCGGACCGAAGGTCGCCGGCAAGATCGCACAGGTGCGCAACCTCGAGCCCGGGCAGCCCGCGATCAGCCCATCTCGATTTACTGATCTGGACTCACCGGCCGACTACACTGCCATTGCGGACGAGGTGCGGGAGGAAAGCGGCGGGATTCCCATCGGGTTCAAACTCTCGGCGCAGCACATCGAAGACGACCTCGATTTCGCGCTGGAAGTCGGAGTGGACTACATCATCCTTGACGGGAGAGGAGGGGCCACCGGCGCCGCTCCCGTCATTTTTAAGGATAACATCTCGGTGCCCACGATTCCGGCGCTGGCCAGGGCGCGACGTCACCTGGACCGGAGGAAGGCCGAGAATGTGACCCTGATCATCACTGGGGGCCTGCGTACGGACGCAGACTTCGTGAAGGCCCTGGCTCTTGGAGCCGACGCGGTCGCGGTATCGAACGCGGCTATTCAGGCGATTGGATGCCTGGCCATGCGGGCGTGCCACACGAATAACTGTCCGGTCGGGATCGCCACGCAGCGCGAGCACCTCCGTGCCCGACTCATAGTGGATGAATCGGCGCGGCGGCTGCATCGGTTCTTCGAGGCCACCGTCGAACTCATGACTGTCTTGGCCGCCGCATGCGGTCATCGACATCTCAGTGACCTGTGTCCGGCCGACCTGGTGACCTGGAAGCGAGACATGGCGGATCTGTCCGGTGTCCGATACGCCGGTGTCAGTCAGCTTGATTAGAATACGCTGTATGTAATGAATGTTAAGATATGTTGTATAACTAGTTTACATGAAGCAAACATGGCACTCAGGGCGGGGGCTAGCGCGCTTGGGTTCGTGTCGGAAATGCCTAGCGGCCCAGGCGTGATCTCGGAGGAACACATCGCCACGATCGTCGGCAGGCTACCGGCGGGAACGGATGCCTTCCTGCTCACATCGAGGACTGAACCTGACGAAATCGAGGCCCAGGTGTTTCGGTGCCGACCGAGCACGGTGCAGTTGGTCGATCGACTCGGCCCGGGGGTGCGCGCGGATCTTCGCCGGCGTCTACCCGGAGTCCGAGTAGTCCAGGTGGTCCACGTATCCGGATCCTCCTCGGTGGACGAAGCGATTGAATCGGCAGAACACTCCGACGCCATCCTCCTCGATTCTGGCCGGCCCAAGCAAGCGGTCCGCGAGCTCGGCGGCACCGGCCGTGCGCATGACTGGGAGGTCAGCCGCCGTATCGTCGAGACGGTCGAGATTCCCGTTTATCTCGCCGGGGGACTCGACGCGGCCAACGTGGCCGAGGCGATCGGCACCGTACGCCCCTTCGGCGTGGACGTCTGCTCCGGGGTTCGAACGAACGGTGACCTCGATGGGGCCAAGCTCGGACAATTCGTCAGCTGTGCCGTTGCCGTGAAGGACGGCTGGTGACCGGGCCGGCCTGGCGAGATCTCCGTGGGATCGAGACCGCACGTGTGTACCGAGCGGCGACGGAAGCCCACGCTGCGGCCCGGCTCGCGGGTTCGTTAGGCAAGGCGCTCGCGGAGCCAAAGGACGATTTCGGTCACGTCAGCCTCGGCTGGGTGGAGAAGACCGGCGAGTTGTGGGGTGCGCCGTCCGTGGCGGAAGGCATCCGCGCCGGCCTCTCCCTGTCTCCGCTCGCGCTTCTGGTTGGAGACGGCCCCTCCGCCCCGGGTGAGCGGTTGGACCTGGCGAGCTACAGTCCCGAGCAGGCGCATACCTGGCTTGTGTCGGCGGTGACGGCGCGAGCCGGGACCCAGGCCGCGGACCGACTCGAAATGCCAACCACTCAACGAGTTGGGCGCAGTGATTCCACAGTGTTCCTAACTGACGACGAAGCGCTGGCCGCGCTGGGAGCCTGGTTCTCGAATGCCCACGCTCTCCTCACGGCTGTGGCCGCGGACATTCCGGAGGCATCGGGGGTTCGTTGCTGGCCGCACCACTTCGACATCTCGACGCTAATCACTCTCGACCCGGACGCGGATCCGGAGGTGGCACGCTCCGTGGGCATCGGCCTCTCGCCCGGGGACGAAGGCCACCCCGAGCCATATGTATACATGCTGCCCTGGCCAAGCCCCGGCAGCGGCACTGAGCTGGAGCCGTTTCGGGGTGCGGGTGAGTGGGTCACCGGGGAGTGGTTCGGAGCTCGCCTGTCGGGATCGGCTTTGGTCGGGGCGGGAGACGCGGCCGCCCAGCGAGCGGCAATGTTCGACTTCGTGCGCTTCGCTGTGACAGAGGCGTACCGCCTGTTTGGTGTGGAGGGGGCACGGCTACATCTGGCCAACGCGCTGACGTGAGCAGAAGGGACCGGACTATGGCGCAAAATGGAGACGGCACGGGAGGCAGGACTTGGATGCGAGTTCTGGCTCCGGACGAGCTGGCCGAGGGAAGAGTCCAATCGGTGACGTGCGGGCACCGAACGCTCTGCATGACGCGTCTCGGAGGCACGTACGGTGCGCTGGACAACAAGTGCCCGCACCAGGGAGGTCCGCTCGGTGAAGGTTCGATCGAGAACGGACTGTTGCGCTGTCCCTGGCATGGCTGGGACTTCGATCCGCTGACCGGGATCGCTCCCGGGGGATTCGATGACGGGGTCGAGACCTTTCCGGTCGAGGAGCGCGAGGACGGCATCTACGTCTCACTCGCCGAGGACGAGGCACATGTTCGAAGCGTGGCCGACGTCATGGTAGAGACGCTGGTCAACTGGGGCGTCCGTCACGTGTGGGGCATGGTCGGCCACTCCAACCTGGGCCTGGCCGACGCACTGCGCCGCCAGGCACTCGCAGGTCGGCTGTCCTACTATGGCATTCGGCACGAGGGGTGCGCGGCGTTTGCCGCATCAGCCTACGGCAAACTCACCGGTCGCCCGGCGGCCTGCTTTACGATCGCGGGGCCGGGAGCAACCAACCTGCTGACCGGGCTGTGGGACGCGAACGTGGATCGCTCCCCGGTTCTCGCCCTGACCGGCCAGGTCGACACACAGGTACTGGGACCCGGTGCTTTCCAGGAGGTCGATCTGGCGGCGGCGTTTGGGCGAGTAGCCCAGTGGACGCAGCCGGTGCTGCACACCAGCCGCCACGCGGAGTTGGTGAACCTGGCCTGCAAGAGTGCGATCCTGAACCGCGGTGTATCACATCTCATTTTCCCTGACGAAGTACAAGTGATTCCGGCCGCCGAGAGTGCTCCGGCCGGCGGACCAGACGGTCGCCTCACGCCGCGCGACATTACTCCGCCTGAGGAGTCGCTCGAGCGGGCGGCCGAACTGCTTCGGGGAGCCGAGCGGCCAGTCATCATCGTGGGGCATGGCGCCCGTTTCTGTATGGAATCGATCACGGAGCTAGCGGAACAGCTCGGCAGTCCCGTAATCACGACGTTCAAAGGCAAGGGCCTGATCTCAGATCACCACCCGCTGGGCTGCGGGGTCCTGGGCCGAAGCGGCACGCCGATCGCCAGTTATTTCATGAACGAGGCAGACTGCCTCCTCGTGCTCGGGGCCAGCTTCAGCAACCATACCGGGATTACGCCTAAGAAACCGACCATCCAAGTGGACTTTGATCCGATGATCCTGGGCAAGTTCCACTCGGTGGACGTGCCCGTCTGGGGTGAGATCGGAGTCACCGTGGGTCTTCTGCGTGGCCGCCTGCAAGGCGGCGCCGCAAAGGTCGATCAGCGACCGGAGATTGCGGATCGCTGGGGCATCTGGAGGGCTGAAAAGAAACGTCGCACTCAGGAGACGCGAGGCAAGGGGATAAGCTCCGCGGTCATCTTCGAGGCGTTTACGGCTGCGGCTCCCGAAGACGCGATCATAGCCGTCGATGTCGGCAACAACACGTACTCTTTCGGCCGATATTTCGAGTGCACACGGCAATCTGTCCTCATGTCAGGATACCTGGGGTCGATAGGTTTCGCGTATCCCGCCGCCATAGGTGCCTGGGCGGCCACGCAGGAGGACGATCCGCGGTTCGCCGGCCGGCCTGTGATTGCGATCTCCGGCGACGGCGGTTTCGGCCAGTACATGGGTGAGCTGACGACGGCTGTGAAGTATGGGATGAATATCACGCACCTGCTAATCAACAACGACGAGCTTGGCAAGATCAGCAAGGAGCAGCGGTCAGGGAACTTCGACGTCTGGCAGACATCGCTGCACAATCCAGATTTCTCTGAGTTCGCAAGAATCTGCGGAGCCGAAGGTTTCCGGGTAACGGAGGCGTCTCAGCTGGTACCGGCGCTCGAGGCCGCTTTGAAGGTAGACGGGCCAAGCCTCGTGGAGGTCATCGCCGACGCGGCGCTGATCTAGTCGCGGATCTGCGCATGATGGCCGGGCGCTCCTCCTAGCTGTCCGCAGTGCCCCGCGACCGAGCTCGCGCAATCAGGCGGATAGGACGGTCGCGCAAAAGGTAGTTCCATGCCCAGCCGGCCAGCACAGCGATCCGGTTGCGAACCCCGAGGATGAAGTACAAATGCACGGCCAGCCAGGCTACCCAGCCGAGGAAGCCTTTCAGCCGGAGACGTCCGACCTGGGCAACCGCATTATTGCGCCCGATCGTGGCCATGATGCCCTTGTCTCGATACACGAACGGTACGGGCGCCTTACCCTGTAGTTGCCGGCGAATCGACTGCGCCACCGTGCGCCCACCCTGGATGGCGGGTGCCGATAGCATCGGTGCCTCGCTACCCTCGTGACTCGCGGCAGCAACATCTCCGATCGCAAACACCCGGTCTTGGTCAGGTAGCCGTAGGCTCGCGTCCACGCACAGGCGTCCGCTACCACTCCGTGAAGTCTGAACGCGGCCGGCCAGGTCCGAAGGCTGGACTCCGGCCGCCCAAACAAGCGTCTCCGCTTCGATAATTCCGCCGCCAGTGAGGCGCACAGACCCCGGTGCTGCCCCTTCCACCCTTTCTCCTACTCGGACTTCGATGCCGTACCGCTTTCGAAGCCGATGGCTCGTATCCAGGCCCAGTTCCTCGGCGAAGGTGGGCAGTACTCGATCCTCACCCTCCACCAGGACAATCCGAACCTTACCCATGTCCAGGGTGGGGAAGTCACGGCGGAGCTCGAGGTATACGAGCTCCGACAGTGCTCCGGCGTACTCCACTCCTGTAGGCCCTCCACCGACTATGACGAACGTGAGCCACCGCCGCCGACTCTCGTCGTCGGGCGCCGCCGCGGCGGTCTCGAAACAGCGCAGCACATGGTTTCGAAGTTCAAGCGCCTCTGAGAGATCTTTGAGACCGAACGCAACCTGCTTCACCGAGTCCAAGCCGTAGAAATTCGTCTGGCTACCGGTCGCCAGGACAAGAAAATCGTAGATCAGGAGCCTTCCGTCCGTGAGTTGGACAGTCCGCCCCGCCAGGTCGACCCCTGTGACCTCTCCATAGACGAACTCGATGTTGGTGACTCGACGAAAGACCTGCCGCACCGGAAAAACGATATCGCTCGGGTTGAGGAGTGAGCTGGCCACTTGGTACAGCAGCGGGGTGAACAGGTGGTAATTGTTTCGGTCGATCAGCAGCACGTCCACCGGCGACTCAGCCAGCGAGCGGGAGCACGCCAGCCCCCCGAATCCGGCTCCGACAATGAGCACACGCGGTCGGTGCATACAAATCCGCTCTTGGAAACCTACTTGTGAAACTCCGCACCCGAGACCAGACTAGACTGAGGCCAGCGTACGGGCCGCGGAAGCATCTTCCCACGCATGGTGCCGCCAGGCAACCGTGGCTGCGACTGCGTGTGTCAAAATGAGCAGACGCACAGCACTGAGGACGACTCGACGGCCAGTGCCCGTGAACAGATACGAGAGTGAGGGCTGGAGAATGGGTAGAAAATTTACGGCTGTGTTGTTGGGCATCCTGGTCATGGGTGGCATCGTGGCCGCGACCCGCGCCCTGGAAGCCCAGGCGAAATCAGATGACGACGAACCGAGCCGGGTCAGCGTATTTCGGTCGGGCGGGAGCTATCTGGGTGTGCATATAGATGACGTGGACAAGGACGCTGTCGAGGAATTGAACCTTCCCGGTGAGTACGGTGTCCGGATCATGAGCGTAGAAGAAGACACCCCGGCCGCGAGAGCAGGCCTGGAGGCCGATGACGTTCTTGTGGCCTGGAACAGCGAGCGCCTCCGTAGTACGGCCCAGCTCCGCCGAATGCTGAACGAGACGCCACCAGGCCGAAACGTGGACTTGGAACTGATTCGTGACGGTCGATCGCGGACAGTGGATGTCGAACTGGGAGAATCGCAGTGGGGCAACGCATTTTCGTTTCGAACCGGTCCCGGACGTAATTTCACAGTCGTTCGCCCAGAGCGGCTGCGCGAACAACTGGGACGCATCCGCGAGATAGCTCCTGGAGTGCGCGCCTTCAGCTTTTTCTCCAGCGGCGGCCGTCTCGGCGCGTCGATTCAGAACCTGGGCGACCAGCTGGGTGACT